>DATJUK010000141.1:0-127729 GCA_035502495.1 Solirubrobacterales bacterium
CGCTTTTCGGCCCGTCAACGTCAGTCCGGGGCGAGGCCTTGGCCGGTGACGACGAGGGCGATGGTCTTGGCGAGGATGCGGAGGTCGAGCCAGAGGGTGCGGTGGGTGGCGTACCAGGCGTCGAGCTCCACCCGCTCCTCCCAGGGGATGCCGGCGCGGCCCCGCACCTGGGCCCAGCCGGTGATCCCGGGCAGGACGTCGAAGCGGGCGTGGCCGGCGATCGAGAAGTGCTCGACGTGGGCGGCGAGGGTGGGGCGCGGGCCGACGATCGCCATCTCGCCACGCAGCACGTTGACCAGGTTGGGGATCTCGTCGAGCGAGGTGCGGCGGAGGAAGCGGCCCGAGCGCGTCACCCGCGGGTCGTCGCGGAGGACGGCGGTGCCGACCCCGACCGGATCGGAGCCCGCCGCCATCGTCCGCAGCTTCAGCATCTCGAAGGGCCGCTCGCCCTGCCCCACCCGCCGCTGGCGATAGAGGACCGGGCCGCGGCTGTCGAGCTTGATCCAGATCGCCGCCGCGAGCAGGAGCGGGGAGAGGACGACGAGCCCGAGCGCGGCGAGCAGCCTGTCGACGGCGTGCGGCATCAGCGCAGGCCCCTCATCGCGTGCCCGCCGCCTTCTCCCAGCGCCCGCCCGCGCCGTGCCGCCAACGGTCCCAGAGGCCGAGGACTATCGACGCCTGGGTCAGGACGTAGTAGCGGCAGACGCGGACCACGGCGTCGTCGGGGAGGCGCGCCGAGAGCGCCGCGATCCCGACCAGCGCCAACTGGGCGATCAGGGTCAGGTAGTAGAACCAGCCGCTGCCCAGCAGCACCAGATTGGCGAGGAAGACGAGGACGTGCAGGAACGGCGTCGCGTAGCGGAGCAGCCGGTGGGAGAAGAGCTCGAAGGCGAAGAGCGGCGGGTAGCCGCGCGGCAGCAGCATGCCTTCGCCGACGACGATGTCCCAGAGGCCGACCATCATCCGCCGTTTGCGGGCGAACTCGCCCTCGATCGTCGGCACCATCTTCTCGGTGGCGCGCGCCTGCGGCGCATACAGGGAGCGCAGGCCGCGCTTGGCGAGGCGGAAGGGGAAGCTGAGATCGTGGCTGCCCGAGGCGCGCAGGACCTCGTAGGCGGAACGCCGCACCGCGTAGATCGCCCCGTTGCCGGCGGTTACCCCGGCGAGCTCGGACTCCATCTCCCGGATCGCCATCTCGTAGCGCCAGTAGGCGCCCTCGAGGTTGTCGCCGTCGGGATCGAGGAAGCGGACCTGGCCGCAGACGTAGCCGACCCGCTCGTCGGCGAACGGGGCGAGCAGCCGGCCGAGCGCGTCCGGCGCCCACTCCGAGTTGGCGTCGGAGAAGGCGAGGAGCTCGCCGTCGGCTTCGGCCACCGCTTCGTTCAGGGCGACGAGCTTGCCGCCGGGGGGCAGCTCGAGGACGAGGTCGGCGCCGGCCTCGCGGGCGCGCTCCGGGGTCGCGTCGGTGGAGCCGTCGTCGGCGACGATGATCTGCAGGCGCTCGCGCGGCCAGTCGAGGCGCAGCGCGTTGGCGACTTTGTCGGCGATCACCTCCTCCTCGTCGTAGGCGGGGACGATCAGCGAGACCGTCGGCCGCTCCGTGGCGGGCGCGCCGAGCCCGAGCGGGCGCGGCGCCTTCGGGCCGCCGAGCGATTCGCGGCCGCGGCGCGCGCCGACCAGGGCGCGGAGCACCAGCGGGTAGCCGACCTGGGCGTAGACGATGGCCGCCGCGGCGAGCCAGAAGACGATCGCGGCGAGCGTGGTCACGGGCGCCCTGCCGGGCCGCCACGGCCGGAGAGCGGCGCGCCCGCCACCAGTTCCTCGTACAGGGCGAGCGTCAGCCGGGCGGCCTCGTCCCAGGAATAGGGGCCGGCCGCGGCGGCGCGGGCGGCGGCGGCGAGCTCCTCACGGGCGCCCGGGTCGTCGATCAGCTCGCGCAGCGTCCGCGCCAGGGCCGCGGTGTCGCCGGGCGGGACGAGGCGGGCGGCACCGGTCTCGGCGACCTCGGGGAAGCCGCCGACGGCGCTCACCACCAGCGGCTTGCCGAAGGCGAGCCCGGTGTAGAGGACGCCGGAGTGCTCGGCGTCGAGGTAGGGCAGCGCGACGACGTCGGCGCGGCGGAAGATCGCCGGGATCTCGGCGTCCTCGACGAAGCGGGTGACGAAGCGGACCTTGGCGCCGGTGAGCGCCGCCAGCTCGTGCAGCGGCTCGACCGCCATCCGCGGGTTGCCGACGATCCAGAGCTCCGCCTCCCCCACCTCGCCGAACGCCTCGAGCAGGTTCTCGAGCCCCTTGTAGGGACGCAGCAGGCCGAAGGAGAGGACCACCGGGCCCTCGGCGCCTTGCAGCTCCTCCGGCAGCGGCTTCTCCTGCGGCAGGCGGGTGAGGTAGTCGAAGGCGCCGTGGGGGATCACCCGGACCCGCGCGTCCGGGAGGCCGACCTCTTCGCGGAGGCGGGCGGCGCCGTGCTCGGAGTGGGCGACCACCGCGTCCATCGCGCCGAACACCTTGGCCGCGGAGCGGGCGGCGCGCGGGCTCGCCTGCGGCGGCAGGATGTAGTGCGCGGTCATCACCCGCGGCCGGGTCGGGGGCAGCAGGTGCCGGTCGAGCCCGGGCAGGGTCAGCCACTGGTAGTGGACGACGTCGACGTCGCCGGGCGCGCGGCGGAAGGCGAGCATGTCGCGCAGGTGCTCGGCGCCCTTGAACGGCAGCCGGGCCGAGGAGGAGAGCCCGCGCGCCGCGGTGCGCCGGTAGAAGCGCTCGTCCACGCTGAAGCCCTCCGCCGCCGGGACCTCGCCGTAGAGGAACTTCGTCGTCACCAGCTCGACCTCCGCCCCCCCGCGCGCAAGCGCCGCCGCAAGCGCCCGGTCATAAGGCGGCGTAAAAGCTGATGGGTCGACGAGTCGAACTTTCATACGCGGGCACCCAAGTTGATGGGCCGAAAACTCAACCCATGGTTGAGTTTTCGGCCCATCAACATCGGGGATTATCGTGGCCGCCTTGGACTTGGACGTCTCCTACTGCGTGGTGAACACGAACGGGCGCGCGATGCTGCTCGCCTGCCTGGCGGCGATCGAGGCGACGCACCCGGCCGGGGTGACGCGCGAGGTGCTCGTGCTCGACAACGCCTCGACCGATGGCTCCGCCGACGCCGTGCGGGCGCTCGGCGGCGATACCCAGCTGATCGAGCAGCCGCGGCGCACCGGCAAGGCCGCCAACGACTCGCTCCTCATGGAACGCGCCCGGGGCCGCTACTGCCTGCTCCTGAACGAGGACTCCGAGCTGCGCCCCGGCGCGACCGCCGCGCTGATCGCCGCCCTCGACGCCGACCCGGAGGCCGCCGCCGCGACGCCGCAGCTGCTCGGCTCCGACGGCTCGCCCTACCCCTGCGCCTGGCGCTTCCCCGGGGTCGGCACCGCGCTCGCCGGGGCGCTCTTCCTCCACCGGTGGCTCACCGTGCAGAGCAAGGGCGACGAGACCCGCCGGGTCGACTGGGCGCAGTCGAGCGCCCTGCTGGTCCGCCGCGAGGCGGCCGCCGCGGTCGGCTACATGGACCCCGACTTCTTCGTCTACTACGACGAGTGCGACTTCGCCAGGCGGCTCGCCGACGCCGGCCGGCACGAGCTCTTCGTCCCCGGCGCGCAGGCCGTCCACCACGACCAGCTCTCCAGCGACCTCGCCGCCGGGCTGCCGCGGATCGTCGAATTCCACCGCAACCGCGACCTCTACATGCGAAAGCACCACGGCCGCGCGGCGGCGCTCGCGGTCCGCGCCCTCACCGCCTGGTCCTACGCCGTGCGGGCGCTGGTCGCCACCGTCGTCCCCGGCCGGCCCGCCGACGTCTACCGCGCCCACGCGCGGCAGGCGCTCTTCCCGACGCGGGGCGCCGGGCTGCGAGAGCGGGCCGAGGCCGGCTAGTCCCTGCTCGTCTTCGACTCGGGCTCCGAGGAAGTCTCGGAGTCACCCGAGATGCCGGCGATGCCCGATTTGAACTCGCGCATGCTCCTGCCGAGGCCGCGACCGGCCTCCGGGAGGCGCTTCGGGCCGAGGACGAGGAGCGCGATGATCGCGACGATGGCGATCTCGAGGGGTCCGATCTGGGAGAACATGTGGCCATTATCGGCACCTCGGCCGCGAATCGCCAGTGCAGATCCTGAGAATCTCCCGGAAGCGTTCGGGCGACTTCCTCAAAAACGAGAGTCTTCGTCCATCCGCTCGGCTTCGTAGAGCTCCCCCGGATCGCCGTCGACGGCGGCCGGACGGGACCGCAGGGCGGCGAAGCTCGCCGCCAGCTCGCGCGGGTGGCGGAGGCGGGCCAGCCAACCCCGCTCCTCCGGCGTGAAGAAGCCGAGCACGAGGAGGAGCAGCGGATAGAGCAGCGCCAGCGCCAGCCGCCCCACCAGGCCGCCGAAGCCCGTGGCGGGGATCGCCACCCCGCCGAGCCCGACCAGCGCCGCGGCGGCGAAGAGGATCCGCGCCAGGCGACTCCATTCGTAGGGCACCGGGAAGAGCCGCTGGGTGAACCAATACATCAGCGCGATCACGACCAGGTAGGAGGCGACCAGGGCGAGCCCGGCGCCGACGATGCCGAGCGGCGGCACCAGGATCAGGTTCAGCGCCACGTTGGAGGCGAGCGCGGCGAGCGCCGCCGGCAGGTTGTACTCGGTGCGCCCGGTCCGTCCCAGGATCACCACCATCACCATGTAGAGCGAGTAGAGGGTGACGGCGGTGGCGATCAGGCCGACCACTTCGTAGGCATCGAAGAATTTCGGCGCGGCGAAGAAGCGCAGCAGGTACTCCGAGAGCAGCCAGAGGCCGACCACCATCCAGGCGCAGCCGGCGAGGAAGAGCGTGATCACGTTGGCGTAGGTGCGCCGGGCCTCGTCGTCGTCGCGGATCGAGTAGGCGAGCGGCGGCCAGGCCAGCTGGAAGCCGCGGACGAGCACGTTGACCGCCTGGGCGAACTTCACCGCCAGCGAGTAGAGCCCCGCCTCGGCGAGCCCCAGCGAGCGGGTGATGATCAGCCGGTCGGCGAAGTTGAGCAGGTAGAGGCTGACCTCGGCGGGCATCGTCGGCAGGCCGAAGCGCAGGAGGCGGCGCAGCAGCGGCACCTCGACCCGGAGCGTGAGGCGGCGCCGCTGCTCGAAGATCATCCCGAGGACGAAGACGGCGCCGGTCAGGTAGGAGCCGAGCAGCAGCCCGCGCGCCCCGTCCCCCACCCCGACCACGAGGACCACCGTCAGCGCGATCGTGCCGAGCACGTTGGCGATCGTGGTGAGGAAGTAGGCGCGGGCGCGCTCGTCGAGGCGGAACAGCGTCAGCAGGTATTCGAACAGCGTCGCCACCCAGAGGCCGCCGATCGCGATCCGCACCAGTTCGGTGTAGGTCGGCAGCTCGGCGGCGTGCTTGGGGTCGAGCAGCGCTTCCGCCAGCGGTTCGGCGAACGGCAGCGCGATCAGCGCGCCGAGCGTCGCGAACCAGAAGAGGCCGGAGAAGGTGGCGCCGACGACCCGGGCGGGGTCCTCGTCCTCCTCGTAGTAGAAGCGCAGCACCGCCTCGATCAGCCCCAGCCGGACGACGATGCTGGCGGTGACGACGGCGGCGAAGAGGACCTCGGCCGCGCCGTAGTCGTCGAGGCTGAGGTGCCGCGTGTAGAGCGGCAGCAGCGCCACCGCGATCAGCTTCGAAAGGATGCTCGCCGCCGTGTAGGCGGCGCCGGTCGTCGCGAGCCGTCTCAGGTAGCCGGACACGCGATCACCCTAGAACGGCCCTGCGGAAGGCTAGGCGGCGCGCGGCGCCGTGACGGCGGTCGCCCCGCGGTCAGGGGCGCCCGGCCGGACCGAGGCCAGGGACGCTCCCACAGCCAGCAGGACCCAGGTGATCGGGTCCTGGAAGAACCCCGCATAGGCCATCGTGTGCACGAGCAGCGCCACGAACGCGGCCAGCACGCCCGCGCGGGCGATGAAGTCGTAGGGCGGCGCCCGGTCGGGGCGGTGCGCCCACAGCCCCGCCCCCATCGTCCACAGCGCGACGACCACCAGCGCGCCGTAGGCGACCAGGCCGATCAGCCCCTGCTCGGCGCCCACCGTGACCGGCTCGGTGTGGGAGATCGTCACCGGTTCGCCCTCGTGATGGTCGCCGTAGGCCTGCTGGAAGGAGCCCGAGCCGTACCCCCAGAGCGGCCGTTCGGCGAACAGTTCGGCGCCGCCGGAGATCAGGTGGCCGCGGCCGGAGAAGTCGACGTTCAGCCGGTCGGGGGTGATCGACTTGCCGCCGACGAGGAGGACGACGAGCGCCCCGCCGATCACCCCGACGATCGCCACCGCGAGGGTCCAGCGCCACGACCAGCGCAGCGCCGCCAGCATCGCCAGGCCGGCGAGCAGGGCGATGAAGCTCGACTGGCTGAAGGTCTGGGCGAGGCCGAGCCAGAGGACGAGGACGGTCGCGGCGAGCACCCAGAACGCCCGCCGCTCCTTGATCCAGAGCAGCGTCGCGGTCACCACGACGAGGACCAGGGCGAGGTAGCGGCCGTAGATGTTCGGGTCCCAGAAGATCGAGTTGACCCGGAAGTAGGTGTGGAATTCGTTCGAGCGGATCACCGCCTCGTTCCAGAAGAGGCTGCGGCCGGCGTACTCGATGCTGCCGATCAGGACGAAGGCGACCGCCTCGACCGTGACCAGGACCAGGGCCGCGACCAGCAGGCGACGGTCCCAGGGCAGCTCGCGCAGGAGGATGTAGGCGAGCGTGAAGGGGACGAGGAAGAAGCAGACTTCCTGCAGGCCTTTCGAGAAGTCCTCCGAGTAGAGCGCCTGCAGGGCGTAGAGGACGACGAACGCGGCCAGCGTTTTCGCCACCCAGCGCGGCCGGCGCCTCGCCGCCGGCCGCGGTAGGAAGACCGCCGCCAGCACGCCCGCCGCGATCACCACGTAGAGCGGCACCAGCAGGTTGGCGGTTTCGCCGCCCGATTCGAGCGGGATGCGGAAGGGGAGCGTGCCGATGATCGCCAGCGGCATCAGGATCGGCCGGCGGCGGAACACCCAGGCGAGCGCGACGACCAGGAGCACGCCGACGACCACCGCGGCGGCGGCCTTCCCCTGGTGGTGGCGAAGTTCGACGATCCGGTGCGAGTGCCACTGGTCACCGAGGATCAGCAGCGGGAAGAGGACCAGGGCGGTCAGCATCAGGGCCGACCGCAGGCGCCCCGCGGGCAGCAGGATCGAGCCCGCGGCGGCCCCCGCGGCGACGAGGACGCCCGCGCCCGAGAGGAAGGCGCTCAACCCGACTGCCCCTCGCCCGCGCGCCGCTTCGCGCCGCCGCCCGGCCCGCACGGCAGCGAGCCCGCGGGGAACAGCCGGATCGTCCCCGGCAGGGTCAGCGACCGTTCTTCGTCGGCGAGGATGACCCGCATCCGGTAGCGGCCGACCGGCTGGATCGCCCCGGCGTCGTCCTTACCGTCCCAGTGGTAGGTGTGGTAGCTGTAGCGCTTGAGGAATTCCTCCGCCAGCAGGCGGACCACCACGCCGCCCGGCTTGATGATCTGCACGGTCGCGTCGTTGGAGGTGGTGGTGCGGAATTTCAGCCGCACGCGGCGGTGACAGGGGCCGCCCGGGGTGAACGCGTTGGTCTTCTTCCCGGCGATCTTGAACTTGTCGATCACCTGCGGGTCCCGCTTCACCCGCTGCGCGTAGGCGAAGGCGGCGAGCGTGGCGACGACGAGCAGCGCGAAGACGACGGCGGCTAGGTCAACCTTCCGTCGCGGCATTGTCCTCGCCGACGACGACCGAGACTTTGGCCTCGTTGGAGACTTCCGCGACTTCGGCGACCATCGGCTGCACTTTCTTGATCTTCAGCCGTTCGGCCACCTCCTTCGCTTCCGGCTTCGCGCCGGGCTCGAACATCACCACCGATTCTTCGAAGGTGGAGTTCGTGTTGGTGACCGCGCCCAGTTCGAAGCCCTTGTTTTCGATCTTGGCGCCCCAGCTCGCGGCGAGCCCGGTGACCGAGGTGCCGTTCAGCACCGCGACTTCGATTTCGCCCGGCTTCACCTTCTGGGCGCCGGCCTTCTTCTTTTCCTTGTCGGCGGCCTTGGCCCCGCTGCCGCCGTCGCTTTCGCCGCCGCTGTTGGTGACCGCGTAGACGACCCCGCCGGCGACGAGCAGGAAGACGACGAACAGCACCCCGAGCAGGGCCGGGCGCGAGAGCGATTCGCCGAAGCCGGAGAACCGTTCGCGGAGGCGCTCCCCCCGCGTCTGTTCGGGCAGCCCTTCTTCGCGCCGCTGGCGCCGCTGCTCGCGCTGCTCGACCGCGTCGTGCTCGGCGGTCCGGGCGTCCTCCAGTTCGCGCAGCTCTTCCGCCCGCTGGGCAGCGATGTTCTGTGTCGCTTCCATGCGTTCCTGTTCGCGCTCGGGCGCCGAACCGGCCCAATCGCGCAGCCGGCGGATGTCCCGACCGTGCGCGAACAGGAGCAGGGCGAACACAGCCAGCCCCAGGAAGGACGCGAGCCCCGCGAAGGAGCCGATTCTTTCGACGGTGTGGAGCAAAGTTGCGGAAGGCTACTCGTCCAGCACGACCTTCGTAGCGTCTCCGCCTGGCTGGGCGATGAGCTCTACGACCCGCTCCGCCAAATTAGCCTCATCCCCGGCCAGAATCAGCGCTTCCAGCGAGGAGAGGGTCGAATCGACCCAGGCGGGCTCGATCGGCGTCGTCCGCACCGCCCGGTTGATCCGTTTCGCCGCCGTCGCCTGGGCCGTCTCGTTCGCCGAGAACAGCACCTCGGAGAGCTTCTCGCCCGGCCGCGGCTGGGTGAACTCGACGGCGATGTCGCGTTCGGGCTCGTAGCCCGCCAGGCGGATCATGTTGTGGGCCAGGTCGACGATCTTCACCGGCTCCCCCATGTCGAGGACGAAGACCTCGCCTTTGCCCGCGCCGATGTCGCCGGCGCGGATCACCAGCTGCACCGCCTCCGGGATCGTCATGAAGTACCGCGTCATCTCCGGGTGGGTGACGGTGACCGGGCCGCCGCGCTCGATCTGGCCGCGGAAGATCGGCACTACGCTGCCCGAGGAGGCGAGCACGTTGCCGAAGCGCACCGAGGCGAAGCGGGTGCCGGGATGGGTGTGGCCGGCGACCTCGACGATCCACTCGGCCATCGCCTTCGAGGCGCCCATCACCGTCTTCGGGTTGACCGCCTTGTCGGTGGAGATGAGGACGAAGCGCTCGGCCTTCGCCGCGGCCGCCGTTTCGGCGGTGATCCGGGTGGCGATCGCGTTGTTGCGGACCGCCTCCAGCGGGTTCGCCTCCATCAGCGGCACGTGCTTGTAGGCGGCGGCGTGGAAGACGACGTCGGGCTTGAAGCGCTGCATCGTCTCCAGCATCCGGTGCGGCTCGCGGCAGTCGGCGAGCACCGACTCGGCGCCCGCGAAGTGGCGCTCGTCGAGCATCTCGCGCTCGATCTCGAAGAGGTTGTCCTCGGCGTGGTCGAGCATCACCAGCAGCTTCGGGCCGACCCGGGCGATCTGGCGGCAGAGCTCCGAGCCGATCGAGCCGCCCGCCCCGGTGACGAGGACGATCTTGTCCTGCAGGTAGGCGCCGACGCGGTCGATTTCGACCACGATCGGCTCGCGCCCGAGCACGTCCTCGACCTGGACGTCGCGCAGCTGCTTGTTCAGCTGCACGCCGCCGCGCAGCAGCTCGAAGACGGTCGGCAGGGTGCGCACGCGGATGCGGCGCGCGCGGCAGGCGGCGACGACCTTCGCCCGCAGGGTCCCCGGCGCCGAGGGGATCGCAATGATCACTTCGTCGGGATCGGTCTCGTCGAGGATCGGGGCGATCTCGTCGGTCGCGCCGAGCACCTTGATGCCGCCGATCATCCGCATCCCGCGCTTGCGCGGGTCGTCGTCGACGAAGCCGATCGCGGTCGCCCCGAGGGCCGGGTTGAGGCGCAGCTCGCGGACCACCATCTGGCCGCCGGAGCCGGCGCCGACGATCAGCACCTCGTGCCTCGGCACCCGGGCGCCCTTCGAGGGCCGCTCGACGATCAGCCGCACCAGCAGGCGGGCCCCCGCGATCAGGATCAGCGTCAGCATGAAGTCGATCACCTCGACCGAGCGCGGCAGGCGGTGCTGGAAGGGCTGGACGACGGCGAAGGCGATCACCAGCAGGGCGCTCGAGATCGCCACCGCGCGGGCGATCAGGAGGAAGTCGCGGCCGCTCACGTAGCGCCACCACTTCTGGTAGAGCCCGGAGGCGGCGAAGATGATCAGCTTGCCCGCGACGACGAAGCCGACCGACTGCGCGAACAGCACCTCGTAGCGGTGCGGCCAGCCGTGCGGGTCGTCGAGGAACCGCAGCTGGAAGGCGAGGAAGTAGGCCAGCGCGACGAGTGCCGCGTCGGCCAGTATCTGTCCCAGCCTGTTCCGGTAGACAGGGTGGTTCAACCGGCGCATGAACGGTCGAGTTTACGGCCCATCCCTAAGGATCGGGGTTGTAGTGTCCCGCCGCATGCTTCTCCCCCAGGCCAGCCTGACCGGGCCGATCGTCGAATTCTGCGTCAACGTCATCAACGACACCGGGTTGGTGGGCGTCTTCCTGCTGATGGGCGCCGGCTCGGCCTGCATCCCGATCCCGAGCGAGGCGGTGATGCTGTTCGCGGGCTTCACCGTCTCCGAAGGCCACCACACGCTGCTGGAGATCCTGATCGCCGGCTTCCTCGGCAACATGGTCGGCTCCTGGCTGACCTACGCGATCGGGTACTACGGCCGCATCGACCTGATGGAACGCAACAAGCTGATCCACGTCAGCCCGGATCGGCTCGCCCGGGTCGACGGCTGGTTCCAGCGCCACGGCGACGTCACCGTCCTCGTCTGCCGGGTGATCCCGCTCGTCCGCGCCTTCATCTCGCTGCCCGCCGGGCTGGCGAAGATGCCGTTCTGGCGGTTCACCTGGCTGACCGCGCTCGGCTCCCTGCCCTGGGTCGTCGGCTTCGGCCTGCTCGGGCGGGCGGTCGGCGACGAATGGGAAAAGTGGCGTGAACACCTCTCGATCCTCGACTACATCGTCGTCGCGGCGATCGTCGCGCTGGTCGCCTACTGGCTCTACAAGCGGTTCCGCAGCGAGCCGCCGGAGGGCGGGCCCGCGGCGCCCCAGGGCGGGACGACGGCGCCGGGCCCTTGAGCGAAGGCGCGCTGCCCGCCCGCCGCGCCATCGTCCTGGGGCTGGTCCAGGGCCCCGCCGAGCTCCTGCCGGTCTCCAGCTCCGCCCACATCGTCCTCGTCCCCTGGCTGGCGGGCTGGGACTGGGAGGCGATCGACCCGGAGGTGCGCAAGAGCTTCGAGGTGGCCCTCCACACCGGCGCCGCGGCGGCGCTGCTGGTCGGCCAACGCAAGCTGATCGCGGAGGAGCTGCGCAGCTTCGACCTGCGCCGGGCGCTCCTGCTGGCGCTCTCCTTCCTGCCCGCGGCGGCGGTCGGCTACGGCTTCGAGCGCCAGATCGAGTCGCGGCTCGGCGGGCCGCGGGCGACCGCCTACGGGCTGCTCGGGGGCGCCGTGCTGATGGTGGCCGCCGACCGCCGCGAGCAGCTGCGCGGGCGTGGCGAAGCGACGCCGTTCGACGGGCTGGTGCTGGGCGTCGCCCAGGCGGCGGCGCTCGCCCCGGGGGTCTCCCGCAACGGCATCACCCTGGCGGCGGCCCGCTGGCGGCGCTTCTCGCGGGCGCAGGCGAACCTCCTCTCGCGCACGATCGCCCTGCCGATCATCGTCGGCGCCACCGGGTTGAAGGGCGCCCGGCTGGCCCGGCGGGGCACGACGCCGCGCCTGCGGCGCACCCTGGCGCTCGGCATCGGCGCCTCCTTCGTCTCCACCCTGGCCTCGCAGCGCCTGATCGGCCTGGTCGAGCGCGACCGGGCGCTCTGGCCCTACTCGGCCTACCGGGCGGGGCTGGCGGGCGTCGTGCTCGCGAAGCTGCGCCGCGACCGCTGAGCGCGCCGCGCGGCGGCCTCGGCGGCTGACAGAATCGCGCCCAGATGAGCGACGACGCCTACGCCAGATCCGGGGTCGACCAGGGCGCTGCCGACTCCGCCGTCGCCGGCCTGGTCCGCGCGCTCGGCAAGATCGAGCTGGGACGGCCCTCGGCCCAGGTGCCGCTGCCCGGTCACTACGCGAGCGTGATCGAGGTGGCGCCGAACCTCGGCATCGCCCTCTCCACCGACGGCGTCGGCACCAAGCTGGTGCTCGCCGAAGCGCTGGGCCAGCTCGACACGGTGGGGATCGACTGCGTGGCGATGAACGTCAACGACGTGATCTGCGTCGGGGCGGAGCCGCTGGCGATGCTCGACTACATCGCGATCGACCGGGCCGACCCGGAGGTCTGCGAGGCGATCGGGGTGGGGCTGGCGCGGGGCGCGACCCTGGCCGGGATCGAGATCCCGGGCGGTGAGCTGGCCCAGCTCGGCGAGATGGTCCACGGCGTCGACGTCTCCGGCGCCTGCTTCGGCACGGTCGCGCTCGACGCGATCGTCGACGGCCGCCGGGCGGCCCCCGGCGACTCGGTCATCGGCGTCCCCTCCTCGGGCCTCCACTCGAACGGCTACACGCTGGCCCGGGCGGCGCTCGAGGGGCTCGACCTGGCGGCCGACCCGGAAGGCCGGCTCGGCCGGCCGCTGGGCGAGGCGCTGCTCGAGCCGACGACGATCTACGTGAAGGCCATGGTCGAGCTGCTCCGCTCCGAGGTCGACGTCCACGGCCTCGCCCACATCACCTCCGGCGGCGTCAACAACCTCCTCCGCCTCGCCGCGCCGGTCGGCTACGAGATCGACGCCCCCCTCCCGGCACCGCCGCTCTTCGCCCTGATCGCCGAGCGCGGCAAAGTCGACGACGAGGAGATGCACGAGGTCTTCAACATGGGCTGCGGCTTCACCGTCGTCGTCCCCGAGATCGACGAGTCCCGCGCCCTCGATCTCCTCCGCGCCCACCACCCCGGCACCGCCCGGATCGGCCGCGTCACCGACGACGTGGGCCGCGTCGTCCGCTGAGGGGCACGGGAAGGGACGGCGGGCGGGCAATTGCCGGCTCTGGATGCGGACGGCCGATGGGCAATGGACGCGGCGGGGGCTGAGGGGACGGGTGAGGGACGCGGCGGACCCGTGGCCGACGGGGGAGCGGGTGTGGGACGCGGCGGGCGCGTAGCCGACGGGGCCGGGCGTGGGACGGTGAGGGACGCGCCCTCTCGGCGGCGGCCCGGGCGGGCTGAGGCCGCCGCCGAGAGGGCGGCTCTGCGGGAAGAGTGCGAGGGTCCGGCGTCCGATCCTCACGTGCACGTTTCTTTCGCGAGCTTTCGGCGCCGGAACGCGCTCTCGACTTTTTGGCCCCTATAGGGGCCAAAAAGTCGGTCACGTGCATTTGAGCGGTGGGAAGTGCGACGGAAGGCGCGGTTTCCTGTGTCGTTTCTTCGGGGACGCTCACGTCGCGGGCGTCGCGGACGGGCACCCGGCCCGGGACGGCGCGTAGTTTCGCCGGCGCGGACGGCGCCCGGTCGCCTCGCCTGACCGGTTACGTTGAACCGATGCGAGACCAGGGCTGCGAGGCGGGAGGGAGCCGGGACGGGCGGGCGGGCGGGGGCGCCCAGCGGCGGGCCGGGCGGGGGCCGGTGCAGGCAGGGTCGCGGCGGTAGCGAACCTCTACGGACACGTGCTCGACAATATGCAGACCGACCCGATGCTCCTCCCTACCAGCAAGAGGCAGTCCGAGCCCTGATGGCGGACCGTGCGAAGACCAGCTCGCGGATGATCGGCACCGTGCTCTCGGGCCGTTATCGGCTCGAGGCGAAACTCGGCTCGGGCGGGATGTCGACGGTCTACCTGGCCCGCGACACCACGCTCGACCGGCCGGTCGCGGTGAAGGTGATGCACCGCGAGATGTCCGAGCAGGCCGATCAGCTGGAGCGCTTCCGGCAGGAGGCGCGGGCGGTGGCCAAGCTCTCCCATCCGAACGTCGTCTCGGTGATCGACGCGGGCGAGGACGGCGGCTACCCCTACATCGTCTTCGAGTACGTCGAAGGGGAGACGCTGAAGGCGCGGATCAACCGGGTCGGGGCGCTCGACGTGCAGGAGGCGCTCGCCTACGCGATCGAGATCGCCCGCGGGCTCACCGTCGCCCACGCGCGCAAGATGGTCCACCGCGACATCAAGCCGCAGAACGTCCTGATCGACGCCGAGGGGCGGGCGAAGCTGACCGACTTCGGCATCTCCCGCCAGCTCGAGCAGGACGGGATGACCGCCACCGGCCGCGTCCTCGGCACCACCGACTACGTCGCCCCCGAGCAGGCGATGGGCCGCGGCGCCGACCAGCGCTCCGACATCTACTCGCTCGGCGTCGTCCTCTACGAGATGCTCACCGGCGAAGTTCCGTTCGCCGCCGACAGCCAGGTCGGCGTGGCGATGAAACACGTCAACGAGGAGCTGCCCGACGTGCAGGCGCTGCGGCCGGAACTCTCGGCCGCCTCGGCGCTGGTGGTCGAGCGGGCGACGGCGAAGGACCCGGCGAAGCGCTACGCCGACATCGGCGAGATGATCGACGACCTCTCCACCGCGCTCGAGGTCGAGGCGGCGCGGGCGGGCTCGACCACCGGCGAGGCGACCAGCGTCCTCGACGCGGTGCCGCCGGCGAAACGCAAGCTCTCGGCCCGGGCGCGCTGGTCCTGGGGCCTGGCGGCGCTGGTGGCGCTGATCGTGGTCGCCGTGGTGGTGATCCTCCTGGTCGACTCGAGCGGCGACACGCCGCTGGTCGGCAACCACGAAAACGGCGGCTCGCAGAAGACGACCGGGACGCCGATCGCGCTCGAATCGGCGACCGCCTACGACCCCGAGGGCGACGGCCACGAGGAAGACCAGGTCGAGGAATACGCGATCGACGGCAACCCGACCGGGACCGCCTGGACCACCGAGCACTACGACTCGGAAACCTTCGAAGGGACGAAGACCGGGCCCGACCCCGGCGTCGGCATCTACGTCACGGCGAAGGCCGCGGCGACGCCGAAGACGATGAAGATCCTCTCCCCCACGCCGGGCTGGGACGCCCAGATCTTCGCCGCCCCAGCGGGCCCGCCGGAAGGAATCGAAGAATGGGGCGAACAGGTGGGCGAAGTGAAGGACGCCGCGAAGGAAGAGGAAGTCCGCCTCCACCTCGGCTCGGCCGCCAAGTACTTCCTGATCTGGTTCACCAAGGCCTCGCCGGCCTCAGACCAGGAAGGCCGCTACCAGGTCGAAATCTCCGACATCAAGCTCTTCGAATAGCGGCGGCGCCTAGAACTCGTAAGACCGGGCGCGCCGGTGGCGCTCGACCGCCAGGGCGACGAGGCGGTCGCAGAGGTCCGGGTAGGCGAGCCCGCCCGCCTCGAGCAGCTTCGCGTAGACGCTGGTCTCGGTGAAGCCGGGCATCGTGTTGATCTCGTTGACCAGCACCGTGCCGTCCGGCTCGACGAAGAAGTCGCAGCGGGCGAGGCCGGAGCAGCCGGCCAGCTCGAAGACCGCGGCGGCGAGCTCGCGCACCCGCGCGGTCTCGAGCTCCGAGATCGGCGCCGGAACGGCCAGGTCCATGCCGCCCTCGCCGTACTTCGCCTCGTAGTCGTACCACTCGGCGTTGACCATCAGCTCGCCCGGCATCGAGGTCTCCGGCTCCTCGTTGCCGAGCACCGAGCACTCGACCTCGCGCCCCTGGGCGGAGGCCTCGACGATCACCCGCGGATCGTGCCGCAGCGCCGTCTCGACCGCCGCGTCGAGGGCGCTCAGGTCCTCGATCCGGCTGATCCCGACGCTCGAGCCCATCCGCGAGGGCTTCACCCAGAGCGGCGTCCCGAGCGCCGCGCAGCGCTCGCGCCAGTCCGCTTCGCCGACGGCGACGAAGTCGACCTGCGGGATCCCCTGCCCGGCGAGCAGCCGCTTCAGCGTCAGCTTGTCCATGCAGGTGGCCGAGGCGAGGACGTCGGAGCCGACGTAGGGCAGGTCGAGCATCTCCAGCAGCCCCTGCAGGCTGCCGTCCTCGCCGAAGGCCCCGTGGAGGACCGGGAAGGCGACGTCGGCGCCGAGCAGGCCGCCGCCGGGGACCAGGTCGACCGGCGCGCCGCCGGCCTGCCAGCGGCCGTCGCGGCCGATCCGCACCTCGACCACCTCGTGGCCCGCCTCTTCCAGGCCCTTGATCACCGCGGTGCCGGAGTTGACCGAGACGTCGTGCTCGGAGGAGCGCCCGCCGGCGAGGACCGCGACCCTCACGGCGTCCCTTCTTCCGGTTCCACTTCTTCCGCCGGCGGCGCCGCCGCGCGCTTGCCGACGATCAGCGTCACCTCGCTCCCGGGCGCCAGCTCGCTGCCGCCGCTCGGCGACTGGCGGGTCACCAGCCCGATCTTTTCTTCGTTGCGCGTTTCTTCTTCCTGGACCACCGGGGTGAGGCCCGCCTGGCGCACGGTTTCCACGGCTTCGCGGCGTTCGAGGCCGACCACGCCCGGCATCTTCTTCGTTTCCCGGCCGGAGGAGACGACGATCTGCACGGTGGCCCCCGGTTCCAGTTCCCTCCCCGCGCTCGGCGACTGGCGCAGCACCCGGCCGACCGGGGCGCCGGATTCCTCTTCGCCGACTTCGGGGGTCAGCCCACGGGCGCGGATTTCCTGCACCGCGAGCCGCCGCTGCTTGTCGACCAGGACCGGCACCTTGACCAGCTTCGGGCCGTTCGAGACGAAGATCGTCACCGTCGACCCGTGCATCGCCGTCTTGCCCGAGCGCGGTTCGGAGTAGACGACCTTGCCCGCTTCGACCGAGCTCGAGTTGACCCGTTCGGTGGCCACTTCGAATTCTGCCCCTTCGAGCTTTTCGGTGGCTTCCTCAACGCCGAGGCCGGCGACGCCGGGGATCGTCCCTTCCCCCGGCCCGACGCTGACCGTCAGCGTCACCGCCGGCTTCGAGCAGAACAGGGTGAGGAAGGAGCAGTCTTCTTCGGCCTTGTGGGCGGGCGGCGACGGGCTCGGGTCCTGTTCGAGCACGGTCCCCGCCTCGATCTGTTTGTGGACCTGGATCGGCGGCTGGTTGACGCTGAAGCCGTGCTGTTCGAGGATTTCTTCGGCCCGCTGCAGGCTGCGGCCCTGCACGCTCGGCACGTCGGTGGTGGTGTCGCGACTGAGGAGGATCCCGATCAGCGCGCCGAGCAGGATCGCCACCAGGGCGCCGATGAGCCACCAGTTGCGGCGCCGGCGGCGGGCGTCCTCCGGGTTCTCGTCCTCCTCCTCGGGCACGACGACGACCGGCGGCAGGGCCGCGAACGAGGTGGTCCCCCGCCCCGCCCCGCCCGGTTCGCGCATCGCCTGGTCGAGGGCGGCGATGAAGGCGTCGGCGCTCTGGAACCGCTGCCCGGGGTCCTTCTCCAGCGCCCGCATCACCACCGCGTCGAGCGCCGGGCTCACCCGCGGCTGGATCGAGCTCGGCCGCTGCGGCATCTGCGACACCTGTTTCATCGCCACCGCGACCGCCGATTCGCCCTCGAACGGGACCCGCCCGGTGAGCGCCTCGTAGAGCATCACGCCGATCGAGTAGAGGTCGGAGACGGCGGTCACGTCGAAGCCCTGCGCCTGCTCGGGCGAGAGGTAGTGCGGGGTCCCCATCACCGAGCCGGTCTGGGTGATCTCCGACACCCCGGCGCGGGCGATGCCGAAGTCGGTGACCACCGCTTTGCCCTCCGGGTCGACGATCACGTTCTGCGGCTTCAGGTCGCGGTGGACGATCCCCTGGCGGTGCGCGTATCCCGCCGCCTGCAGCACCTGGCGGATCACCGCGACCGCCTGCTCGAGCGTGATCCCGGAGTCGATCAGCTGCTTCAGCGTCGGCCCCTCGATGTACTGCATGGCGATGTAGTAGGTGCCCTCCCAGTCGCCGCGGTCGAAGACCGAGACGATGTTCGGGTGCTGCAGCCCGGCCGCCGACTCGGCCTCGCGCTGGAAGCGCATCACGAACTCGCGGTCCTGGGCGAAGCGCCGGTGCAGGACCTTCAGCGCGATCCGCCGCTGCAGGTGCGAATCCTCGGCGAGCCAGACGTCGGCCATGCCGCCGCCGCCGATCTTCGCCAGCACCTTGTAGCGCCCGTCGACGACCGAACCGACCTCGACCTCAGCCACGCCTCTCTCCCCTCGTGATCACTTTGTCGTCAATCCTTCTCATTCGCCGTTCAGGATCGCTTCCGCGACGTCGCGGAAGATCGGCGCGGCGACGTCGTTGCCGAACTGTTCGGTGCACTCGACCGAGGCCGCGATCGCGATCTTCGGATGGTCGGCGGGCGCGAAGCCCATGAACCAGGCCTGGTTCTCGGCTTCGCCGCCGCCGCAGGCTTCGTTGCCCGGCGTTTCCGCGGTGCCGGTCTTGCCCGCCACCTGGACGCCGGGGATCGCCGCGTTGGTGCCGGTCCCTTCGCGCACCACCCCTTCCATCGCCGTGGTCAGCTCTTCCGCCGTCTTCTTCGAGACCGGTTCGCTGTAGACCGCGGGGCTGAGGCGCTTGGTGACGCTGCCGTCGGCGTTCACCACCCGGTTCCAGATCTGCGGCTTCATCAGCTTGCCGCCGTTCGCCACCCCGGCGGCGACCATCGCGATCTGCAGCGGCGTCGCCAGCAGCCGCTCCTGGCCGATCGCCACGCGGGCCAGGTCGACCGGGTCGTTGCGGTTCAGCAGCTTCTGCGTTTCGTAGTCGTAGACGCCGCTCGCCAGGAGCTCTTCTTCGGGCAGGTCGATCGGCGGCAGCGAGCCGAAGCCGAACTTTTCCATCGTCGTGAAGAGCTTCTTCTGGCCGAGTTTCTGGCCCAGCTGGCCGAACCAGGTGTTGACCGAGTTGGTCAGCGCGGTGTCGAGCGAGATCGAGCCCCAGTCCCGGTGGTAGTCGTTGGCGAGTTCGTGGCCTTCGTCGATGATCGAGCCGGGCGCGTCGATCGTCGATTCCGGGGTGATCACGCCCGATTCGAGCCCCGCCGCGGCGGTCACCACCTTGAAGGTCGAGCCCGGCGGGTAGCGCCCCTGGGTCGCCCGGTTGAGCAGCGGCGTGTCGACCTTCTCCTGGTTCAGCTTGGAGAGCTTGTGCGGGATCGAGTTCGGGTCGTAGCCCGGGTTCGAGGCCATCACCTTGACCGCGCCGGTGCTCGGTTCGATCGCCACCACGGCACCGTGACCGGCCGCTTCGAGGTCGCCCATCGCCACTTCCTGCGCGTGCACGTCGAGGTTGGTGACGATCTGTTCGCCTTCCTGCTTCTTGCCGGTCAGCTGGTCGAGGATCGTCCCGAATTCGGATTCTTCGCCGGTCAGTTCGGCGTTGTGGGACTTCTCGAATTCCGACTGGCCGTACTGGACGAAGCTGTAGCCGATCGGGTGGCCGAAGAGCGTCCCCGTCGGGTAGTGGCGGATGTAGCGCTTGCCCGCCCCGTGGCCCTTGGAGAAGGACTTGGCGATCACCGAGCCGTCGGCGGCGAGGATCCGGCCGCGGGGGATCTGCTGCTGCTCGAGCAGGGGCCGCTGGTTCCACTTGCTCGCCTTCAGGCCCTTGGCGTCGAAGACCGACCACCAGGACGTGAAGCCGACCAGCACGGCGAAGAGGACGACGATGAAGGCGAAGAGTTTGATGATCTGCCGGTTCACGCCGCCGCCCCCAGCGGTTCGTCACCGCGCGAGTGGGTCACGCCCTGCTCGGCTTCGCGCCGCGCCCGGTTGGAGATCAGCAGCAGCAGCGCCAGGAGGACGAAGTTGGCGACGATCGAGCTGCCGCCGTAGGAGACGAAGGGCAGGGTGACGCCGGTCAGTGGGATCACCCTGGTGACGCCGCCGATGATCACGAAGGCCTGGATCGCGAAGACCGCGGTCAGCCCGGTGGCCAGCAGCTTCGAGAAGCCGTCGCCCGCGAGCAGCGCGATCTTGAAGCCGCGGGCGGTGATCAGCAGGTAGGTGGCGATCAGGCCGCAGGCGCCGAAGAGGCCGAGCTCGTTGACGATCAGCGAGTAGATCGTGTCGGTCTGCGCCGCGGGCAGCATCGTGTCGTGGGTGCCGGGCACGGTGATCAGCGCCTGGCCGAAGCCTTTGCCGAAGAGGCCGCCGTCGGCCTGGGCGAAGATCGACTGCAGGATCTGGTAGCCGTTTTCCTGCGGTTCGTTGTAGGGGTGGAGCCAGATCTCGACCCGGTCGTGCACGTGCGGCACGGTGGCGACGATGAACCAGGCGCCGAGCAGGAACAGGATCATCCCGATGACGACGAAGCTGAAGCGCCCGGTCGCCACGTAGAGCAGCGCCAGGAAGGCGGCGAAGAACATCAGCGAGGTGCCGAGGTCGCGGATGAAGACCAGCAGCAGCATCGACGCTCCCCAGACCACCAGCATCGGCCCGAAGTGTTTGATCGGCGGCAGGGTGACGCCGAGGATCCGCCGCGCCCCGACGATCAGCACCTCGCGGTTCTCGCGCAGGTAGGAGGCGAGGAAGATGACGATCGCGATCTTCGCGAACTCGGAGGGCTGGAAGGAGATCGGGCCGATCTTCACCCCGAGGTAGGCGCCGTTCACCTGTTCGCCGATCCCCGGGATGCGCGGCGCCAGCAGCAGCAGGATCCCGGCCGTGGCGATGATGTAGCGGTAGCGCTCGAGCACCTCGTAATCGCGCAGGAACTGGATCGTCAGCGCGAAGAGCACCAGGCCGAAGACGAACCAGTTGGCCTGGTCGCGGGCGAGGCTTTCGTCGATCCGGTAGATCATCACCAGCCCGAACGCGGTCAAGAGCGCCATCAGCGGGAAGAGGTAGGGATCGGCGTGCGGCAGGCGGATCCGCAGGTAGACGTGGGTGGCCAGGCAGACGGCGAAGAAGTAGGCCCCGTAGGTGAGGCTGAGGTTGCCGAGTTTGGCGTGGTCCTGGGCGAAGACCGCGGCGAAGCCGGCGGTCAGCAGCAGCGCCACCGGGATCAGCGCCAGCAGCTCGCGGTTGCGGGCGCGGGTCATCCGGTGATCCCCTGGCCGCGTTCGATTTCTTCCAGCAGCTTGACCGCGTCGGCGCGCGAGCGGACCGAGTGACCGGTGACCGCGTCCTTGCGCCGTTCCGGCAGCGCGTCGGTCTGCACCGGGGCCGAGTAGCGCTCGCTGTAGAGCTTGATCCCGAAGGGCAGTTCGTAGGGGACGCCGCGGTAGAGGGTGACCCGGCCCGCGTCGTCGGTGCCGAGGAACCAGGTGTGGTGGAGGCCGTAGGTGGCGCCGAAGACGATCGCCCCGATCACCGCCAGCAGGGCGATCAGGCTCGCCGCGCGGCGGACGCGGCGGCGGCGCCTGCCCGGCTTCGCCGCGTCCTGCTCCTCGCGCCGTCTGCGCGCCGCCTCGGCGGCGGCGCGGCGGCGCACCTCGGTCGCGGTCAGCCCCGCCTCCTCGGCGCTGGTGCCGATCAGCGTCGCCCCCTCGGAGTCGAGCGACGGTTCGGCCGCGTCGACGACCTTGAAGGCGATCACGCTGATGTTGTCGCGCCCTCCCGCCCGGTTGGCTTCGTCGACCAGGGCGCGGACCGCGTTGGGCATCGAGGTGGCGCGGGCCAGCAGGCGCTCGATGTGCTCGTCGTCGAGCATCGTGGTGAGGCCGTCGGAGCAGATCAGGAAGACGTCGCCCGCCTGCGCCGGGACGGTCTGCAGGTCGACCTCGACCTCCGGTTCGGGGCCGAGCGCCCGGGTGATGATCGAGCGCTGCGGGTGGTCGGAGGCCTGCGCCTCGGTCAGCTGCCCTTTGCGCCGCATCTCCTCGACCAGCGAGTGGTCGCGGGTGAGGCGTTCGAGCTTGCCCCGCCGCAGGCGGTAGGCGCGGCTGTCGCCGACGTGGCCGATCGCCACCTCCTCGGCCCGCTCGTCGAGGATCGCGGCGGTCGTCGTCGTCCCCATCCCGGCCAGGTTCGGATCCTCGCGGGCGAGCTTGTGGATCGTCCGGTTGGCGCCCTCGATCGTCTGCTTCAGCACCCGCTCCGGCGGGCCGTCGGGGAGCTCGCGGTCGAACGACTCGACCGACGTCTTCGAGGCGACCTCGCCCGCCTGGGCGCCACCCATCCCGTCGGCGATGACGAAGAGCGGCGCGCGGACGAAGACCGAGTCCTCGTTGGCGCTGCGCTGCCGCCCGGTGTCGGTGGCGTAGGCCTGGTCGGTGATCCGCAGCGTCACTTCGTCTCCGACATGTTCATCCCCGACCCGGCCCGCCTCACGAAGCCTCGAAGCGGAAGACCGTGTCGCCGATCTGGATCGTGTCGCCGTCGACCAGCTCGGCCTCCCCGTCGAGCGCGGACCCGTTCAGCGTGGTGCCGTTGGTCGAGTTCATGTCCTCGACGAAATGTCGCCCTTCGCGCGAGAAGAGGCGGATGTGGATCCCCGAGGCGTAGCGGTCGTCGATCCGCACGTCGGCGTCCTTGGAGCGGCCGATCGAGAGCCCGCCGATCAGGTCGAAGCGGGCGTCGCGCTCGAGCCCGCCGCCGCGCTCGGCGACCAGCCAGGCGTCGACCCCGCGCCGCACCTCGGCGTAGCCCGCCGGGGCGTGGAAGCCGGTCGCGTCGGGGGCGGGCGAGGCGGTCCGCTTGAGATCGCGGAAGGCGCTCCGGGCGATCACCAGGAGGAACAGGAAGAGGACGGCCAGGAAGCCGAATTTCAGCGCGGTCGATAGGGGGTCGTAGGCCACTCGCTCGTCACCTTAGTGTCGGTCCAGGCCTGAGGCCAGATGGACATCGGCCCTACTGCTCGACGTCGAACAGGAAGGTCGTGGTGCCGACGGTCACCTGGTCGCCTGGGCTGAGCCGGGTGGAGGTGACGCGGCGGCCGTTCACCTTGATCCCGTTGGTCGAGCCGAGGTCGACGATCTGCCATTCGCCCGAATCGGCGCGGCGCAGCTCGGCGTGACGACGGGACACGTTGGGGTCGGCGAGCACGCACTCGGCCGACTTCGAGCGGCCGATCGTGGCGCGCGGGCCGTCGAAGACGTAGCGGCGGTCGTCGAGCGAGATCACCGCCCGGGTGGAGACCAGCGCGCGGACGTCCTGCTCGGGTTCTTTGGGGCGGGTGCGGTCGCGCTCGCGGACCGCCGAGTAGACCATCGTGTGGCCCTCTTCGCCCTGCCGCGGGGCCTCGCCCTCGTGGACCGGCGCCTTCACCATCCGCGGCTGGATCCCGAACTCGCCGAGGCGGAGCCGCTCGTCGGTCTGGAATTCCACCGCGGGCCGGGTCAGCAGGTCATAACCGCGGCGGCGGGCGTGCTCGAGCAGGTAGCCGGAGAGCTCCTGCTCCAGCGAGCGCTCGTAGCCTTCGAGCTTCGAGCGGTCCTGGCGCGAGAGGAACACCGTGTACTCGTTGGGGACGTAGACGCGCTGCACCGACGCCGTCTTGTGGGCGTCCATTTCCTTCGCCAGTTTGCGGGCCAGTTCGACCGGCTGCACCTCGGAGCTGAAGGCGCGCGAGAAGACACCCTCGACGAGGCCTTCGATCCCGGACTCGAGTCTGCGGAGAAGAGCGATCGGAACTGCTCCTTCGGTGACTAGTGCGTGGGCAGGGTCAAGTCTCCGCCTCGGCGGAGGAAGCGCAGATTCTACGGGAGGACCAGCCCATGGCCGAGCACGAGCAGCGCGCCGACGGTGGCGGCGATCCCGATCGCGCCGAGCCTGAGGCCGATGTGAGAGGGCCCTGAGTGGGGATGGTCGGCGAGCTGGTCGAGGGAGTCCTCGATCGCCGTGCCCAGTTCCTCCAGCGAGGGCCGGTGGCGCGGGCGCGGGTCGAGGCAGGCGTCGATCTCCTCGGTCAGCTCGCGCGGCAGGTCGGGACGCAGCCGGTGCAGCGGCCGGGCGCGCCTGCCGATCGAGCGGACGGTGGCCACCGCGTTGCCGCGGCGGTGCGGATTTTCGCCGCTCCAGCACTCGTACAGGGTGAGGGCGAGCGAGTAGACGTCGGCCTCGGGGCCGGCCTCGCGCCCCTCCGCCTGCTCCGGCGACATGTAGGCGAGCGTGCCGACCACGTCGCCGGTGGCGGTCAGGCCCGCGGCGTCGGCGACCAGGGCGATGCCGAAGTCCATCAGCTTGGCCCGCGGCTGGCCGTCGACCACCTGGACGTTCTGCGGCTTGATGTCGCGATGGACGACGCCGCGCGAGTGGGCGTGGTCGAGCGCTTCGCAGAGGTCGGCGCCGATCTCGCCGATCTCGCGGTCCGAGAGGGCTTCCTCGGCGGCGCAGCCGGCGAGCGTCTCGCCCTCGACCAGCTCGGAGACGAGCAGCGCGTTGCCGTCCTCCTCCCCCATCTCGTAGAGGGTGACGATGCCGGGATGGTTGAGCCGGGCGGCGGCCTGCGCCTCGCGCAGGACCCGGCGCCCCGCCTCGCCGCGCTGCTCGATCGCCTTCACCGCCACCGGGCGCTCGAGCCTGCCGTCCCAGGCCTCGTAGACGACGCCGAAGCCGCCGCTGCCGATGCGGCGCTCGATCAGGAAGCGATCCAATACCAGCGAGCCGACCAAAGCCTCTACGTCTTCGCCGGGGAGCTCCTTCCTCCTGCGCGGCTATGGTTGGGAAAAAGGCACCGCACGCGGCAGGTCGAAAGGGATGGCGATCCGCAGTCGCCATACTCCCCCGCCAGCCAAACCAGCCCTTGGAGAGCCGTTTCTTGGAGTACTCGACCTCACGCGGCGCGAGCCGGCGCCCCCGCCGGCCCAGCCGCCGCCCCGAACGCCAGCAGATCATGCTGCGGCGCCTGCTCGCCCTCGGCGGGGCCCTGATCGTGCTGATCCTGATCGTGCTCGGGGTGAAGGGGTGCCTTGACGCGCGGGCTCGCGGGGCGCTCTCCGACTACGCGCGGAACGTCGAACAGATCGTCAACGAGACGAATCAGACGAGCAAGTCCTTCTTCGGGCTGCTCGAAGATCCCCACAACCTCTCGGTCACCGAATTCACCGGCAAGGTGAACGCCGAACGCAGCGCGATGGAGAACTACCTCTCGCGCGTCGAAGGGCTGAGCGCTCCGGGCGAAATGGGAAGCGCGCAGAAGTCGCTCGAACTCGTCTACGTGCTGCGCAACTCGGCGATGGAACAGATCGCCGAGAAAATGCCTACCGCGCTCGGCGAAGCCGGGGCGCCGAAGGCCACCGCGGCGATCGCCCGCCAGATGCAGAAGCTGCTCGCCGGCGACGTGATCTACGAAACCGTGACCCGACCCGAAATCGACGGCAAGCTCGCCGACAACGGGCTGGAAAGCGACGACGTGCCGAAGAGCACCTTCCTCCCCGACGGCACCAAGTGGCTCGACGAAGCCGAAGTGAAGGCCGCGGTGGGCAAGGTGAGCGGGTCGAGCGCCGGCAACACCACCTCCGGCCTGCACGGCCTCGGCCTGATCGGCGTGCGGATCGGCGAAACCGAACTCTCCAGCGAAGTCCCGACCACGGTGGTCACCGAAGGCACGCCGGAAGTCGAAGTCGAAGTCCAGAACCAGGGCGAATCGACCGAGAACGGGGTCACCGTGGTGGTGACCGCGAACGGGAAAGAAACGACGCAGGAAATCCCGGCGATCGAAGCCGGTGCCACCGAAACCGCGGTGGTGCCGCTGACGCCGACGCCGGAAGGCGAAACGACGCTCGAAGTCGAAGCCGAACCGGTGCCGGGCGAGCACGTGACCGAAAACAACGAAGCCACCTACACGGTCAACTTTGAATAGCGCGAGCCAGGTGGCTACTCACTGATGCGGATCGCCTACCTGGGACCGGCCGGGACCTTCACCGAAGACGCGCTCACCGAAGCGCTCGGCGGCAACGACTTCGAGCCGCTGCGCACCGACACCGTCTTCGACGCGATCAGCGCCGTGATCCAGGGCAGCGCCGACCGGGCGCTGGCCCCCTACGAGAACTCGATCGAGGGCTCGGTGCGGGGGACGCTCGACATCCTCGCCTTCGAAGCGCCGGACGTCGCGATCGTCGGCGAGCACGACTACCCGGTGCGCCAGCACCTGATCGTCAAGGAGGGCGTCGAGCTCGGCCAGGTCGAGGCCGTCCTCTCCCACCAGCAGGGCCTGGCCCAGACCGCCCGGTTCCTGCGCGAGAACCTGCCCGGGGTCGAACTGCGGAGCGTCAGCTCGACCGCGGCGGCGGTGCGGATGGTCTCCGAGTCCCCGCGGCCGTGGGCGGCGATCGGCTCGCGCGCGGCGGCGCGGCTCTACGGCTGCGAGATCCTGCGCGAGGGGATCCAGGACGAGGCGAACAACGTCACCCGCTTCGTCTGGGTGGCCCCGGAGGGCGCCGAGCCGGAGCCCGCGGCGGCCGACGCGCAGTGGAAGACCTCGCTGATCTTCTCCGAGCTCGGCGAGGATCATCCCGGCGCCCTGGTCGCGGCGCTGAGCGAGTTCTCCTCGCGGGGGCTCAACCTCTCGCGGATCGAGTCGCGCCCCCTGCGCTCCGAACTCGGCCGCTACTTCTTCTTCGTCGACGTCGACGGAAAGCTCGACCTCGAGCCCGTGGCCGAGGCGATCGAGGCGCTGCGCGGCAAGGCCGAATCGGTCCGCATCCTCGGCTCCTACCCGATCATCTGAGTCGCCGCTTCCGTCCCCGCTTACAATTCCCGCACCATGGCCAGGGTGCTGGTGCTCAATGCGACGTATGAGCCGATCAACGTCTGCACTTTGCGACGCGCCGCCGTGCTGCTCCTGAAGGAAAAGGCCGAGCTCCTCGAGCAGCGTGACGGCGGCGCCCTCCACTCCGAGCACATGACGATGGAGCGCCCCGACGTGATCCGCCTGGTCAACTACGTCCGCATCCCCCGCGAGGCCCACCGCCGCAAGATCACCCGCCGCGCCGTCCTCGCCCGTGACTCCTGGACCTGCCAGTACTGCGGCTCGACCAAGTCCGGCCTCACCGTCGACCACGTCATCCCCCGCTCCCGCGGCGGCGAATCGGTCTGGGAGAACATCGTCGCCGCCTGCGCCACCTGCAACCGCAAGAAGGGCAATCGGCTGCCGCGGGAGATCCACATGCATCCGAAGAACTCCCCCAAGGCTCCTGCCCCGACGGTGTTCATCCAGGTCGCCAGCCCGAAGATCCCGGCGACCTGGCAGCAGTACTTGCCGCAGGCTGCTTAGTTCGGAGGGTTTGCGAGGGAGGGAGGCCTGACCCTCACCTCACTCAGACTCGCGCTGGATCGCCGGTGGCCCGTCCGAGATCGCCACCGGGCGCTCGTTCACGTCGTTCGGAGAGGGTCAGGCCTCCCTCCACCGGCCAGCGCCCAGGGTTCGCAACCAGCTCTCGACCAGGTGCGGACGGGACGAGCCTCGGTGGGGCTTCGGCCGACTCCCGCGTCCGTTAGAGGGGGCTGGGGCACCCTCCGAACGGCGTGAACGAGGGGCCGCAAACATCCTCGGACGGGAGCCGGCAACCATCCCCGAGTCTAGTGAGGAGGGTGCCCCAGCCCCCTCCCCCTGTGGCCTGTTGAGCTATTCCTCAGCTGCGCCGTCTGAGCTCGCGCCGTCGCTGCTCGGCGGCTCGCCCTCGATCTCGATCTGATCTACTGGAGCACCTTCGACCGGCGCCGAATTGTCCTCGGACTCGACCACCAGGGCGACGGCGGAGACGCGGTCGTCGTCCTTGATGTTCATCACTTTGACGCCCTGGGTCGAGCGGCCCATCTGCGAGATGCCCTCGACGCCGGTCCGCTGGACCATGCCGTTCTGGGAGATGAAGAGGAGGTCCTGGTGCGGGTTGACGATCAGGGCCCCCGCCAGGCCGCCCTTCTTCTCGGTCAGCTTCGCCGTCAGCACGCCTTTCGTGCCGCGGCCCTTGACCGGGTATTCGGAGACCGGGGTGCGCTTGCCGTAGCCGTTCTCGGTGACGACGAACAGTTCGGTGTCGTTGCGGGCGATGTCCATCGCGAGGACGCGGTTGTCCTTGCCGCTCACGTTCATGCCTTTGATCCCGCTGGTGTCACGGCCCATCGGCCGCACCAGGTCCTCGGAGAAGCGGGCCGCGTGGCCGGAGTGGGACACCATCAGGATGTCGTCTTCGCCCGAGGTGAGGCGCACCTGCACCAGCTCGTCGCCCGGCCGCACCTTGATCGCGATGATCCCGTCGGCGCGGATCGGCGTGTTGTAGGCGAGGAATTCCGTCTTCTTGACCAGTCCGTCGGCGGTGGCGAAGACCAGGTAGCGGTTCTCTTTGAAGTCCCGGGTCGGGATCACCGCCATCACCCTCTCGTCCTCCACCAGCGGCAGCACGTTGCGCAGGCTGGAGCCTTTCGACGTGCGCGAGCCCTCCGGCAGTTCGTACACCTTGGTCCGGTACACCTTGCCGCGGTTGGTGAAGAACAGCAGGAAGTCATGGGTCGAGCTGATGTGGAGATGAGCGATGTAGTCGTCATCTTTCATGTTCATCCCCATCACCCCGACGCCGCCGCGGTTCTGCTGACGGTAGGTCGCCAGCGGCAGCCGCTTGACGTACCCGGAGGCGGTCAGCGAGATCACCATCTGCTGGTCGGCGATCATGTCCTCGATCCCGACCTCACCCTCGAAGGCGGCGATCTCGGTGCGCCGTTCGTCGCCGTAGGTCTCGACGATTTCGGCCAGCTCTTCCTTCACCAGGCCCATCACCTTCGCCTCGTCGCCGAGGATCTCCCGCAGTTCGCCGATCCGCTCCATCAGGTCGGCGTGCTCGGCGCGGACTTTGTCGGCCTCGAGCGCGGTGAGGCGCTGCAGGCGCATGTCGAGGATCGCCTGGGCCTGCTCGCGGGAGAGCTCGAACTGGTCCATCAGCCCCTGGCGCGCCGCGTCCGGATCGGTCGAGGAGCGGATCAGTTTGATCACCGCGTCGAGGTTGTCCAGGGCGACGAGGAGACCCTCGAGGATGTGGGCGCGGGCCTCGGCGCGGCGCAGTTCGTACTGCGTCCGGCGGGTGACCACCTCGCGCTGGTGGTCGACGTAGTGGCTGATCAGCTCGCGCAGGCTCACCGTGCGCGGCACCCCGTCGACCAGCGCCACCATGTTGGCGCCGAAGGTCGACTGCATCGCGGTTTTTTTGTAGAGGTTGTTGAGGACCACCTTGGCCGGCGGGCCGCCGCGTTTCAGCTCGATCACGAGCCGCATGCCGGAGCGTTCGTCCGACTCGTCGCGGAGGTCGGAGATGCCCTCGAGCTTGCGGTCGCGGGCGAGTTCGGCGATCTTCGTGATCAGGCCGCTGTCGCCGCCCTTCTTCACCATGAACGGGAGCTCGGTGACGATGATCGCCTCCTTGCCCCCTTTCAGCGGCTCGACGTGGGCGCGGGCGCGGACTTTGATGCTGCCCCGGCCCGAGGCGTAGGCATCGCGGATCCCCTCGCGGCTCATCAGCCCGCCGCCGGGGAAGTCGGGGCCTTTGACGTGCTTCATCAGCCCGTCGAGGTCGATCTCCGGATCGTCGATGTAGGCGGCCACGGCGCCGGCGACCTCGCGCAGGTTATGCGGCGGGATGTTGGTGGCCATCCCCACCGCGATCCCCGAGGTGCCGTTGACCAGCAGGTTGGGGAAGCGCGCCGGCAGGACCAGCGGCTCCTGCGTCGATTCGTCGTAGTTGGGGCCGAAGTCGACGGTGTCGGCGTCGATGTCGCGCAGCATCTCGGTGGCGATGCGCGCCATCCGCGCCTCCGTGTACCGCATCGCGGCCGCCGGGTCGTCGTCGATCGAGCCGAAGTTGCCCTGGCCGTCGACGAGCATGTAGCGCAGGGAGAAGTCCTGCGCCATCCGCACCAGCGTGTCGTAGATCGCCGAGTCGCCGTGCGGGTGGTATTTGCCCATCACCTCGCCGACGATGAAGGCGCACTTGCGGTACGGCCGGGTCGGCTGCAGCCCGAGGTCGTGCATCGAGTAGAGGACGCGGCGGTGGACCGGCTTCAGCCCGTCGCGGATGTCGGGCAGCGCCCGCCCGACGATCACGCTCATCGCGTAGTCGAGGTACGACGAGCGCATCTCCTGCTCGAGCCCGCGCTCTTCGATGTTGCCGCCGCTCAACACGTCATGGGCAGCCATCAGCTGACCCTCCTGCAATTCGGGGCATCTCGGCGTCCTCGGTCGACTCGCTCCCCGCGTCCACCGACCTGCTTGATTTTCGGAGGCTCAGAAGCCAGGTGGTTAGACGTCAAGGAATTTCACCTCTTTCGCATGTGACTCGATGAACTCTCTGCGCGGTGCCACCTGGTCGCCCATCAGCATCGAGAAGATCGTGTCGGCGGCGGTCGCGTCTTCCAGGGTGACCTGGGCCAGCGTCCGGCTCGACGGGTCCATCGTCGTCTCGCGCAGCTGTTTGGCGTTCATCTCGCCCAGGCCCTTGAAGCGGGTGAGGGTGACTCCCTGGCGGGCCAGCTCGAGCACCGCGCCGCGGAGCGCCTCGAAGGAGAGGGCGACGGTCCGTTTCTCACCCCGGCTCACCGTGAACGGCGGGCGACCCACCTGTTTCAGCAGCGCCGTGTGGACCTCGGCGAACTTGCGGTAGTCGTTGCTCTCGAACAGCTCCCGCGGCAGCCGGTGGGTGCGGGCGAGGCCGTTCGAGCGCGCGATCGCCTTGACCACGACCAGGTCGTCGCTCGCGCTGACCACCTCGGTGTCGAACGGCTCCCCTTCCGGGGCCTCGCGTTCGAGCAGCGTCTTGGCCGCGCCGATCGTCGCCACCCCTTCGTCGAGCAGCGTCGACTCCTCGAGGAAGCGGACCACGTCGTGGCCGAAGGATGCCTGCAACGACGAGCCCCAGCCCTCGTACTCCTTCGAGCGCCGGATGTAGGCCTGCCAGCGACTCGAGTTGAGCTTGCGGCTCTCCCCCGTCGCGTCGACGACCTCGAACTGCTCGAGCTTGTCGCGCAGCAGCAGCTCTTCCAGTTCGGACTCGCGCTCCAGGTAGGTCTCCTGGTTGCCCTGTTTCACCCGGTAGAGCGGTGGTTTGGCGATGTAGACGTAGCCGTGCTCGATCAGCTCCGGCATCTGCCGGTAGAGGAAGGTGAGCACCAGGGTGCGGATGTGGGCGCCGTCGACGTCGGCGTCGGTGGCCATCACGATCTTGTGGTACCGGGCGTCCTCGATGTTGAACTCGTCGTGGACGCCGGTGCCGATCGCCGTGATCAGGGCCTGGATCTCGTTGTTCTGCAGCACCTTGTCGATGCGGCTCTTCTCGACGTTGAGGATCTTGCCGCGCAGCGGCAGCACCGCCTGGGTGTTGCGGTCGCGCGCCTGCTTCGCCGAGCCGCCGGCGGAGTCACCCTCGACGATGAAGATCTCGGCCAGGTGCGGGTCCTTCACCGTGCAGTCGGCGAGCTTGCCCGGCAGGGTCGAGTTCTCGAGCGCCGACTTGCGGGTCAGGTCGCGCGCTTTGCGCGCCGCGGCGCGGGCCCGGGCGGCGTCGATCGACTTGGAGATGACGCGTTTCGCCTCCGGCGGGTTCTCGTCGAGGAACTCGGCGAGTTTGCGGTTGACGGTCTCCTCGACCAGGCTTTTGATCGGCGGGTTGCCGAGTTTGGTCTTCGTCTGGCCCTCGAACTGCGGATCGTGCAGCTTCACCGAGATGACCGCGGTCAGCCCCTCGCGCACGTCCTCGCCGGAGAGGTTCTCGTCCTTCTCTTTGAGCAGGCCTTTGGCGCGCGCGTAGGCATTCAGCGTGCGGGTCAGCGCGGCGCGGAAACCGGAGAGGTGGGTACCGCCCTCGTGGGTGTTGATGTTGTTGGCGAAGCTGAAGATCGACTCCTGGTAGGAGTTGTTCCACTGCATCGCGACCTCGACTTCGCCGTCGTCTTTCTCACCCTCGAAGTAGATCGGCTTTTTGTGCAGCACGTCCTTGTTGGCGTTGAGGTGGGTGACGAAGTCCTCGATCCCGCCGTCGTACTGGAATTCGACGCTCTGCCCCTCGCCCCGCTCGTCGGTCAGGGCGATCTTCAGGCCGCGGGTGAGGAAGGCGGTCTCCCGCATCCGCTCGGAGAGCGTCTGGAAGTCGTACTCGATGTCTTCGAAGATCTCGAGGTCCGGCAGGAAGGTGATCTCGGTGCCGTGCTCGTCGCTCTTCGCGCCCTTCTCGAGCTTGGTCAGCGGTTTGCCGCGCTCGTAGTCCTGCTCCCAGACCGCGCCGTCGGTCTGGATCTTCAGGTGCAGGCGCTCGGAGAGCGCGTTGACCACCGAGGAGCCGACCCCGTGCAGGCCGCCGGAGACCTTGTAGCCGCCGCCGTCGCCGAACTTGCCGCCGGCGTGGAGCACGGTGAGGACGACTTCGGCCGCCGGCCTGCCCTCTTTCTCCATGATCCCCACCGGGATGCCGCGACCGTTGTCGGCCACGGTGACGCTGTTGTCCGGATGGATCGTGATCGTCACCGTGTCGCAGTAGCCGGCGAGCGCCTCGTCGACCGAGTTGTCGACGATCTCGTAGACCAGGTGGTGAAGACCGCGCGGGCCGGTCGAGCCGATGTACATGCCGGGGCGTTTGCGGACGGCTTCCAGTCCCTCGAGGACGGTGATGTCCGCGGCGCCGTAGGAGGCGTCGGCTTTGGCTTTTTTCTCAGGCAAGAGGTCCTTCCGGTTGACACAAAAAGCCCCGACGCCTGGAGACTCGCTCCACACATGTCGGGGCCAAAGGCGAGTTGCCATAAGAATACCAGTTGGGCGTCCCGGATCCAAGCGCTCCGAGTGCCAAATTACCTGCAAATCCTGCAAAAACAGTGCCGAGTTAGGCCCCCCTTTCGACGCGGAATCTGAGCGCTCGCGGGGCCCTCTCCCCCAGCGCCTCCCGCAGGCGGTCCAGGAGCCGCTCCTGCATCAGGTCGAGCTCCTGCGCCCACATCGCGTTCGCGCAGTCGACGGTGATCGTCCCGGCGCGTTCCGACACCGGCCTGGCGACCGCGGCGATGCCCTCGCCGAGGGCCTCCTCCCAGACGGCCTGCGCGGCGGCGAGGCCGGTCTTCGGCGCGACCCGCTCGCGGGCCGCGCGAAACGCCTCGCCGGCCGCGCGGGGTGCCCGCCGGCGGGTCACGCGGCCTCCGCGCCGGGCTCGGCGCTCTCGTCCGCGCTGCCGTCGTCGACCGCTCCCGGGCTCGGCATCCGCACCGTCGACTCGCGCGCCCGCGCGGGCAGCGACTCTTCGTCGGCCGCCGTGATCAGCGTCTGCCCCCCGGCCGCGAGGCGGGCGACGAGCAGCTCGCGTCGGCCCGGGTCGAGCTCGCTCATCACGTCGTCGAGCAGCAGCAGCGGGGTGACCCGCCGGGCGTGGAGGAGCGCCTCGCGCTCGGCGAAGAGCAGGGCCAGGAGGGCGGCGCGCTGCTGGCCCTGCGAGCCGTACTTGCGCAGCGCCCGGCCGCCGGCGTTCAGCTTCACCTCGTCGAGGTGGGGGCCCCAGGAGCCGCGCCCCAGTTTGAGGTCGGCGTCGCGGCGCTCGCGCAGGCCTTCGCGGATCGCCGCAGCGTCGCCCTCCGCCCGCGGCGCGTAGACCAGCTCGCCATCGGCGAGCCCGAGCTCCTCCAGCGCCGCGGCGAAGGCGGGCGCCAGCTCCTCGACCGCCTCGGCCCGCGCCGCCACCAACGGCGCGGCGGCCTCGGCGAGGCCGGCGTCCCAGACGTCGAGCGCCTCGGTTGACCCGTATCCGGCGGCGACGCGGGAGACCATCGCGTTGCGCTGGGCGAGCGCCTGGCCGAAGCGCTTGCGCAGCTCGCCGCGGGCGGGCCAACGGGCGGCGAGAAAGCCGTCGAGATGGGCGCGGCGCTGCGCCGGCGGGCCCTTGACCAGGTTCAGGCGGTCGGGCGCGAAGACCGCCACCGGCGGCCGCGAGCGGGCGATCGTCGCCGGGTCGGCGGCCTGGCCGTCGAGCAGGTGGCGGCGGCCCTCGGTGCGGCTCACCGAGGCGAGCAGGCGCCGCTCGATCCCGTCCTCGTCGCGCACCGTCGCCTCGGCCCGCGCCAGGCCGGCGCCGAACGGGATCAGGTCGCGCCGGTCCGAGGTCCGGAACGAGCGGCCGGTGAGGGCGAAGTAGAGCGCCTCGGCCAGGTTGGTCTTGCCGACGCCGTTGGGCCCGACGACGCTGGTGATCCCCGGCCCCAGCGGCACGCGGACGCGCTCGAGGCTGCGGAGCGGGCGGGCCTCGATCGCGGTGACCAGCACCGGACCTCGCCCGCCCTAGACGTTCAGGCGGATCGGCATCACGAGGTAGCGGAAGTCCTCGTTGTCGACCGGCTGCATCAGGCCCGGTCGCAGCGGCGAGATCAGCCGCAGCAGCACCTCGTCCCCGGCGACGCTTTCGATCCCCTCGCGCAGGTAGTCGGGGTTGAAGCCGATCTCCATCGGCTCGCCCTCGAAGGCCGCGGGCATCGTCTCGCGCGCGTCGCCGACGTCCGGCGTCTCCGCCGACACGGTCAGCTCGCCCGGCTCGAAGGAGAACCGCAGCGGCGCGTTGCGCTGGGCCAGCTGGCTGATCCGGCGGGCCACGTCGAGGAATTCGCCGCGCGGCAGGCGCACGTCGTGCTCGTAGGACTCGGGGAGCAGCTGGCGGAAGTTCGGGAACTGGCCCTCGATCAGCCGCGTGGTCAGGGTGATCGACCCGGCCTCGAAGATCGCCTGGTTGGTCTGCAGGGTTATCGCCGCCGCGTCGACGCCCTCGCCGGCCAGGATCCGGGCCAGCTCGCGCAGCGCCCGGGCCGGGATGTTGGCCTCGATCTCGCCGGTCAGCGGCGTCTCCAGCTCGGTCCGCTTCACCGCGAGGCGGTAGGAGTCGGTGGCGACCATGGTCATCTCGTTCCCGGCGGCGGTGACGAAGACCCCGGTCAGCACCGGGCGCATGTCGTCGCGCGAGGCGGCGCGGGCGACGAGGTCGATGCTCTCGGCCAGGGCCGGCGCCGGGATCCGGATCGGCTCGCCGTCGGTGCTCGGCAGCGTCGGGAAGTCCTCGGCCGGCAGCACCCGCAGGTGGAAGCTGGAGCCGCCGCTGCGGATCTCGACGTCGCGCTCGGCCTCGCGCGTCTCGATCTCCACCGTGTCGTCGGCGAGCGAGCGAGCGACTTCGGCCAACAGTTTGCCGGGGAGGAGGACCGAGCCGTCGGTCTCCACGGTGGCCTCGACCGCGGTGCGCAGGCCGAGGTCGAGGTCGGTGGCGGACAGGGTCACCGAGCCCTCGCCCGCCTCGAGCAGGACGCCGGAGAGGGCCTGGGTCGCGGCGCGGGTCGAGACCGCACGCGAGACGGTGGAGAGCTTGGCGACGAGTTCTTCGCGTTTGGTCGTGAGCTTCAAAAGATCGAGATTGCCTTGTGGAGTTGGTTTAGGTCCTGTGGAAAGAAGACGGGATGAAGACTATTCCGCGACGCAAGGCCGAATGCGGCCTGTGGATGCGGCTGTGGGCGGGCGTGGATTCTGACAGTGGCGGCGGCGGGCCGGGCTCAGGCCTGTGGGCGGCCCGCGGTGGGGCTGTGGATGGCTGTGCGTAACTCGGCGACCTTCTGGCTGAGCGCCTGGTCCTCGCCGAGGCTCGCTTCGACCCGGCGCAGGCTGTTCAGCACCGTCGTGTGATCGCGGCCGCCGTAGAGCCGGCCGATCTGCGGGAGCGAGAGCTCGGTCAGCTCGCGGGTCAGGTAGATCGCCACCTGACGAGCCCGCAGCGGCGTGGCGGCACGGCTCGAACCGACCAGCTCGGCGCGGGAGATGCCGAAGCGTTCGGCGACCTGCTGCTGGATCTCCTCCACGGACGTGGCCTGGGCGCTCCTGCTGCCGCGCGGGATCACCTCGGCGATCAGCTCGGAGCTGAGCGGCTTGGCGAGCAGGGAGGCGTGGGCGATCACCCGGGTCAGGGCACCGTGCAGTTGGCGGACGTTGGCATCGATCCGCTGGGCGAGCTCGCCTAGCGCTTCGGAGTCGGCGATCTCGATCCCGGCCTCCTCGACCAGGTGGCGGAGGACGGTGAGCCGGGTAGCCAGGTTCGGCGGCTCGACCGGGATCGTCAGGCCCCACTCGAAGCGATCGCGGAGGCGTGAGGCGAGGGTCGAGAGCTCGCTCGGGATGCGGTCGGCGCTGAGCACGAGCTGGCTGCCGGACTCGTACAGGGCGTTGAAGGTGTGGAAGAACTCCTCTTCGGTGGCGGGCTTGCCCTCGAGGAACTGGACGTCGTCGATGAGCAGCACGTCGATGTCCCGGTAGCGCGCCTTGAAGGCATCGGCGCCTGTCGATTTGAGCGCCCCGACGAACTCGTTGGTGAACGACTCGGCGGTGGTGTAGCGGACGCTGAGGCCCGGAGCGTTGTCGTTCAGGTAGTTGGCGATCGCCGCCAGCAGGTGGGTCTTGCCGAGCCCCGGCGGGCCGTGCAGGAAGAGCGGGTTGTAGGCCTCCGAGGGAGCCTCGGCGACGGCGAGCGCGGCACCGTGGGCGAGGCGGTTGCCGGGACCGATGACGAAGCGGTCGAAGGTGTAGCTGGGGTTCAGCTCGGGGCCGGGGGAGATCGCCTCGGCCAGCTCGCGCGGCATCGTGAAGCTCACCTGGCTCAGCCCGCTGCCGCCCGCGCCGAGGGCCTGGGAGATCAGTCCCGAGTAGCGTCGTTCGGCCCAGGCCCGGATCCCCTCCGGAGCTTCCAGGTAGAGCGTGTCGGCGTCGGACCCGACCGCTTTCAGCGGCTCCAGCCAGAGGCGGTAGGTCGACTCCGGGACCGATCCTTCTAGGCGTTCCTGGGCGGTTCGCCAGAGGGCGTCGAGGTCTGTTGGGGAGGAGTCGTCAGGCACCGGGGGCGGCGACGATAGCGCCGTGATTTGCTGGGGGATCCGGGCCAACCGCAAATGCCGGGGAAAAGATTTCTCGCGGGTCCCTATACTCCCGCCGGCAATGAAGCGCACTTACCAGCCAAAGAAGCGGAAGCGGGCGAAGACCCACGGTTTCCGCGCCCGCATGAGCACCCGCGGTGGCCGCGCCGTCCTGCAGCGTCGCCGGCGCAAAGGTCGGAAGCGCCTCACCCCCTGAGCCCGATGCCGCCGAAGCGCCGTCGGCTCTCGCGCAGCGGCGAGTTCGACCGCGTCTATCGCGACGGCTCATCGCATGCGACCCGCTATCTCGTCCTCTACTCGTTTCCTCGTCGCGACGAGGAGCGCGAAGACGTGAGGCTCGGCGTGTCGGTATCGCGCAAGGTGGGCGGATCCGTGGACCGCAACAAGGTCAAGCGGACCCTGCGTGAAGCCTTCTGGTCGCTCTCCGAGCGCCTGCCGGACAAACATGACTTCGTAATCGTCGCCCGGGCCGACATCGGCGGGTTGATCGAGAAGGAAGGAACCGCCGGGGTGACCAAATCGCTCGAAGAGGCGATGGACGCCAGCTTCGGCGGGGGCCGTTCCACGTGAAACGGCCGGCCGAGTCCACCGAGGATGCGTTCCACGTGAAACGCGTGGCCCTGGCTCCCATCCGCGCCTATCAGCGCTGGATCTCGCCTTCGCGCCCCCGTCGCTGCAAGTACGAGCCGACCTGCTCTTCCTACACCGTCGAGGCGGTCGAGCGCTTCGGCGTGCTCCGGGGCCTCCTCCTCGGCTCCTGGCGCCTCCTGCGCTGCAACCCGTTCTCCCACGGGGGCTTCGACCCGGTCCCGGACCGCTTCACCCTCCGCGGCCTCGGTCACGTCCACCCGGCCGACTACCACGGTGAGGCGCGCTCCTGATGTTCATCCCCGACGCGAACATCCTGCAGCCGCTGATCGACGTCGCCAACGCGGTCCTCAAGTTCTTCCACGACAACGTCGGCCTCTCCTGGGGCATGTCGATCATCGCGATCACCGTCTGCACCCGGGCGCTTCTGATCCCGCTGACCTACAAACAGCTCAAAGGCATGCGGGCGATGCAGGCGCTCCAGCCGCAGATCAAAGAGATCCAGGAGAAATACAAAAACGACAAACAGCGCATGCAGCAGGAAATGATGCGCTTCTACAAAGAGAACAAAGTCAACCCGTTCGCTTCCTGCATCCCGCTGCTGGCTCAGCTCCCGGTCTTCATCACCCTCTTCTACACGCTCCGCCACGAGCTCCCGAAAGACATCTGCTCGAACCTCGGGCTCGCGGAAGGCTGCGAAACCGCCGGCCACGCGTCCTTCCTCTTCATCAACGACCTGACCGCGAAGGCGCACGGCGCCGAACTGATCGCGCTCCTGGTCCTCTACGTCGGCACCCAGCTGATCTCCGGCTTCTTCATGTCGGTGACGGCCGACAAATCGCAGCGGACGATGATGTTCGTCCTACCGCTGATCTTCGTGCCCTTCGTGATCAGCTTCCCGGCGGGCCTGATCCTCTACTGGATCACGACCAATATCTGGACGATCGGCCAGGGCCTCGTGATCAAACGGATCATCCCGGCGCCGCACGTGCCTACGGTGGAGGAGAAACGGGCGGCCAAACCGCCGCCTAAACCGCCCAAAAAAAAGAAGAGGCGGCGCTGAAAGGGGGCTCCTGATCGAGGGGCCCTTTTTTGGGTTTGCGGGGAGAGCGTTCTGACCCTCTCCTCACTCAAACTCGCGCTGGTATCGGTGCGGCCTGGCCGAGGTCGCCGCAGGGCGCTCGTTACAAGCCGTTCGGAGAGGGTCAGAACGCTCTCTGCGGGCCATGGAGGGGGGCCCCTTGGCGCCCCGCGCTTGCTGGCTGTCTGCGGCCTCGCCTCGGGTCGCGGTCAGCACCAGTCGGCCGATCAGCATCGGACAGCCGACCAGCACAAGTCGCCGATCAGCACCACGAAGCTGTGGTCTATTCCGGCGCTTCGAGGTGTCTCAACCGGCGCCTCGGGTGACTCACGTCGACCACACCGGCACTGGAGGATTCCCGGGCTTGTGAGAGGGGGTCGGGGCACCCTCCGAACGGCTTGTAACGAGCGCCCTGCGGCGACCTCGGCCAGGCCGCAACCGATCCAGCGCGAGTTTGAGAGAGGAGGGTGCCCCGACCCCCTCCCTCAGGGCCTCACCCCAACTACCCGCGCGGCCGCTTCTTCGCCATCCCAGACTTGCGAGGGAGGTCCGCCGGCGTCGGACCCGACTTGCGGAGGACGTGGAGGTGGCGATGCTCTGACCCCGCCCGCCCGCCGACGTCGAGGATCGACTCGGGGGTCATCGCCAGGGACGCCCCGGCGCGGGCCATCTGGGCCTCTTCCCCTTCGTCGCGCCTGCCCTTCCAGGCGACCAGGACGCCGCCTTCGCGCAGGAGCGGCGAGGCGAGCTCGGCGAGGGTCGAGAGGCGGCCGACGGCGCGGGCGGTGACCACGTCGTAGGACTCGCGGCCGCCGGCCGGAGGCTCGACCCGGGCGACGTCCTCGGCCCGGGCGGTGATCGCGACGGCGTCGGCGATGCCCGCCGCGGCCGCCGCGCGCTCGATGAAGGCGGTCTTACGGCCCACCGACTCGATCATGTCGACCCGCGCCAGGGGCAGGGAGGTCGCCAGGACGAGGCCCGGAAAGCCGGCTCCAGAGCCGATATCCGCGATTCGGGAGGCCTCGCGGAGCTCCGGCACCTCGAGCCCGGTGAGGCTGTCCTCGACATGGACCTTCCAGGCGCGCTCGTCCACCACGCTGCTGACCGAGGCGCGCTCGGCGGCGAGGAGCTCGAGGACGGTTTCCAGGGAGCGGCGCCCGGCGTCGGTGAGCGACGCGGCCGGATCGCTCACTCGGAGACGAGCGGCGCGACGATCACGCAGCGGTGGGGCTCGTCGCCCTCGCTGTAGGTCTCGACCCCGGAGCGGCCTTTCAGACGTTCGTGGACGACGCGACGCTCCTGGGCGCTCATCGGGTCCATCTCGACCACGCGATTGTTGGTCAGCGCCTGCTCGGCGGCGCGGTCGGCGCGGCTCTCGAGCGTCTCCTTGCGCCTGCCGCGATAGCCCGCGGCGTCGACGATCACCCGTTTGCGGTCGCGCAGCCCGCGGAAGGCCGCCTGGTAGCAGAGCAGCTGCAGCGCGTCGATGGTCTGTCCCCGTTTGCCGATCAGGAGGCCGTAGTCGTCGCCGCCGACGACGGTGACCATGATCCGGTCGTCGTCCTCCTCGATCTCCACCTCGCCGTCGAGGTCGAGCTCGTCGAGCACGCCCTCGACCAGCTCGCGGACGCGCTCGGCAGGCGAATCGGGCCAGTCGGCCAGGTCGGACACGCGCCCAGGCTATCCGACCGCCGCCCACCGCGGGGCACGAATCGGCCCGCCGCGCCAGATTCCGCGCTTGCCCACTCCAGACAGGACACTCATCTAGTCTGGGCGCCGATGGGCACCGTCTACGCGATCGCGAACCAGAAGGGTGGCGTCGGCAAGACGACGAGCGCCGTCAACCTCGCCTCCTGCACCGCCTCCGAAGGCGAGCAGACGCTGCTGGTCGACCTCGATCCCCAGTGCAACGCGACCGTCGCGCTGGGCGGCGATCGGGACCTGCACCCCTCCTCCTACGACTGCCTCACCGGCGACACCGAGGTCGCCGCCGCCGCGCGCCCGGCCGGGCCCGACAACCTCTGGCTGGTCCCCGCCAACGTCGACCTGGCCGGGGCCGCGATCGAGCTCCCCCGGATCGAGAACTCCGAGACCCGTCTGCGCGACCGCCTCGGCCCGGTGCGGGAGCGCTTCGCCCGCACCTTCCTCGACTGCCCGCCCTCGCTCGGCCCGGTCTCGGTCAACGCCCTGGTCGCCGCCGACCGCGTCATCGTCCCGGTGCAGGCCGAGTACCTGGCGCTCGAGGGGCTGGTCCAGTTCCTGGAGACGCTGGGCCTGATCCGCCGCCGGCTGAACCCGCGCCTGGAGGTGTCGGGATTGCTCATAACCATGCATGACGAGCGCACGCGGCTGGCCCAGGATGTCGAGGCCGAGCTGCGCGACCAGTTCCCCGGGATGGTCTTCGAGACGGTGATCCCGCGCAGCGTCAGGGTCGCCGAGTCGCCTAGCTATGGTCTCCCCGTGACCGAGCACGCCCCCACCTCGCGCGGTGCCCTCGCCTACAAGGCGCTGGCCAGGGAGCTCGTCACCCGTGGCTAGCGGGACCAAGCGCCGCGCCGGGCTCGGCCGCGGCCTGGCGGCGATCCTCCCGGAGACGCCCGCCGACGCCGCCACGGGTGAGCTGTTCGAGCTGCCGGTCGCCCTGATCAAGCCGAACCCGAGCCAGCCCCGCACCACCTTCGACCCCGACGCCCTCACTGCCCTCGCCGCCTCGATCGAGGCCACCGGCGTGGTCCAGCCGCTGCTCGTCCGCCCCCTCGCCGACGGCAGCTATGAGCTGGTCGCCGGCGAGCGCCGCTGGCGGGCCGCCCAGCAGGCCGGGCTGGAGAAGGTCCCGGCGGTGGTCCGCGACCAGGCCGAGCCGGAGCGCCTGCAGGCGGCGCTGATCGAGAACATGGTGCGCGAGGACCTCAACCCGGTCGAGGAGGCGAAGGCCTGCGCCGCCCTGGTCGAGGACCTCGGGCTGACCAAAGAGGAGCTGGCGCGCCGGGTCGGCCGCAGCCGCCCCGCGGTCTCCAACCTGATCCGCCTGCTGGAGCTGCCCGACGAGGCGCTCGACATGCTGCAGTCCGGTGAGCTCAGCGAGGGCCACGGACGCGCCCTCCTCGGCGCCAACGGCAACGACGTGCGGCGGCGGCTCGCGCGCGAGGCCGCGGCGGGGGGGTGGTCGGTCCGCGAGACCGAGAACCGGGTTCGGCTGGCCGGCCAGCCAAAAGCCAGGCCGAGGAGGGCCCCGGCCGATCCCGACCAGCGGGCCGCGCTCGAGGACGCGGGCGACGCGCTCGAGTCGGCGCTCGGCCAGGAGGTCGCCGTCAAGGCCCGCGGCACCGGCATCGTCGTCGAGCTCCGCTTCGACGACCTGCGCGAAGCCCACGAGCTGGCCCGCCGGCTGCGTCGGCGGGGCAAGTGATCGGCCCGCCGCCGCGCCGCTATCATCGCCGTCCCCGGGCGATTAGCTCAGTTGGTTAGAGCGCGTCTCTGATAAGGACGAGGTCCCTGGTTCGAATCCAGGATCGCCCACTCGGCCCCGTACACTTTTGGCCTCGACCTCTAGTTACGGCGGGAGCGACCTCTTGCAGCAGATGCAGATCTACGGCGTGAGCTTCGACATGGTCGGCAAGCAGCCGATCGTCTTGTTGAAGACCGTGGACGGCAACCGGTTCCTGCCGATCTGGATCGGGCACCCGGAGGCGGCGGCGATCCTGATGAAGCTGCAGGGGGCCTCGACGCCGCGGCCGATGACCCACGACCTGCTCTCCGACGTACTCGAGAACCTCGACGCGAAGTGCGAGCGGGTGGCGGTCACCGAACTGCGCGACAACACCTTCTACGCCTCGATCACCGTCTCCGTCGCCGGCTCGGAAATCGAGATCGACTCGCGCCCCTCCGACGCCCTCGCCCTGGCCGTCCGCGTCGCCGCCCCGATCTTCGCCGCCGAGGAGGTCATCGAGGAGTCGGCGATCGAGTTCGAGCACGAGGTCGAGGACACGGAGGAAGTCGTCGACAAATTCAAAGACTTTCTGGACGAGGTCTCGCCAGAAGATTTTGCGTCCGGCGATTCCTAGACCTGCAAACCGGCTAAGTGGAGGATACGCTCCACTAATTCCTCGAAGGACATCCCGGCTGCCTCGGCGGCCTGGGGGAGGAGGCTGGTGTCGGTGAGGCCGGGGATCGCGTTGGCCTCGAGGACCCAGGGGCCGTCGGCGGCGAGGATGATGTCGACGCGGGCGAAGCCCTCGCAGCCGAGCGCCTTGCAGGTGGCGAGGGCGGCGTCGGTGACCGCGGCGCGCTCGGTGGGGGAGAGGTCGGCGGGACAGACGAAGCGGGTGCGGCCGATCTCGTAGCGGGCCTCGAAGTCGTAGCGGTCGCCGCCGTCGGGGATCGCCTCGACGATCGGCAGCGGCTCGGTGCCGAGGACGCTGACCGCCAGCTCGCGGCCCGCGGCGTAGCGCTCCAGCATCACCCGGTCGTCGTAGGAGAAGGCGGCGACGAGGGCGCCGGGGACCTCGGCCGGCGCGCCCGCGAACTTGATCCCGAGGGAGGAGCCGCCGCGGCTCGGCTTCACCACCAGGGGGAAGCCGAGGGTGCCCTCGAGGTCGGCGAGCGCGTCGGCGGCGCCGAGCTCGCGGAACGCGGTCTGGGTGAAGGCGAACGAATCGGGGGTGGGGATGCCGCCGCCGCGCATCGCCGCCTTCGCCATCACCTTGTCGATGCAGCGGGCGCAGGCGGCGGCGTCGGGCCCGGTGAAGGGGATGCCGAGGATTTCGAGCAGCTCCTGCGCGGTGCCGTCCTCGCCACCGACCCCGTGCATGGCGACGAAGGCGACCTCGGGCCGCTCGGCGCGGAGGCGTTTCACGAGGTCCGGGCCGACGTCGATCGGGAGCGCCTCGTGGCCGAGGCGCTCGAGCGCGTCCTCGACCCGGGCGGCGGAGCGGAGCGAGACCCCGCGCTCGAGCGAGCGGCCGCCTTTGAGGACGGCGACCTTCACCCGTTCGCGCCCCCGGCCTTCCGCAGCGGGAAGACGTTGTCGGCCTCGTCGGCCTCGTCGGCGGCCGGGCGAGGGGCGGCCGTGGAGGGCACCTCGGCGGGACCGGGCGCCAGGGTCTCGTAGAGCTCGACCTGTTCGCGGATCACCCGCCCGATCCGGGCGATCCCCTCGCGGATTTCGGCGTCGGTGACGCCGCTGAAGTTCAGCCTCATGGAGTTCGCGCCGCGCCCGTCGACGTAGGCCGCCCGCCCCGGCACGAACGCCACGTCGCTGCGCAGCGCCTTCGCCAGCAGGTCTTCGGTGTCGATGTACTCGGGCAGCGTCGCCCAGATGAAGAGGCCGCCCTCGGGTTCGGTCCAGGTGGCGGCGGCGGGGAAGTGCTCGGCGAGCGCCGCCAGCATCGTGTCGCGTCGCCCCCGGTAGAGGCCGACCAGGTCGCCCACGTAGTTCTTCCAGCCCCCTTCGGCGAAGTACTGCCGGACGAAGAACTGGGTCAGGGTGGAGGTGCAGAGGTCGGCGGCGCCCTTGCCGAGCACGACTTTCTCCAGCACCGGCGGCGGCGCCACCACCCAGCCGAGGCGGATCCCGGGGGAGAGGATCTTCGAGAACGTCCCCAGGTAGATGACGAAGTCACCGCCGTCGAGCTGGTAGAGCGGCGCCGGCGCCTCGCCGCCGTAGCGGAGCAGCCCGTAGGGATTGTCCTCGACCACCAGCAGCTCGTGCTCCTGGGCGAGCTCGACCAGCCGCGCGCGCCGCTCGAGCGAGAGTGTCACCCCGCCCGGGTTCTGGAAGGTGGGCACGGTGTAGATGAACTTCGGCCGCCGCCCCGCCGCCCGCAGCTCGGCCAGCAGCTCCTCGAGCAGGTCGATGCGCATCCCCTCGGCGTCCATCTCCACCTGCCGCACGTCGGCCTGGTAGCTGCAGAAGACCGGCACCGCGCCGGGGTAGGTGGGCGCCTCGCAGATCACCACGTCGCCGGGGTCGATCAAGGTCTTGGCGACCAGGTCGATCGCCTGCTGGCCGCCGGTGGTGACGACGATGTCGTCGGGATCGGGCAGCATCCCCTCGGCCGCCATCACCTCGACGATGCAGTCTTTGGTCTCGTCGAAGCCCTCGGTCGGCCCGTACTGGAGCGCCGCCGCCGCCGACTCGGCCGCGACCCGGCTCATCTGCGCGGCGAGGCTCTCCGCCGGGAAGGTCGAGGTGTCCGGCAGCCCGCCCGCCAGCGAGATCACTTCCGGGCGCGCGGTGACCGCCATCAGGTCGCGCATCGCCGAGGAGCGCATCACCGTGGTGCGCTCGGCGAAGAGCCCGGCGTAGCGCTCGAGGTCGCGGGTCGAGGTGTGCGCGCGGCGTTTGTGCGGCGGCTGGGGGACCTCAGTCATGCACGGAAGTGTGGCGGATTGCGGCCGGTGTGCCCACAGCGTTAGGTTTCCGGCCGTGCAATTTCTCACCGACCTCGGCATCGGCTTCGCGATCGGCATGCTCGCCGGCACCACCGGCACCCAGGGTGGAGCCCGCGGGCGCATGGTCCTGCTGGCCGCGATCGTCGGCCTCGTCGTCGGCTTCCTGATCGACGGGGTGCTCGGCGCGGTGGTCGCCGCGCTCGGCGGCGCGGTCGCCTGCCTGGTGATCTCCGACCTCGTCTTCGGCGCCTCCAGACGCGAAGGCTCAGGGGCCGGGGCGCTCGGCTTCATCGTCGCCCTGGCGGCCTTGGTGGTGCTGGCGGCGGCGCTGCTCTTCTCCTGGCTGATCATCGTCGTCGCGATCGCCCTGGCCTGGCTCGGGGTCAGCCGCCACCGCCGCGCCCGGCGCAAACACGCCGGGCTCCGCGTCCTCCGTTAACGCCCCCCGGCCACGGCCGAGGTCCGCCGTCCGCGATCATCGACCCAGCGATGCCCGGCGCCCGCCGCAAGAAGCTGATCCTCACCTACGTCGACTCGCTGCGCACCGACATGCTGCGCCGCGCGATCGAGGCCGGGCGCGCGCCCAGCTTCGGCGCCTTGGTCGAGCGCGGGGTGCTGATCGAGGACTGCGTCTCCAGCTTCCCCTCGGTGACCCCGGTCGCCTGCTCGGAGATGGTCACCGGGGTGGGCGCCGACGAGCACTGGATCAGCGGTATGAACTGGTACCACCGGCTCGAGCGGCGCTACGTCGAGTACGGCTCCTCGCTCGAGGCGACCCGCGCCTTCGGCGTCTTCCGGGCGCTCTACGACCTCGTCTACAACATGAACCTCGCGCACCTCTCGCCCGAGATCGAGACGCTCTGGGAGCAGCTCGACGACGCCGGCGCCCGGACCGCCTGCACGCCGTACCTGATCTACCGCGGCCGGCACCGCCACGAAGTCTCGCTCGACGGGCTGCTGCGGATGGCGGTCGACGCGACCCGGCTCAAGTTCCGCCACCACACCTGGGGCCCGAAGGAGCTCTTCTACGGTGACCTCTACGCGAGCCAGGAGGTCCCCTGCAAGTCGACCTCGATCCCCGGCGTCCGCGATCCCTACGCCGCCTGCTGCGCGGTCGAGCTGATGAAGGAGGACGGCTTCGACTTCCTCCTCCTCTCGCTGCCCGACAACGACAATTACTCGCACCGCCACGGGCCCGAGGCCTCGGTCGAGTCGATCGCCAGGGCCGACGAATGCTTCGGCACGCTGATCGAGCAGGCGGGCGGGCTCGACCCCTTCCTCGCCGCGCACGCGGTGATCCTGGTCGCCGACCACGCCCAGACCGAGGTCGACCGGGGCCTGCCGCTGGCCGACATCCTCGCCGCCGAGTGGTCGGTGCTGCAGCCCTCGGAGGAGAAGCCGGAGCTGGCCCAGCTGGCGGTCAGCCCGACCGGGCGCGCCGCCCACGTCTACCTCCTGCCCGGCGAGGGCGAGCGCGCCGACCCGGTCGCGGTGGGGGAGAGGCTGGCCGAGATCGAGGGCGTCGACCTGGTCTGCCGGCTGCTCGACGCGGCGGGCGCGCCGCTCTACCGGCCCGAGCCCGGGATGCCGGCGTCCGGCGACGAGTGGGCGACGGTCGAGCGGGGCGGAGCCCGCATCCGCTTCCGGCCCGGCACCGACGTCACCGACCTGCGCGGCGGCCGCTGGGAGGTCGAGGGGGAGCTCGGCGTGCTGGAGGCGACGGTCGCGGACGGCAAGCTGCGCAGCGAGGCCTACCCCGACCCGCTGCAGCGGGTCTGGTCGGCGCTGACCGCGCCCCACTCGGGGGACTTCGTGCTCTCGCTGGCCGCCGGCTTCGAGGCGGTCGACTGGGGCGGCACCAGCCACGCCGGCGGCGGCAGCCACGGCGCGCTCCACGCCGGGGACAGCCTCGGGCCGCTGCTCTTCGTCGGCTGCGGGCCGGAGTCGGCCGCCGAGCGCGAGCAGTGGTCCCTGCGCGACGTCGCTCCGGCGGTGCGCGCACACTTCGGACTCCTATGAAGCGTCGTCGCCTCGCGCCGCTCGTGGCGCTGTTCCTCGCGATCGCCCTGCTCGGGCCCGCGACGGCGGCCGCGGCGGGCGAAGAAGAACCGGGCCCTGGCGACGTCACCCAGGCCGAAGCGCAGGCTGCCGCGGCGCGGGACCCCAACGTCCACAAGGAGGAACGCGAGCACCCGCACCTGCTCCCCAGCGCGACCTTCGAGCACGAAAAATGGGAAGTCGGCTGGTTCGAAGGCGACCACGAGTACGCGCTGGTGATGGTCGATCCGAAGACGGGCGAAGTGACCGAATCCTGGACCGGCTACCAGGTCGCCTGGGAAATGGCCCGCGGCTACTCCGGCGAGTTCGCCCACTCGCTGAACTCGCCGTTCATCTGGATCCCGCTCTGCCTGATCTTCCTCGTCGGCCTGTTCGACTGGCGGCGCTGGCGGCGGATCGCCAACCTCGACCTGCTGGTCCTGCTCGGCTTCGGCGTCTCCCACTTCTTCTTCAACCTGGGGAACATCGGGCTCTCGGTGCCGCTCGCCTACCCGGTGCTCGTCTACCTGCTGGCGCGCTGCCTCTGGATCGGCTTCCGCGGTCGTGGCGTCGGGCTGCGCCCGGTCTGGCCGACGATGTGGCTGCTGATCGCGGCGCTCTTCCTGATGGGCTTCCGGGTCGGGCTGAACATGGCCGACGCGGGGGCGATCGACGTCGGCTACGCGGGCGTCACCGGCGCCCACCGGATCCTCCACGGCGAGCAGCTCTACGGCGACTGGCCCGAAGACATCCACTCCGGCGACACCTACGGGCCGGTCAACTACGCCGCCTACGTCCCCTTCGAGCTGATCTGGCCCTACACCGGCGAATGGGACGACCTTCCCGCCGCCCACGGCGCCTCGATCGCCTTCGACGTCCTCACCTTCATCCTGCTGATCGTCCTCGGCATCCGCATCCGCCCCGGACCGGCGGGGAAACGCCTCGGCGCGATCCTCGCCTTCGGCTGGGCCGCCTTCCCCTACACCGCCTACGTGCTCGAGTCGGACTCCAACGACTCGCTGATCGCCGCCTTGCTGGTGGCGACCTTGGTGCTCTTGGCCAAGCCGCTCTGGCGCGGCGTGACCCTCTCCCTCGCGACGTGGGCGAAGTTCTCCCCGCTGATCCTGGCCCCGATGCTCCTCACCTACGACCCGAACCCCGAACCGCGTGCCGTGTCGGGAGAACAGGGCGTCCGAGCACGTATGCGTCGCGCGCAGAATGCCCTTTTCTCCCGCCGCACGGGCTTGTTCGTCCTTGGATTCGCCGTAGTCACCGTCGCCGCCATGCTCTGGCCAACCATCGATCCGGGCCTCAAGGTCTTCTACGAACGCACCATCGCCGCCCAGGCCGGTCGCAGCTCCCCGTTCTCGATCTGGGGACAGGACGAATCGCTGGAGCCGATCCGGGTCGCGATCCTCGCCGCCACCGGTGTCCTCGCGATCGCCCTCGCCTTCGTCCCGCGCAAGAAGTCCCCGCTCCAGGTCGCCGCCTTCTCGGCGGCGCTGATGCTGGGCGTGCAGATCACCCTGCACCACTGGTTCTACCTCTACATCGTCTGGTTCTTCCCGCTGCTCCTGATCGCCCTGGCGCTGCTCGAGCCGAGCGAGGAGCCGGACCCCGCCGAGGTGCCCGACCCGCGCCGGCGGCTCAGGCGCCGGCGGGAGCCGGGACCATCACCGGCTCGATCGAGTCCGCCAGTCCCGACCGGTTGACGTCGACCACCGCGCCCATCACCCAGACGTCCTCGTCGGCGGTCTCGAAGCGGGTCGGCATCTGGGTGATCAGGGCGCCGAGCGCGTCCTCGATCCGCACCCCGAGGATGCTCTGCCGCGCGCCGGTCATGCCGACGTCGGAGATGAACGCGGTCCCCTTCGGCAGCACCCGGGCGTCGGCGGTGGGGACGTGGGTGTGGGTGCCGAGCACGGCGGCGACGCGGCCGTCGAGGTGCCAGCCCATCGCCACCTTCTCACTGGTCACCTCGGCGTGGAAGTCGACGATCGTCGCGTCGGCCTCGGTCCGCTCGAGGATCGCGTCGACCGCGTCGAAGGGCGAGCGCGCCACCTTCAGCCCGACCCCGCCGCTGAGGTTGATCACCGCGACCCGCATCCCGCCCGCCTCGACCACGGTGTGGCCGTGGCCGGGGTTCGCGCTCGGGTAGTTCGCCGGCCTGATCACGCGCTCGGCGCGTTCGAGGAAGGGGTAGGCGTCGCGGTGGCGGTAGACGTGGTTGCCGGTGGTGATCACGCCGGCGCCGGTGTCGAAGATGTCGTTGGCGGTCCGCTCGGTGATCCCCATGCCGCCCGCCGAGTTCTCGCCGTTGACGACGATCAGGTCGGGCGCGTGGCGCTCGCGCAGCGAGGGCATCGTCTCGCGCAGCCCGCGCCGGCCCGGCCCGCCGACCACGTCGCCGATGAAGAGGAGGCGCATGGCGGCGAGCCTAGAGGGTGAAGGCCGGGCGGGCTTGCTGTGCGAGGGTGATTGCGTGGACACGCCGGCCGACACCGACGCGCTCGTGCGGCGGGCGCTCGCCTACCCGTACGACCCGCCCGCGGGGTCCTTCGTCCAGGTAGGCGAGCGCACGTTGCCGGTCCCACCGCAGGCGATCGACGTCGAGGGACGCCGCGCCCTGCTCGCCTACGGGGCGAACGCCTCGCCCGAGGCGCTGACCCGCAAGCTCGCCCACCTGGAGCCGCGCCCGATCGCGGTGCTGCGCGTCGCGCTCAGCGGCTGGGACGTCGTCTACTCCGCCCACGTCACCCGCTACGGCTCGGTGCCCGCGGCGGTCGTCGCCAGCCCCGGCACCGTGGCGAGCGTCCACCTCGTCTTCCCCGACGACGAGCAGCTCGCCGCCCTGGCCGCGACCGAGGGGCAGAACTACCGGCTCGAGCGGCTCGTCGACTTCACCGGCGAGCTCGAGACCGGCGGCGAATGCCCGGCCGAGATCGACGCCTTCGTCAGCGTCCACGGCCCCGTTCTCCTCGACGGCTCCCCCGTCGCCCTGGCCGCGATCCCCGCCCGCGACCGCGCCTTCCCCGAGCTGACCACCCCCCAGATGATCGACCGCGTCCGCACCGCCCTCCATCCCGACCTCACCACCCCCGAGTTCATCCACCACTACGTGCACCGCCAGGGCCTCCGCCCCCTCCCCGAACTACGCGGTTGATGGGCCGAAAAGCGCTGATATAGAGCGCTTTTCGGCCCATCAACATCAGGCGCGGGCGAAGCGGCGGAGGGCGAGGCGGGCGAGTAGGGCGTAGGCGACGGCGAGGATCGCGAGGTGGAGCAGCGGGGTGCCGAGGCTGCCGTTGCCGGATTCGAGCGCCGCGGTGATCGCTTCCAGCGCCGGCTTGAAGGGGAAGAGCGCGGTGATCACCTTGATCACGCCGTAGAGGCCGGCGCCGACCGTGCCCGCCGGGACGAGCGAGAGGAAGGCGATCGGCAGGGTGACCATGAAGGCGAGGAGGGAGACGGCGCGGACCTCGCGCGCGGCGGCGCCGAGCGCCGCGCCGGAGGCGGCGAGGGCCGCCGCGCCGACCAGGATCGCGGCGAGCCAGAGGGCGAAGCGGCCCCATTCGAGCGGCACGAAGATCTGCAGGCCGGCCAGCATCAGGATCGTGACGACCAGGCCGACGACGATCCCGAGCAGGACCTTCTCGCCGAGCAGCGTCGCGGTCGAGACCAGCCCGCGGGTGAGCCGCGGGTAGGCGTTCTCCTCGCGCTCCAGCGCCAGCGACCCCGCCACCAGGAGCACGGTGACGAAGGCCAGGGTGAGGGTCGCGGCGATCGCGATGGCGAAGGTTTCCAGCGGCGGCGAGGAGCCCCCGACCGGGACCTTGTGGACCTCGATCGGCTGCGCGAGGCGTTCGATCAGCGGCCCGGCGATGTCGAGGTTTTCCGCCGCCTCGTTGGCGAACTCGATCACCTCTCCGAGCGCCACCCGCAGCGGCCCCTTCGGCAGCGCCGGCTCGATCGCTTCGAGGATGTGGGCACTCGATTGGAGCCCGAGGATGTGGATCGCCCCGCCCAGCACCGGCAGGTCGCCGCCCTTGATCACCAGGTTCAGGTACTTGCCGCCTTCGATCGCGATCCGCTTGGCGATCGCCAGGTTCGCCTGGGCGAGGAGCGCGGCGATCTTGTCGTCGACGGCGCTCGCCTTCAGCGGGTCCGATTCGTTGACCAGCACTTCCACCTTCGGCGTCCCGGGGGAGAGGGTGGAGAGGGAGTTGATCTTGTTGATCAGGTCTTCGGGCAGGATCAGCGCCGCGAGCACGTCGCCGGATTCGACCTTCTTCGCCGCTTCCTCGCGCGAGTGGACCTGAACGCACTCGACCTTTTCGCAGATGCGGTGCTGGACGTTGGCGGAGGGGAGCTTCTTGCCGCTGAGGGAAATGCGCGCGTTCTGCGGCACTTCGTTGAGGAAGGCGACCTTCGGCTTTTCCGGTCCGCGCGAGACCGCCAGCCCGACCAGGATCGCGATCAGCACCGGGTAGGCGACCAGGAGCACCGCCTGCAGGGGCGAGCGGCGGAGGATCTGCAGGTCCTTCAGCAGCAGCCAGCGCATCGCTCAGTGCCCCCGGTGGTGGAGGTAGGCGACGAAGGCGGTCTCGAAGTCGCGGTCGGCCGCCGTCGCCCCGGCCTCGTCGGACTCGCGGCGCACGGTCTCGCGCAGCTCGTCCGGCGAGCCGTCGAAGAGCGCCTCGCCGTCGGCCAGGACCAAGAGCCGGCCGCCGTAGCGCTCGGCCTCCTGGATGTCGTGGGTGGAGAAGATCACCGTCGTCCCCCGCCCGGCGAGCCCGGCGACGAACTCCCAGAGCTTCGCCCGCTGGCGCGGGTCGAGGCCGACGCTCGGCTCGTCGAGCAGCAGCACGCTGGGGCGGGCGAGGAGGCCGATCGCGATGTTGATGCGCTGCTGGTTGCCGCCGGAGAGGCGGGCGACGATCTCCGCGCGCCGCTCGCCGAGGCCGGTCAGCTCGAGCATCTCGGCGACCGAGGCGCGCGGGTCCGGGTGCTTCTCCAGCCGCGCGAACAGCAGCAGGTTCTCCTCCACGGTCAGCCGCCGGTAGAGCGCCGCCTGCTGCGGCACCCAGCCGACCGCGCCGGAGCCGAGGATCAGCTCGCCGCCGTCCGCGGCGAGGATCCCGGCGAGGATCGAGAGCAGCGTCGTCTTGCCCGCCCCGTTGGGGCCGATGATCGCCACCAGCTCCCCCGCCGCGGCCTCGAAGCTCACCCCCCGCAGCGCTTCGCGGTCCCCGAACCGCTTGACCAAGCCCCGTGCCTGCACGCGAGCAAAGCTAGCGACCGGTGAGGAGGGTCGGGGGTGTGCCTCACCGGACACTCAAGGCGGGCGAAGCGTCGCCTGTCCGGGGAGGCGCACCACCGACCCTCCCTGGCAAACCCAAGACCTCCCTAAACTCAGGGCCCGATGCCTTTCCCCGCCACCCGCATGCGCCGCCTGCGGAGCTCGCCGACCTTCCGCTCCCTGGTCCGCGAGACCGAGCTGTCCCCGGCCCACCTGATCATGCCCGCCTTCGTCATCGCCGGCGAGGGCGTCCGCGAGGAGATCCCCTCGATGCCGGGGATCGAGCGCTACTCGATCTCCAACCTGGTCGAGCACGCGGGCGAGGTCGCCGCGGCCGGGATCGGGGCGATGCTGCTCTTCGGCATCCCCGCCGACAAGGACGAGTACGGGACCGGCGCCTACGACGACGAGGGGATCGTCCAGATGGCGGTGCGGGCGCTGAAGGAGGCGCACCCCGACCTCACCGTGATCACCGACGTCTGCCTCTGCGAGTACACCTCGCACGGCCACTGCGGCATCCCCGACGCCGACGGCAAGGTCCAGAACGACCTCAGCGTCGAGCTGATCGCGAAAACCGCGATCTCGCACGCCGACGCGGGCGCCGACGCGGTGGCGCCGAGCGACATGATGGACGGCCGGGTCGGGGCGATCCGCTTCCAGCTCGACGAGGAGGGGCACCCCGACGTGCCGATCATCGCCTACAGCGCCAAGTACGCCTCGGCCTTCTACGGGCCGTTCCGCGACGCCGCCGAGTCGACCCCCGGCTTCGGCGACCGGCGCGGGTACCAGATGGATCCCTCCAACGGCGCCGAAGCGGTGCGCGAGGCCGAGCTCGACCTCGAGGAGGGCGCCGACATGCTGATGGTCAAGCCCGCCACCCCTTACATGGACGTCATCCGCCGGGTCAAGGACGCGACCGGGGCGCCCGTCGCCGCCTACCATGTGTCCGGCGAGTACTCGGCGCTGAAGGCCGCCGCCCTGAACGGTTGGCTGGACGAGCGCCAGGCCGTCCTCGAGACGCTGACCGGAATCCGCCGCGCCGGCGCCGACGCGATCATCACCTACTACGCGAAGGAGGCCGCAGGTTGGCTTCAGTGAAGACGTCAGCGAAGACCCCCCAGTCGAAGGCGCGGACGCGCAAGGACGGGGCCGCGATCCCGCTCGACGAGACCGACAAGCGGCTGATGAACCTGTTGCAGTCGAACTTCCCGCTCGACCCCGAACCCTTCGCCCTGGTCGCCGGCGAGGCCGACCTGGAGCTGGACGACGTGCTCGGCCGCACCCAGCGCCTGCTCGACAACCGGATCATCCGCGAGATCACGCCGATCTTCGACACCCGCGCGCTCGGCTACGAATCGATGCTGGTTGCCGCCAAAGTCGACTCCGAGCACCCGCAGCGGGCGGCGAAGCTGGTCAACGCCCACCCCGGCGTCTCCCACAACTACCTGCGCACCCATGACTTCAACCTCTGGTTCACGATCGCCACGCCGCCCGACTCGAAGCTCGGGCTGAAAGGGTCGATCGAGGCGCTGATGGAGGAGACCGGGGCGGTGTCGATGCGCGAACTGCCGACCCTCACCCTGTTCAAGATCAACATGAACCTGGAGATGGAGGGCGACACCGACGCCCTCGCCGCCGCGGTCGAGGCAGCGCCGCCGCGCGAGCTGGAAGCGCAGCCCTACGACGAGACCGACATCGCGATAATCAAGGCGCTGCAGGGGCCGATGCAGGCGACCCCGCGACCCTACGACGAGGCGGCGCAGGAGGTCGGGCTCTCGACCGAGGAGCTGCTCGACCACCTCGGCAACATGGTCGACCGCCACCTCCTCCGCCGCGTGGCGGCGATCCTCTATCACCGCCGCGCCGGCTTCTCCGCCAACGGGATGGGCGTCTGGAAGGTCCCCGAGGACCAGATCCTCGAGGTCGGCGGCCGCATGGCGGCGACCCGCGGGATCAGCCACTGCTACCAGCGCCCGACCTACGAGGACTGGCCCTACAGCGTCTTCACCATGGCCCACGGCCGCTCGAAGGAGGAGTGCGACGCGGTGCTCGACTCGATCGCCGAGAAGTGCGAGATGGGCCCCGACGACCGCGCCACCCTCTACTCCTCGACCGAGTACAAGAAGATCCGCCTCCACTACTTCACGCCGGACTACGCCGAGTGGGAGGCGGCGCACTCCTGAGCGCCGTCTATGACCGTGCCCGGGCGGTGCTGCCGGGCGGGGTCAACTCGCCGGTCCGGGCGATGCGCCAGATCGGCCGCGAGCCGATCTTCGTCGAGCGCGGCGAAGGCGCCGAGCTGGTCGACGTCGAGGGCAACCGCTATATCGACTGGGTCTGCTCCTGGGGCCCGCTGATCCTCGGCCACGCCGATCCGGCGGTGGTGAGCGCGGTGATCGAGGCCGCCAAGCGCGGCACCTCCTACGGCGCTGCGACGGCGATCGAGGTGCAGCTGGCCGAGCAGGTGGTCGATCGCTTCCCCGCGGTGGAGATGGTGCGGATGACCAGCTCCGGCACCGAGGCGGCGATGAGCGCGGTGCGTCTGGCCCGGGCGATCACCGGCCGCGAGGTGGTGGTCAAGTTCGCCGGCGCCTATCACGGGCACTCCGACGGCCTCCTCGCCGAGGGCGGCTCGGGGATGGCGACGCTCTCGGTGCCCGGCAGCCCCGGGGTGCCGCCGGCGATGGCGGCGCTGACCGTGGTGGTGCCGTGGAACGATCGCGCCGCGGTCGAGGCGGCGCTCGCCGAGCACGAGGTCGCGGCGCTCCTGGCCGAGCCGGTGGCGGCGAACATGGGCGTCGTCCCGGCCGACGACGGCTTCCTCGAGTTCCTCCGCGAGGCGACCCGCGCGGCGGGGGCGCAGCTGATCTTCGACGAGGTGATCACCGGCTTCCGGGTGGCCCGCGGCGGCGCCCAGGAACTGTTCGGGATCGAACCGGACCTGACCGTGATGGGCAAGATCATCGGCGGCGGCCTGCCCGCGGCGGCCTTCGCCGGCCCGCGCGAGTCGATGGAACGGATCGCCCCGGCGGGCGACGTCTACCAGGCGGGGACGCTCTCCGGGAACCCGCTCGCCGCGGCCGCCGGGCTGGCGACGCTGGACGGGCTCGACGCCCGCGCCTACGAGCGGCTCGGGGCGTTGACCGACCGGCTCGCCGACGGGTTCGAGGCGCTGGCGGCGGGCCGGCCCCTCTACGTCTCGCGGGCGCCGGGCCTGGTGACGCTCTTCTTCAGCGAGGCGCCGGTGCGGAACTTCGCCGACGCGACCGCCTGCGACACCGACGCCCACGCGCACTTCTGCCGCGCGCTGCTGGACCGCGGCGTCTACCCGCCGCCCGCCCAGTTCGAGGCCTGGTTCGTCTCGCTGGCCCACTCCGAGGCGAGCGTCGACCGCACGCTCGAAGCGGCGGCCGAGGCGCTCGAGGAGGTGCTGGGGTGAGCGGCGCGCTGCAGGTCCTCGCCGCGCAGCTGCGGGCCGAGGACACCCCGATCGCGGCCCACGTCGTCGATCCCGTCGGCGCCGCGGCGCCGGGGATGAGCGAGGAGTACGCGGTGGTGTTCGAGGCGGTGCGGGAGGGCTACCTGCTCCACTACGGGGAGTCGCGGCTGCTGGCCGGACACGACGACGACCTCGGCCTGCTCGCCGGCGACTACCTGTACGCGCTGGGGCTCGATCGCCTCGCCGCCATGGGGGACACGGCGGCCGTCGCGGTGCTCTCGGAGCTGATCGGGAGGTGCGCGCAGCTGCACGCCGAGGGACGGGTCGGCGAGGTCGAGCCGCTGTGGGAAGACGCGGCAAGCAAGCTTGGCAAGCGCTGAGCCGAGCCATCTCGCGGGCGGCTCGGTCTCCGACTTCGCGCTCTCGACTTTTGAGCCCCTATAGGGGCCAATAAGTCGAGAGCGCGGAATCCTCGCCGCCTCCGCCGAGCTAGGCGCGGGCGAGCGGCTTCAGCCGCGTCGCTTCGACCTTTGCCAGCTTCTTCTTCAGCCGCACGAACTGGGCCTCCTGGGCCGGGGTCCGTTCGTAGCCGGAGAAGGCGAGGTTGACTTCCTCGTTCGGGTCCGTCTTCAGGTCGTACATCTCCCACTGCGGCGGTTCCGAGCCCTTGATTTCGACCGGCTTGCCGTTTTTCACCACCGTTTTGATGTCGACGTATTTCGCCAGCTTCCAGCGCTTCTCGCGGATCGAGCGCACGTGGCTGGGCTGTTTGGGGTAGGGCGTGGGGTGCGACTGGCCGGACTGGAAGTCGTCGTAGGTGAAGGCGACGTAGTCCTGGGGCTCCTTGCCCTTCCCCGAGTTGAGGACGATGTCGGAGTAGTCGACGCCCTGCCAGTTGCGACGCGCGACCTTGGGGGCGTCGGCGAGGCTCGCGAGCGTGGGGAGGAGGTCGACGTGCGAGACCAGCGCGTCGGAGGTGACCGGGCGGGGGAACATCTTCGGGTTCGAGTAGACGAGGGGGACTTTCAGCGACTCCTCGTAGAAGTTGAAGTTCTTCTGCCGCAGGCCGCCGTGCGAAAGCCCCATCTCCCCGTGGTCGGAGGTGCGGATGATCAGCGTGTCTTCGTAGAGGCCTTTCGCTTCCAGCTTGTTGAGGACTTCGACCAGGTAGTTGTCGGAGCTCCGCATCAGGTTGCCGTAGAAGTTCAGGTAGGCTCGCTTTTCGGCGTCGTTCTTGGGCTTCCCGGTGAGGTTGAAGATCTTGAGGAATTCTTCCTGCGCCGTGGGCTTGGTCGAGAGGTCTTCTTCGTTGGTCGGCGGCACTTCCATGTCGCCCGCCAGCCAGGAGGAGTCGTAGCCCGAGTCTTCGAACTTCGAGCTCGGGTAGAAGAGCACGTCGTGCGGGTTGACCAGAGAGATGACGAGGAAGAACGGTCGCTGCCGGTGTTTGTCGGCGCCGATCGTCTCGAGGTACTGCAACGCCCCTTCTTTTTCGGCTCCCGTCCCCGTCGATTCGATGATGCGGCCGTCGTTGTCGGTGTAGCCGCCGCCCGCCTGGTCGATGTGCTGGTTGGCGCCCGCGTCAGGCGGGTCCCAGCGCATGAAGCCGTAGCGTTCGAGGTCGGACGTCGCGTCGGTTTCTCCGGCCGGTTTGGCGCAGTGCCACTTGCCCTTGTAGACGACCTCGTAGCCGGCCGCGCGCATCACCGTGCCGAGGTTCGGCAGCGATTCCGGCAGCGGCAGGTTGACCTGCGGATATTTGTCTTCAGGCATTTCCGACTCGAGCGTGTATTTGACCCCGTGCTGGGCGGGGAAGTAGCCGGTCATCAGGCTGGAGCGCGAGGGCGAGCACATGCAGGCCGCCGTGCAGGCGGTTTCGAAGCTCAGGCCGTGGCGGCGCAGACGCCGCATCCCCGGCAGGTTTTCCCGCATCCAGTCGGCCGGGAAGTGCTGGATCGCCCGCTCCTGGTCGGTGAGGAAGAGGATCACGTTCTTGCCGCTCAGCCCCTCGCCCTGGGGCGCGCCGAACGCCGAGTCGACCCCGAGCCCGCGCGAGAGCAGCGCCGCCGCCGCGGCACCCGCGCCGGTGCCGAGCAGCTGTTTGCGGGTCAGGCCGCCTGCGCGGCGGTCAGCGTCACTCATCGAATCCTCCTGAAGATGTCGACCGCAGAGCTCGCCTGCGAGGTCGAGTAGACGTTGCGGCCGTCGGGACTGACGACCACCGAGCCGGTCAGCCCGAGGGCGCGGCCGGGAGCGCAACCGCCGACTTTCGGCGAGGCGAGACAGCCTCGTTCGCCCGGCTTCTGGTTGACGGCGCCGGTTTCGCCGTCGCGGTCGAGGACGTCGATCGCCCCGCTGAGGAAGGCGGAGACGTAGAGGTTGGTCCCCGTCGGCGAGAGCGCCAGCCCCTCCGGCACCGACATCGCGCGGCCGAACGAGCAGCCGGGCGAGCGCAGGTAGACCAGGCAGCCTTCCGGATCGCCGAGCCCGGCGGGGACGCCTTCTTCCTGCGGCCGCGCGGGCTGGGCGAGGCCGCCGCCTTCGGTCGGGCGGAACATCGTCACGCTGTTGCTGGTCAGCGAGGTGGCGTAGACGTTGCCCCCTTTGGGCGAGACGACCAGCGCGTTGACGCCGGCGAACTGGTAGCCCCGGGTGCAGACGGGTGCTTCTTCGGCTTCCACGGTGATGCAGCCGTTGCCGTCGCCGGCCTGGGTCAGCGCCCCGGTCGACCGGTCCCGCTGGAGGATGTCGATCGCGTTGGAGAACGGCGCGGCGGCGTAGACGGTGGAGCCGCGCGAGTTGATCGCCATCCCCTCGACGTGGTCCATCCGCAGGCCCTTGGCGCAGCCTTCGGCCCCCGCTTCGGTGATGCAGCCGGCGGTCCCGGCGAGCTGGGTCAGCGCTCCCGAGCCGCGGGCGCGGGAGAACGAGATCACCCCGGAGCCGGCGAAGTCGCCGACGTAGACGTTGCCGCCGTCGGGCGAGACGACGACGACGTCGGGCCACTTCAGCGCCCGGCCGAGGGTGCAGCCGGGGATCGCCTGGCCGGAGATGCAGCCGGAGGCGCCCGGCGGCAGCTGGGTCAGCGCGCCGGTCTTGCCGTTGCGGTGGAAGGTGGTGATCGAGGAGCCGGTGCGCGAGGTGGCGTAGACGGTGCGCCCGTCGGGGCTGACCTGGACCGAGTTGGGCCCGATCAGGCCGATCGCGACGCCGCAGCTCTCACCTTTGGCGGTGCCGACCACGGCGGCGACGCAGCCCCGCCTGCCCCGCGGCTGGGTGAGCGCCCCGGTGACCGGGTTGCGGTCGAAGACGGCGATCGCGTCGGCGCCGGAGGCGGCGACGTAGACGTTGCGACCGTCGGGACTCACCGCGATCGCGCGCGAGCCGACGCCCGGCCCGGCGCCTTTCAGCGCCCGTCCCCGGCCGCAGACCCTCTTCGCGGCCTTGCCGGAGGAGAGGCAGCCGAGCCGCCCCGGCAGCTGTTCGAGCGCGCCGACGTTGGTTTCGGCGGGCGGCACCAGGTCAGGTTCTTCCGCCGCCGCGGCGAAGGCCGGGAGGCCGAGCAGCGCCAGCGCGGCGAGCAGGCCGACCAGCGAGCGGTGGAGGAGGCGAGGGGTCATGGTCCGTCGGCCGGCGTCGCCCTGTCCCGTCGACGACCGTGGGGAAAATTTCCCCGTCCGGTCGGACGGAAATTCCGCCCTTTTCACCTGGAGCCCTGGTTCAGGAGCGTCCCGATCACGCCGATCCGGAACCCCAGCCACGGGTAGGTCGCGGTGAAGAAGCTGTTCTTCTGCGGCTGCAGGCCGATCGCCGAGAGCCAGAGCTGGTAGACGGGCGCGTTGGGGACGCCGCCGTGCAGGCGCCGCCAGACTCGGTGGCCCTTGGCGCCGAACGGCGGCGGCGTGATCGTGTCGGTCCACTCGACCGCGTTGCCGCCCTGTTCGAGCGTGCCCCACGGCCCGTAGGTCTTCGCCTGCCCGACCGTGTTGAGGCTGCCCTGGAAGGCCTTTTCGTAGGCCTTCGCCGGCATGTGGAGCGGGTTCACCGTGTCGCAGGCTTCCTGGGTCTGGTTCGACGGGCACCAGGTCGCCGCCGCCTGGCCTTCGGCATGGAAGTTGGCCAGCGGCTGGGTGCTCGCGTTGACCACGTCGCCGGTCAGCGGGTCGAGCTGCGCCGGGAAGGGCACCGCCGGGTTGGCGGCGGTGAGCTTGCCGAATTCGCCTTCGTTGGTCGGGTACTGCCAGTAGGAGAAGGTGCCGCCCCCCTTCGGGTCGTAGTAGGCGGCCTTGATCCACTCGTTCTGGCTCGGGATGACGAAGCCGGTCGCGGCGGTGCGCACCGGGGCGCGCTTGCGCATGTCGTACATGCCGGTCGCGGTGCGGCGCGAGAGGCGCACCTTGTAGGTGACGTAGTCGAAGCCGTTCGCGCTGGAGCTCGTCCGCGCCAGCACCTTGCCGTCGGCCACCGAGTTGTCGAAGCGGGCGGCGCGGAGGAAGTTGGCGAAGCCGTAGGGCTTGTCGTTCCATTCCGCCGCCGCGGCGGCGTAGTGGCGGCCGGCGCGGGCCAGGGCCGAGTAGTCGATCTGGCCGAAGCGCGGCCAGGCGGCGCCGCTCTCGTCCGCCGAGTAGAGGCCCATCTGGTTGCGGCCGAACGGGTCGACCGTGTTGAGGAAGGCGACGTACTGTTCGACCGTCACTTCGACCTCGCCGATCCCGTATTCGTAGCCGACGCCGCCGACTTCCTGGCAGGGATCCGGCAGGTTCGTCGGTTCGACCTTCGGTTCCTTCGGCGCCGCCGCGCAGTCGGCGTAGATCGCGTTGGTGAAGGGGACGATCGCGACCGAGGGGTTGTTCGGCTTACCGACCTTGGCGACCGTGAAGGTCAGCACCGCGGGCTTCGGCAGGGAGACCCGCGGCCGGGCCGCGGCGACGCTCGGCAGCGCCGCCGCGGCGAGCGTCGCGAGCGCGACGATCAAGCCGAGCAGGCGGCGCGTGGACAGGGGCCGGGTGACCGCGAGAGCATTCGTCATGGCGTCTGATTCGCCGTTTCATTCGGAAACCTTTAGCGGTAGGGGTCGACTTCCCCCCGTCCGGCAGGTGCGGACGAGCGTGTCGGTGACGCTCCGTTCGCCGACGAAGGAGTAGCCGGCCCGCAGCAGGGGGAAGGTGGCGCTGGTGAATCCGGCCGGCGCCGGGCAGCCCGCGCTGAGGTAGCTGCGCCGTTCGCCTTCGGCTTCGAACACCCGGTGGAGCCGCAGCGAGAAGTCGGTGATGTGGGCGGTGCGCCGGGTCTGCGCGGGCACGGTGGCGACCAGGCGGGTGCCGAAGGTCCCGGCCCGCCGTTCGACCCGGAAGGCGAGGACGAAGGAGAGCGGGGCCGGGCGGGGGGTGAAGAGGTGGGCGAGGATCGCGGGCGAGCCGTCCGGCAGCCGGCCGTTGAAGGCGACCACGCGGCCGCCGAACTCGCTCGGTTCCTGTTCGGGCAGGACGATGGCGCCGCTGACGCGGCCTTCGCCGACCAGCGCCGGCCCGCAGGCTTCCAGCGCGGCCGCCGTGCTCGCCGCGCGCAGCCGGCCCGCCGGGCAGACCGGCAGCCCGCGCCGGTCGAGCACCCCGAGGCGGTTGACCTCGATCGCGATCCGCCGCAGCGAGGGCGGCGGCCCGCCCGCCAGCGCCTTGACCCGCCCGCGGATCGCCACCGAGACCGGGGTGGTCCCCGTCCGCGGCAGCCGCTTCGGCGCCACGCTGCCGCCGAAGGAGACCTGCAGGCCACCCTGGCGCACCGTCTCGCCGCCCGCGCCGCCGACCAGGAGCCCGCTCCCGATCAGCGCCCCGAGCAGGGCGATCGAGGCGCTAGTCCATATCGTCACCAGTCCTCTGTGTCGCGGCATCCTGGGAGTCTCCCTTTTGAATAGACTGCGCGGCCGAGCGGCGAGCGAACGTGCCAGACGACGCGGACAACATCAACGTGCCCTACCGGGCGCCCCAGCAGGTGCGGGACGAACCGCCTCCCCCCGGGTACTTCGAGGGAGAGTCGATGACCCGGCGCAAGGTCTTCACGATCGCGGCCCAGGGTCTCGGCGGCCTGGCGGGCGCGGCGATCATCCTGCCCGCGGTCGGCTTCGCCGTGGCGCCGATCTTCCACCGCGGCAAGGAGCGCTGGGAGGCGATCGGCTCGACCTCGAACTTCGTCGAAGACACCTACCGTCAGGTCACCTTCACCGAAGTCCCCGGGATCGGCGACGCCGGCAAGACGCTCGCCTACGTGCGCAAAAGCTCGAAGGAACTGGGCGAAGAACCGGGCCAGTACGTCGCCGTCTCGAACCGCTGCGCCCACCTCGGCTGCCCGGTCCGCTTCGTCGAGGCGGCGGGCAACTTCATCTGCCCGTGCCACGGCGGCGTCTACGACTTCCAGGGCAAGCGGATCGGCGGCCCGCCGGTGCGCCCGCTCGACCGCTTCCAGACCCGGGTCAACAAAGGCCAGGTCGAAGTCGGCCCGCGCTACAGCGTCACCTCGCAGCTGAAGCCGGTCCGCGCCCGCGATCCCGGCGAGTTCACCGGCGGGATCTGGGAATACCTGTACCCGCCGCGGCCCTCGACCTTCCCGGCCCCCTGATGCCCAAGCTTTCCGACCTACTCGTCCCCGCCCCGCTGCGGAAGACGCCGAAGCCCGGCGAAACCGGCGTGCCCAACCAGCCTGCCCCGCAGGACCTCAAGGACAACCCGCCGGAGCGCCCGAGCGACTACCAGCGGCTCGGGCAGCAGGCGCTGGAAGCGCCGATGGAGTCGGTCGCCTGGATCGACCAGCGGCTGGCGACGAGCGGCTTCCTCACCGGGATGCTGTTCCGCAAGGTGCCGAAAGGGACCAACTGGTTCTACACGCTCGGCTCCGCCGCGCTCTTCGCCTTCATCGTGCAGGCGGTGACCGGGGTCTTCCTGGCGATGTTCTACACGCCGTCGACGACCCAGGCCTACACCTCGATCGCCCACATCAACAACGACGTCTTCCTCGGCCAGCTGGTGCACGGCATGCACAAGTGGGGCGCCAGCGTGATGGTGATCCTGGTCTTCCTCCACATGGGCCGGACCTTCTTCTTCGGCGCCTACAAGTACCCGCGCGAGCTCAACTGGGTGATCGGCGTGGTGATCCTGATCCTGACGATGACGATGGCCTTCACCGGCTACCTGCTGCCGTTCGACCAGCGCTCCTACTGGGCCTCGATCGTCGGCATCAACATCAACGGGACCGGGCCGATCGTCGGCCCCTACCTGAGTGACTTCCTGCGCGCCGGGCCGGAGCTCGGGGCGACCACCCTGTCGCGCTTCTACGCGATCCACATGCTGCTGGTGCCCGGTGCGCTGATCGCGCTGATCGGCGCCCACATGTACCTGGTGGTGAAGCTCGGCACCACCGCCCCGCCGTGGACCAAGGTCGGCAAACCGCGGGTCGCCGAGCCGACCGCGAACCTCGACGCCGGGGTCTCCTCGGGCAACGGCTACCGACCGAACGGCAGCGGCCCGACGATCGCCGGCGTCCAGCTCGAGACCACCGACGGAGACGGGACGGCACAGGCCTGATGAAGCCCGCGGATAAGCAGGCATACCTCGAGGAATACGAGGTCCTGAAGAAGAAAGGGAAGCCGTTCTTCCCCTACGCCGTGCTGAAGGACTCGGCGATGGCGCTGATCGTGGTCGGCGTGATCATCGCGATGTCGATCATCCTCGGCGCCGAGCAGGGCCCGAAGGCCGACCCGACGACGACCACCTACGTGCCGCGTCCCGAGTGGTACTTCTTCTTCCTCTTCGAGGTCCTGCGCGTGATCAAACCGCCGGAGCTGGTGCCGGTGGCGACGATCGGGATCCCGACCATCTGCATGGTCCTGCTGCTGCTGCTGCCGTTCTACGACCGCGGCCCGGAGCGGCGCCCGGAGCGCCGGCCGCTGGCGACTACCGCCGGGATCCTGACGATCCTCGCGATGGGCTACCTGACCTACGCCGGCGCCACCTCGGGGTCGCCTACCGAGATCGACATGAAGGTCGCGCCCCAATACAAGGCGGGATCGGAGATCGTCGCCTCTTCCGGTTGCCTGGCCTGCCACAAACTGGGCGAGAACGGCAACAACGGGCCGGGTCCCGAACTGACCCACATCGGCGCCCGCATCCCGCGCGCGGCGATCATCCGCTCGGTCGAAATCGGCCCGAGCATCATGCCTTCCTTCCGCGAACTGTCGAAAAAGAAGCTCGACGAGTTGGCGGATTTCCTCTCTTCCTTGAACTGATCCGGCGCCGGGCGGCGTAGGCAGGCGCAGGGAGGACGGGTAACGTCTTCCCCAGAGCGATGGACACGATCAACGACAACCGCTCCTCGTCCGACTTCGCCGGGCAGGTCAACCGCATGTTCGACCGGGTCGCCGGGCGCTACGACGCGCTGAACGAGGTGATGACCGCCGGGCTGCACCATCGCTGGCGCGAGCAGGCGGCGGACCGGGCGGCGCTGGGCCCGGGCGAGACGGCGCTCGACGTCTGCTGCGGCACCGGGGACTTCGCCTTCGAGCTCGCCCGTCGGGTGGCCCCCGGCGGCCGCGTGGTCGGCTGCGACTTCTCCGAGCCGATGCTCGACCTGGCCCGCGACAAGGCCGCGGCGCGAGGCGCCGAGGGCGTCCGCTTCGAGTGGGCCGACGCGCTCGAGCTGCCCTACGACGGCGAGCGCTTCGACGCGGTGACGGTCGGCTTCGGCGTCCGCAACCTGGCCGACCTCGACCGCAGCCTGCGCGAGATGGCCCGGGTGCTGAAGCCGGGCGGGCGCCTGGTGATCCTCGAGATCACGACGCCGACCCGGCCGCCGCTCTCCTTCTTCTTCTCGCTCTGGTTCGACCGCGTCGTGCCGCTGCTCGGGGTGCTGTCAGACGAGCCCGAGGCCTACAGCTACCTGCCCGAGTCGGTGCGCAGCTTCCCCTCGCCGCACGGCCTGGCGGAGAAGATGGACCACGCCGGCTTCGCCGCGATTCGCTACACGGTGCTGGCCGGCGGGATCATCGCGATCCACAGCGGCGTCAAAGGCCCGCTTCACGACAGCCACTGATGGCCCCCGGATCGGCCGTGCCACCGCCGGTGACGGCGGTCCTCGACGCCTCCCAGCGGTGGCTGCCGGCCCGGCTGGGCGAGGTCGAGGAGATGCTGCGGGCGTCGATCGAGGGTTGGGGCGGCCCGCTCGGCGAAGACGCCGGAGCGACCCTGGCCGCCGGCGGCAAGCGGTTGCGCCCGATGCTGGTGCTGCTCTGCGCGGGCGAGTCGGGAGGGACGGAGGCGGTGCGGGCGGCGACCGCGATCGAGCTCGTCCACATGGCGACCCTGGTCCACGACGACGTGCTCGACGAGGCGCCGCTGCGGCGCGGGCTGCCGACCGTGGCGGCGACCTCGGGCCGGGCCCGGGCGCTGGCGACCGGCGACCTGCTGCTCTCGCGCGCCTTCTCCCTGCTGAGCGAGGCGGGTGACCGGCACGCGGTGCTGCTGCTCGCCGACGCCGCCGTGGCGCTGGCCCGCGGCGAGCTCGCCCAGCGCCAGGACGCCTTCGACCTCGGCATCGGCGAGGAGCGCTACCTCCACCGCTGCCGGTTGAAGACCGCGACGCTCTTCGAATGCGCGGTGTCGCTGGGGCGCGACGACCCCGAGCTGCGCCGCTTCGGCGCCGAGGTCGGCCTCGCCTTCCAGCTGCTCGACGACGTCCTCGACGTGACCGGCCCGCCGGAGCGGACCGGCAAGGCGCGGGGCACCGACCTGCTCGACGGCACCGTGACGCTGCCGCTGATCGTCGCCGCCGAGCGCGACCCGAGCCTGCGCACGATCGACCTGCCGGGCCTCGACCCGGAGGCCGCCGAGGAGGTCTGCGAACGGATCGCGGCGACCGGCGCGCTGGGGACGGTCAGGGCGCGGGCGCTCGAGCTGGTCGCCGCCGGCAAGCGCCGGCTGGCCGGCGCCGGGTTCGACGCCGAAGGCCGCAGGCTGCTGGAGCTCGTGGCTGACGGCGTGGTTCAGCGCTACAGCTGATCCAGAGAGCCCCAACTCTCGTTACCATTGTGTAGATGCTCGGAAATATCGGCCCCCTCGAGATCATCATCGTCCTCATCATCGCGCTGATCGTGTTCGGTCCCAAACGGCTGCCGGAGCTCGGCAACAGCCTCGGCAAAGGGATCCGCGAGTTCAAAGACTCGGTCACCGGCGAGCACCGGGACGACCAGGCGGTCGAAGATCCCGAGGTGAAGACGATCGGCACCCCGCAGGCCACCACCACGCCGGTCGAGCCGCCGACGACCCACCGGGTCGAAGCGGACCAGGCCGAGGTCGTCCACGACAAAAACGGCTGAGCCATCGTGGCCCGTCGCCCGCGCCGAGTCCGGGCGGTCTCCCACGAAGACCAGCTGAGCCTGGTCGAGCACCTCGACGAGCTGCGCCACCGGCTGATCGTCTGCCTGGTCGTCTTCGCGGTCGCCCTGGCGCTCTGCTTCTGGCAGAACCACCTGCTGCTGGAAATCGCCCAGCACCCGCTGCCCAGCGGCCACAAGAAGCTGACCACCTTCAGCGTCACCGAGCCGTTCACCACGACCTTGACCGTGAGCGCCTACGGGGCGGCGATCCTCTCGGCGCCGTTCATCCTCTGGGAGCTCTACGCCTACGTCCTGCCCGCCTTCAGCCCGTCCGAGAAGCGGGTGGTGCTGCCGATCCTGCTGCTCTTCCCGTTCCTCTTCATCGCCGGGATCGGGTTCGGCTACTTCGCCGTGATGCCCGCCGCCCTCCACTTCCTGCTCAACTTCAACGACGAACAGTTCAACATCCAGGTCCGGGCGGGCGATTACTACAGCTTCTTCTCGATGACGATGCTCGCTTGCGGGCTGGTCTTCCAGCTGCCGATGGCGATCCTGGCGATCACCCGGCTGGGGATCGTCTCGGTCGATCAGATCAGCAAGAACCGCCGCTACGCCTACCTGGTGATCGCGATCATCGCCGCGGCGCTGCCCGGGGTGGACCCGATTTCGATGCTGATCGAGATGGTCCCGCTGCTGGTTCTGTTCGAGTTGAGTATCTTGCTTGCTCGTTGGTTCGGCCGACCGAGCGAAGCGGCAGGCGCGGCCGAACCCTCCACGCAGGAGTGAGAAGGGGCAATGGCGCAGGGCAGCAACGAGCACAGGATGGTCTTCGACATCCGCGGCCGCAGGCGGTACGTGGTCAAAGTCGTCTACGCGATTCTCGCCGTCCTGATGGCCGCCAGCCTCTTCCTGGTCACCGGCGCGATCAACATCAACTCGATCCTGGGCACCGCCTCGAGCGGCGAAAGCGCCACCACGAGCCTCGAAAAGCAGGCCGAGCGGATCGAAGCCAAACTGGCGAAAGCGCCGGCGGACGAGGACATGCTGCTGAACCTGACCCGGACCCGGATCAACGTCGCCAACACGATGATCACCAACGGCGCCAGCGGCCAGAGCGGCGCCGAAGAAGTCAAGCACCAGCTGGCGCTGGCGAGCGAAGACTGGTCGAGATACCTGAAGGCGGCGAAGGAACCGAGCCCGGGCCTGGCGATCCAGGCCTCGCCGGCGTTGTTCCAGCTGGCCGAACTCTCGACCACCGGCGAAGAGGCGCTGGAAAACGTCGCCGCCGCGACCGAAGCGCAGAAGATCGTCGCCGAAGCGCGTCCGAGCCTCAACAGCCTCAGCACGCTGGCGATCTATCAGCTGTTCGCGCAGGAATACAAGGCCGCCGAAACCTCGCTCAAAGAAGCGACCAAATTCGCCGGCACCAAGTTCGAACGCGAATCGCTCGAAAACAAATTCGAAGAAGTCGAAAAAAACGCCAAAGAATTCGGCAAAGGTCTGAAAGCCGAAAAAGCGGCGGCGAAGAGCAGCAAGTCGTCGGGCAAAGAAGCGCTGGAAAACCCGCTTAACAGCCTCGGCGGCTCCTCGCTCGGCGGCGAATAGCCCTACCCAACATAAGTCCAGAGCCCTACTAAGAAGTTAGTATCGCTCTCGACCAGGGAAGTTGGGGGGCATGGAAGAAGGAGCACGCGACGTGCGCCTCGTCGCCAGCCCAGGCGACGAGCCTCTCCCCGCCGAAGGTCCCCGCGACCCGGGGCTCACCGCCGCGGACCTCGACGTGGCCCGCGAGCTGGCCGAGTTCCACCGCCTGCTCGCCGCCGACCTGGCGCCGCGCTCGCAGCTGCGCGGCCTGGTCCTCCGCTGTGCCGGCCACTGGTCGCGACTCGGCGCGATCCCCCGCAACGGCCTCGCCGAGGTCGAACGCCGCGACCGCGGCTGACCAGGCCGGGTCTCCAGAGTGGGCCGTGTAGGGCTCGAACCTACGACCTTGAGATTAAGAGTCTCCTGCTCTACCAACTGAGCTAACGGCCCGAACGGCGGATTATAGGAAGCCGGGGCGGGCCGGCGCCCGGCCCTCCGCGCGCCGGGACCGACTCAGCGCTGGGCGCAGTACTTTTCGAGCCCGACGCCTTCGATCGTCAGGCCGTTGGAGAAGGTGAAGGCGCCGTGGCTGCGCAGGATGTGGTCGCTGCAGCGGGCGGCGACGTAGCTGCGCTGCTTGCCGCCGGCGGTGTAGCGGCGGCCGACCTTGATGCTGATCTTGGTGATCGCGCCGAGCCCGCCCGCCAGCGGCGGGATGTTCGCCACCGCCCGGTAGCGGAATTCCCCGCGGCGCTTTTCGATCGGCACGGTGAAGGCGTAGGTCTGGGTCGCCGGCACCGTGGTGCGGGCGTGGACGATCACGGTCGGCTTGCCTCCCAGGCGCGGGCCGTTGAAGAGGGTCAGCGGCGAGCCGGTCGGGACCAGGTTGCCGGAGACCGGGAGGGCGACCAGGGCTTCGACCTTGCCGGTGCCGACGATCGCGCCCTTGCAGATCCGCCGCGCTTCTTCGACGCTCACTTCGTCGATCGAGGCCGGCGCGCAGGTCGGCAGCCCGGCGACGTCGAGGCGGCCGTCGCGGTCGAAGTCGAGGACCACCTGCTGCAGGGCCGGCGGCTGCCCGCCGCCCGGTTTGGAGACGTCGAGAAAGCCGGAGAACTGGACCGGGGCGAAGCTCTTCACCGGCAGGTCACGGGGCTGGAAGGCGGCGTTGACTTCGATCCGCACTTCGCGCGTTTCGACCATCGCCGTGGCCCCGGCGACGGCGGCGCATAGCGCGCAGGCGAGGAGGAGGATCGCGAGGACGGGGAGGAGCCGCTTCAGCTTTCGAAGTGGCATGGCGAGGTGAGCAGCGACTGCAGGAAGCTGCCGTCGGTGAAGATGAGTTCGCCGTGGACCTGGAGTCGGCCGCCGGAGCATTCGGCTTCGGCGTACCCGACCTTGCGGCCGTGGCGCTTATAGGTGCGACCGAACTGCGCTTCGGCGAGGATCGCCGAGCCGTCGCCGCCGGCGATCGGCGGCAGTTCCAGTTCGGCCCGGTAGCCGTAGCGGCCGTGGCTGATCTTTTCGACCGTGAACGGGACCAACAGCGCCTGCGGCGAGGGCACGGTCTCGTAGGCGTGGGCGATCAGGGCCGGTTTGCCGCCTTCCGGGGGCGCGTTGAAGATCGAGATCGGCGAGGTCATCACGAAGGGTGGCTTGCCGGGGAGGTCGACGCGGGCTTTGCCGACGCCGGTGCCGAGCAGCGCCGCGCCGCAGCGCTTGCGCGCTTCGTCGGGGGTGGTGCCTTCCAGCTTTGCCACCGTGCAGGTCGGCAGGCCCTTGAAGTTCAGCTTGCCGTGCTTGTCGAATTCGAAGATCAGCGTCTTCAGCGCCGGCGGCCGTTCCCCGTTCACGGTCTTGATCCGGACGATGCTGCCGAAGCTGGCCGGCAGGGTGCCGTGCTGGGGGAACGCCCGCGGCTGGAATTCGGCGGTGGCGCTGACCTTCAGGTTGCCGATCTGGGTGGTGACCGCGTAGGCGACCGCACCGCCGACCAGGCTCACGACGAGCAGGAGGGTCGCGACCGTCCCGACCCGCCTGCCGCGTGAGCCGCGGCGCCTCAATTCTTCCCCGTGCACTGTTTGAGGATCAGCCCGCTCAGTTTGGTCGAGTCGGTGAATTCGGTTTCGATTTTCGCCTGCAGCTTGCCGCTGGGGCAGCTGGCGTTGACGTAGCTCAGCCGCTGACCCTTGAAGGTCCATTTTTTGCCGATCGTCAGGCTGCCTTCGAGCGGGATCCCGGCGCCGCCGGCGATCTTCGGGATCGTCGCTTCGGTGCGGAAGCCGAAGGGCCCGTTGCGCACCCTCTGGATTTCGACCGGGACGATGTAGGTGGTCGGCGCGGGCACGCTCAGGTAGGCGTGGGCGAGCACCGTCGGGTTGCCGTTGTGGGGCGGCGCGTTGAAGATCGTGATCGGCGAGCTCGCCCTGAACGGCCGCTGTTCGGGGAAGGCGATGACCGCGGTGCCGTGACCCTCGCCGACGATCGAGCCGCCGCAGACTTTGCGCGCCTGCTGCGAGGTGGTCGCCGCCAGCTTCGCTTTGGTGCAGTAGGGCAGGCCCTTGGTGATGACTTCGCCGTGTTTGTCGTACCAGACGGTGAGCTTGTGCAGGATCGGCGGCAGCGAGCCGTCGGTGGTCCCGATGCTGCCTTCACCGTGGATCGTGATCGGCGCGAATTCGTGCTTCGGCAGCGTCGTCGGCGAGAAGCCGCCTTCGCCCACCACTTCGATCGGCCCCGCGCGCAGCACGATCGCCAAGGCCGCACCGCTCATCGTCAGCAGTGCGACGGCGGTCAAGATGACCATCCTTAACACGTTCTTCCGCATAGGTTCGCTCCTCCCGTAGCCCCGAGCGGCAAACTACCACGGGTGGGAAGGAGTAGGAGCAGGGGAGGGGACCGGCCTCGGGATTCGGCGACCGCGCGACGGCAGCCTTGGCTGCTGCGGCATCCGCGCGAGATCCTGCTGATCGCCGGGATCGTCCTGGCGGCGCTGGCCGTGATCGGCACCGGGGTCGACAAGCGCCTCGACCCGACCACGCTCGCCGTGCCCGGCAGCTCGGCGACGGAAGCGAACCAGCTGCTGGAAGAACACTTCGGGCCCTCGGCGCCGTTCGCGATCCTGCTGCAGGGGCCCGCCGCGGCGCTGGACGAACAGGGCCCGGGCCTGGTCGAAGCGTTGCGCGACGAACCGGGGGTCACGACGATCTCACCCTGGGACAAGGGCACGGTCGAAGGCCTGCGACCGCATCCCGGAGACGCGCTGATCCTCGCCGACTTCCACGTCGGCACCAAAACGGCGGTCAACCAGACCGTCCCCCACGTCGAACAACTTCTGCAAGAACACGTGAGCGCGCCGGTGACCGCGACGCAGACCGGGTACGCGACGCTGTCGCGGGCGCTGCAGGAGGAAACCATCGACTCCGCCGAGCACGACGAGCTGATCGCGCTGCCGATCCTGCTGGTCGTCCTCCTGCTCGTCTTCCGCTCGCCGATCGCCGCGGTGATCCCGCTCGGCTTCGGCGCGATCACCGTGCTCTCCTCGCGCGGGATCCTCTACTTCCTCACCTCCTGGTTCTCGATCGACGCCTTCGCGCTGACCGTCTGCACGATGATCGGGCTGGCGCTGGGGGTGGACTACGCCCTCTTGATGGTCTCGCGCTTCCGCGAGGAGCTGGCCGACGGGGCGGAGCCGATCGAAGCGGCGCGGAGGACGCGCAAGCACGCCGGGCGCACGGTCGCCTTCGCCGGCTCGACCCTCCTGGTCTCGATGCTGGTCTCGCTGCTGATCCTGCCCGGGTCGCTGCTGATCTCGCTGGCGGGGACGGTGGCGATGGTCGTCGTCCTCTCGGTGACCGTGGCGACGCTGGTCGGCCCGGCGGTCCTGACCCTGGCGGGAACCAACGTGAACCGCTGGCGGATCGGCAAGGCGGCCAGCGCCGACCGCTCCGCGGTGATGGCGTTCGTCAACGCGGCGCTGCGCCGACCGCTGGTCGCGGCGCTGGTGATCGGCGGCGTGCTGCTGGCGCTGGCGGCGCCGGCGATCGGGCTGAAGCTGGGGCCGCCGAGCCCCGAACAGCTCTCCAAGGACTCGCCCACGCGCCAGAACCAGGAACTGATCGACGACACGATCGGGCCGGGCTGGGACGCGCCGTTCCAGGTGGTCGCCGTCAACCCCACCGGGCCGGTCACCGACCCGGGCAGCATGGCGGCGCTGGAACGGTTCCAGCGCCGGATCGCCTCGTTCGGCGGCGTCAAAGTCGTGATCGGCCCGACCGCGGCGACCAAGCGGGTCGAGCCGCTGCAGGAACTCGGCAACGCGGCGCTCTCGTCGAAGGGGAACATCGGCCCGGTCAAGGAACTCGGGCACCTGGGCAAGGAACTGAACGTGGCGGCCGGCGGGGTGGGGGCGCTGCGGGCCGGGATCGGCGAAGCAAGCGACGGCGCCGGGCTGCTGGCGCAGGGCTCCGAACACGCGACCGAAGGCGCGCAGCTGCTCGCCCACGGGTTGGAGCGGGCGGCGGGCGGCAGCCGGCGGGCGATCGACGCCCTCGAACGGTTCGCGAAAGGCTCGGAAAAGCTGGTCGAATTCCAGCTGGAAGCCGCGATCGGCACGCAACAGATCCGCGCCGCGACGGAGACCTTCGTCGGCCCGACCCTCCGCTACAACGGCCTCCAGACCCAGCGCAACCTGGTCCGCCGGCTGCTCGCCGAGGCGAACGAAACGCTGCCCAGGTTGCTGAAGCCGGCCCAGGAGACGGTGGAAAAGCTGCAGGCGGCGGAAGCGAGGCTGAAGGAAGCGACGGCCGGCGATCCGGCTGCCGCGGCGGCGCTGGAAGAGGTGCAGGCGGCGCTGACCGCGATGACCGGCACCGACCCGGCGACCGGCGCGCACTACGAAGAAGGCTACGCGGGGCTGGTCGGCGAAATCGAAGCGCTCGAGCGGCGGCTCGGCCACGACGGCGCCGAAGCCCACAAAGTCGCCACCTTCATCCACTCGACGATCACCGAAATGCACCGGGTCTCAAACGAAATGGGCCGCCTGATCTCGGGCCTCTACAAAATGCACAAAGCGACCAACACGCTCGCCCACGGGGCCCGCAAGCTGGCCAACGCGGCGGGCACGCTGGGCAAAGGGATCGAACGGCTGAGCGGCGGCGCCGACTCGCTGGCCAGCGGGCTCGCCCGCCTGGTCGGCGGCGCCGAATCGCTGGAACAGAATCTCGCCGAGGGCGTGACGAAGTCCGAACCGCTGGAAACCGGGCTGGAAGAAGCCAGCGTCCAGGTGCTGGAAGGCAAGTCGAAGATCCACCGCCAGGCCGCGAAGGTGCAGGAGCAGTCGCCAGGCCTCTTCAACTCGGGGTACTTCGTGCTCTCGGCCCTCGACGGTGCGCCCCCCGGGACGCGCGAAAAGATCGGTCAGACGATCAACGTGGAAAAAGGTGGGCAGGCGGCCGCGGTCCTGGTGATCTCGAAGTACGAATTCAACTCGCCCGGCTCGATCGCGCTGAACCGGCGGCTCGCGGGGGCGGCGACGGAACTGGGCCAGGACGCGAGCCTCGAGACCGGGGTCGCGGGCGGCGCCGCGCAGCTGAACGACTACAGCCACATCACCCGCGAACGGATCCCCTGGATCATCGCGATCATCACCCTGGTCACCTTCCTGGTGCTGGTCGTGGTCCTGCGAGCGCTGCCGCTGGCGGCGATCGCGGTGGGGCTGAACCTGCTCACCGTCGGCGTCGCCTTCGGCATCCTCACGATCCTCTTCCACGTGCCGAAGGACTGGCCGTTGGGCGGCCACGACTACGTCGACGCGGTCGGCTCCTGCATGATCTTCGCCCTCGTCTTCGGGCTCTCGATCGACTACGCGGTCTTCCTCCTGACGCGGATGCGGGAGCGCTACGAGGCGGGCGACGACAACGCCACCGCGGTGCGCTTCGCGCTGGACAAGACGGCGCGGGTGATCACCGGCGCGGCGGCGATCATGCTGGCCGTCTTCATCGCCTTCGCCGGGGCGCCGATCGCGACCGTGAGCCAACTCGGGGTCGGCCTCACCGTCGCGGTGGTGCTCGACGCCACCGTGGTGCGGATCGTCCTGCTGCCCGCCCTGATGCTCCTGCTCGGCGACCGCGTCTGGTGGCTGCCGCGCCCGCTCCAGCGGGTGCTGCCGCGGTTCGAGGTATGAGGGCCTGGAGGGCCGTGTCAGGCAAGCTCGCCTGACACGGCCACCGGCGCTACTTCTTCTTCGGCTTCTTCGGTTCGGCCTTCGGCGTGCAGGCTTGGCTGTGGGTGGCTTCGATCGTGGTGCCGTCTTTGTAGGTGAAGGCGCCGCGGTACTTGAGCTTCTTCGAGGCCGGGCATTTGGCGTTGATGAAGCTCATCTTCTTGCCTTTGTAGGTCCAGGTCTTCTGGATCTTCACCTTGAAGTCGGTGATCGCGCCGGAACCGCCGGCGATCGGCGGGATCGTCACGTCGAGGCGCGGGCCGTAGCCTTCCTTGCCGTAGTTGGAGACGACCCCGGTCAGGACCAGGGTGGTCTGGACCGGCGAGGTGCCGTAGGCGTGCAGGAGGACCACCGGTCTACCGCCCTGCGGGACGCCGTTGAAGGCGGTCACCTTGGTCGGCTCGGTGTAGAGGACGCCCAGGGGCAGCAAAGTGGTCGCTTCGCCGCTGCCGATCTTGGCCTTGGCGCACACCCGTTCGGCGACTTCGGTCGAGGCGCTCTGCAGCTGCGAGGCGTTGCAGGTCGGCAGGCCCTTGGTCGCCAGCGCGAGGTTCTGGTCGAAGTCGATGACGTCGTGGACCGCCGGGCTCGGGGCGCCGGTGGTCGAGTTGGTGCTTCCCGTCTTGACGTCGACGAAGAGCGAGCCCGGCGAGAAGGTCTTCTTGTAGAGCGCCTTGGGCGAGACCGTCGCTTCCATCGACTGGGTGTTGCCGTCGGGGCCGGTCACGGTTTCCCCGGCGAGGGCCGCGGAGACGGGGATCGCGATCGCCACGAGGGCGGCAAGGCTCGCGATCAAAATGAAACGTTTGCGCATTGAGTTGCTCCTGAATCGGAAATTTGCGGATCGCCTCCCAGTTCCCCAACCGGTCCGCGGCGCCAGAGTAGCGCGTTGATTTCCAGTTAAGTCCCCGCTCAGGCGCCGTTTAGCCGGGAATGGCTCGGATACGATTCGCGCGCCCGTTCCGCAGGGTCGAGGGGGCCAGGGAGGGGGCAAGCGACGACCCGTGGCTGCGAAACCCCAAGGCGAGGAGAAACGCTCGGCTCCGAGCCGAGGGACCACTCCTGCCCGGCTCGCGGCGATCGGGGCCCTGGCGGCGGTGGTGATCGTGCTCGCGATCGTGCTCTTCAGCGGCGGCGGCGGCCACAAGTACACCTTCATGTTCCAGAACGCCGGCCAGCTGGTGAACGACAACCAGGTGCTGATCGGCGGCTCGCCGGTGGGGACCGTCTCCAGCATCGAACTGAGCCCCGAGAACCTGGCCGAAGTCAACGTCGAAGTCGAACAGGAACTGCACGAAGGGACGACGGCGGTGATCCGCGCGACCTCGCTCTCCGGCGTCGCCAACCACTACCTCTCGATCAGCCCTGGCCCGAACTCGAATCCGGCGCTCGAAGAAGGGGCCACGCTGGGCCTCTCCTCGACCACGACGCCCGTCGATATCGACCAGTTCTTCAACAGCTTCCCGCCGAAGGTGCGCGAAGGCCTGCAGAACTTCATCAAAGGCAACGGGCAGATCTATGCCGGGCGCGGCAAGGAAGCCAACGAAAGCTACAAGTACTTCGGCACGGCGCTGAACAGGAGCGCTCATTTCGCCTCCGAACTGAACGCCGACGAACAGCTGCTCTCGCACTTCCTGGTCAGCTCGGCGAAGCTGACCTCGGCGATCTCCGGACGCGGCGCCCAGCTCTCCAGCGCGATCTCCAACGCGACCACCGCGTTCCAGTCGATCAACACCCAGAACGTCGCCCTCGACCAGGCCCTGCAGGAGCTGCCCCCGGTCCTGCGCCAGTCGAACACCACCTTCGTCAACCTGCGCGCCGCGCTCGACGACGTCGAACCGCTGATCAACACGGCCAAGCCGGCGACGAAGAACCTGGCCCCGTTCCTCGCCGAACTGCGCCCGGTGATCAGCAAATTCATCCCGTTCACGCGCAACTTCGGCCTGGCGCTGAGCAGGCCCGGCCCGCACAACGACACGCAAGAGCTCCTGGCGATCATGCCGACCGTCCAGACGCGCGCCTCCCGCACCTTCCCCCACGCCGAAGGGGCGATCGCCGCCTTCCAGCCGCAGTTGAGCTTCCTCCGCTCCTACACCCCGGATTTCTTCAACGGGATCTCGAAGCTGGGGCAGATCAGCGGCTACTACGACGGCAACGGCAACTACGTCCGCGCGGCGACGACGTTGCAGAACATGTTCAAGAACGAAAACGGGACGCTGAACGTGATCCCGAAGTCGGAACAGCTCGCCCCCCTCGGCGGGCCTTCGGCGACGCCGACGCGTTGCCCGGGCGGAGCGGCGCAGGCGCCCGCCGACAACTCGGCTCCCTACGTGAACCCGCCGCACGGCGGCAGCGGCGTCGGCGCATCGGACTGCAACCCCTCGCAGGCGGTGGGCGGTCCGTGAAAAAGCTGATCGCCGGAGCAGTGGTGGTGGCCGCGATCGTCGTCGCGGTGATCCTGATCGCGGGCGGCGGCTCGGGCGAAGGCTACGTCGTGCGCGCCGTCTTCGACCAAGGCTCGTTCATGGTCAGCGGTGAGCAGGTGCGCGTCGCCGGCGCCAACGTGGGGGAAATCAAGTCGGTGGGGGTCTCCTTGCCGGGCGAACCGACGGCGATCGAAGACGGCAAGTTCAAGGACGTCCCGGGCAAGGCGATCATCGAGCTCGAAATCACCGATCCCGGCTTCCAGGACTTCCGCCAGGACGCCAGCTGCGAAATCCGGCCGCAGTCGCTGATCGGCGAGAAGTACGTCAACTGCACGCCGACCGTGCCGCGGGCGCCGGGCCAGCAGGAGGCCCCGCCGCTGAAACAGATCCCGGCAGGCGAACCTGGCGCGGGCCAGTATCTGCTGCCGCTCGGCAGCAACACGACCAGCGTCGATCCCGACCTGATCAACGACATCCAGTCGCTCCCCTACGCGCAGCGCTTCCGGCTGATCTTCAACGAACTCGGGGCCGGGCTGGCGGGCCGCGGGGAAGACCTGGAAGCGGCGATCAAGCGCGCCAACCCGACCTTGCGCAACGTCGACCTCCTGTTCAAGCAACTGACCGAAGAGAAGCATCAGCTCGCCCAACTGGCCTCCGACTCGAAGGAAATCCTCGAACCGCTGACGCGCGAAAAGCAACACGTGGTCGGCTTCCTCGCCCATTCCGGCGAAGCGGCCGAAGCGAGCTCGGCGCACGGGCCGGAACTCGAAGAGGCGCTGCAGAAGTTCCCCCGGTTCCTGACCGAGTTCCGCGCGACGATGGCCAATCTCAAGGAGTTCTCCGACGCGGGCACGCCGCTGCTCGAAGACCTCGGGGTGGCGGCGCCGTCGCTGACCGACGCGACCCGGGCCCTGACGCCGTTCTCGAAAGCGACGACGACGGCGCTCACCAGCCTCGGCAGCGTGGGCGAAGAAGCGGGCCCGGTCTTCGCGGAAGCGACGCCGGTGGTGCGGAAGGCGAGCAAGCTGGCGATCAGCGGCGAAGTGTCGACCGCCGAACTCGCCCATCTGTTCGTCAGCATCAAGGAAACCGGTGGGTGGAACGGTCTCACCGAACTGATCTACAACACGGCGCTTTCGCTGAACGGCTTCGACAAATACGGCCACTACGGCCGCACGCTGCTCAATCTGACCGCCTGCATCGAATACATCCCGCATCCGGGCGGCTACAGCGGCTGCGTGGCGCGGTTCCACGGATACCAGGCGTCGGAAAGCGAAACGGAAACCAGCGCCCGGGCGCTGGTGCGTCTGATCAATCGCCTCGACACCGAACGAGCGGAACTGGCCGAAGCCGAAAACGGGGGTACCGCCGCCGAGAAGCCCGCCGCCACCCTGGGCGGGGCGCGCTCGGCCGAAGGAACCGCGCCCGCGCGACGCGGCGGCGGCGAAGGCAACCCGGGCCTCGGTGAAGCGACGACCACCGAAGGGGCGACCGAACCCCTTCTCGACTACCTCCTGGGCCAATGAGGAACCGGCACGGAGGATTCGCGGTGAGCCCGGTGCTGGTCGGCGCCGTGACGGTGCTGGTGATCATCGTCGCCGTCTTCCTCGCCTACAACGCCAACAACGGCCTGCCGTTCGTCTCGACCTACGACCTGAAGGCGCGGCTGCCCAACGCCGACGCGCTGGTGAAGGCGAACGAGGTGCGGATCGGCGGCGCCCGGGTCGGGGTGGTCAAGTCGGTGGTCCCGGTGCAGAGGAAGAACGGGGCGGTCGAAGCGGAACTCACCCTGAGCCTCGACAAGAGCGCCGAACCGATCCCCAACGACTCGACCATCGAGGTGCGGCCGAAATCGCCGCTCGGCCTCAAGTACCTGCAGATCACCCCGGGAAGCTCGACCGTCGGCTACAAGGCCGGCGAAACGATCCCGGTCCGCTACGCGACGCCGGAACCGGGGGACATCGACAAATTCTTCGACATGTTCAACACGCCGACCCGCAAGGCGATCCAGCGCAACCTGGCGGGCTTCGGCAACGCCCTGGCCGGGCGCGGGCCGCAGCTGAACGAAGCGATCGGGGCATTGCGCGGCTTTCTCGAAGAAGGCGAACCGGCCTCGGCGACCCTGGCCTCGCCGACGACCAACTTCGCCGGCTTCTTCCGCGCGGTGGCGGCGCTCTCGGCGACGGTGGCCCCGGTGGCGGGAGAGCAGGCGAGCATGTTCGTCGCCCTCGACCGGACCTTCGCCGCCTTCGCCCACGTCTCCAGCCCCTACATCGAAGAAACGATCGAAAAGGGCCCGCCGACGCTGGACACGGTCAACGCCGGGCTGCCGAAGATCAACCCGTTCCTGCACGACACCGCGCGCTTCTTCACCGCCCTGCGCCCTGGCGCCAAGGCGCTGGAGGAAACCTCGCCGATCATCGCCGAATCCCTCCACGCCGGGATCCCGGCGCTGAACGCCTCGCCGGTCCTCAACAACCAGCTGCTGCCGACCGCGCAGGCGCTGGTCGCCTTCCAGGAAGCCGAAGGGACGATGACCGGCCTGCAGCTGCTCACCGACCTGAACGAAAACCTCGAAGCGCCGCTGCGGTTCATCACCCCGGCGCAGACCACCTGCAACTACTTCTCCTTGACCTTCACCCAGGTGGCGAGCGCGTCTGGAGGCGGCAACAAGTACGGCAAGTGGCTGAACTTCATCTCCTTCCCGCCCCCGGAAGGAACCAACAGCGAGTCCGGGCAGGCTTCGGCGCCCGCGAACGGTCCCAAAGGCAATCATCTCCACTACAACCCGCTGCCCAACACCGCGGCGCCCGGCCAGGCGCGCGGCTGCGAAGCCGGTAACGCGAAATACGCGGAAGGCCAGACCGTGATCGGCGAAGCACCGCAGGTGTGGTCGGAACAGACCGAAGGCATCTCGCAGGCCAGCGGATCGGAATCCGGATCCGGGGGAGGCGGCAGCGAATGAACCGCCGACGACAGCGGATCCCGAACTGGCTGATCGCCGTGATCTTCATCCTCGTCTTCACGGTCGGCCCGTACCTGGCCTTCACCAAACACATCCCGTTCACCAGCTACGGCTACGAGCTGAAGGCGACCTTCGCCAACTCGGCGAACATCGCCGAGAAATCGCCGGTGCGCATCGCCGGGGTCGAAGTCGGCAAAGTCATCTCCAGCGAACGGGACGGCGACGCGACCACGGTCACCTTCACCGTCGACGACACCGGCCGGCCGATCCACGAGAACGCCTTCGCCTCGATCCGGCCGCGGATCTTCCTCGAGGGCAACTTCTTCATCGAACTCGACCCGGGCAGTCCGGGCGCCCCCGAACTGAAGAGCGGCGGCACGATCCCGCTCAGCCGCACCTCGACCGCGGTGCAGATCGACGAAGTGCTGACCGCGCTGCAGTCGCCGGTCCGCGCCGACCTCGGCCGGCTGCTGGAGAGCTACGGCAGCGCGCTGACCCATGAACCGTCGCCTGCCGAAGACCTCGATCAGCTGCCGCAGGTGTCGGGTCTCTCCGGCGGTCAGGCGCTGAACAAGGTCTTCGAATTCGGCGGCGAAGCGGGCAAATACACGTCCCAGGTGACCCAGGCGTTGACCGGGACCGAACCGCATGACCTCGCCCGCCTGGTCGCCGGGACCGGGCGCACCGCGGCGGCCTTCGCCGCCGACCAGCAGGATCTGCAGGGGCTGATCGACAACTTCAACACCTTCACCGGGGCGCTCGCCAACCAGTCGGACAACCTGGCGACCACGGTTCACCTGCTGGCCCCGACCCTGAAGACCGCGCATACCTCGCTGGTCAGCCTCAACAACTCGCTGCCGCCGCTGCGCACCTACGCGATCGAGTTGACCCCGGCGGTCGCCGAGCTGCCCGGGCTGATCAAGGCCTCGAAACCGTGGCTCGCCCAGGTGCGGCCGCTGCTCTCCGGCAAGGAGGGGGGAGGAGCGGTGAGGCTGCTGGCCGAATCGACCCCGGGGCTGGCCGGCGCGGCGCAGGCGGGTAACCAGGTCGCGCTGCCGCAACTGAACCGACTCAGCCTCTGCACCACCCAGGTGCTGGTGCCGACGGGCAACCAGGTGATCAAGGACCAGTTCAGCACCGGCCAGCCGAACTACCGCGAATTCCTCTACGACCTCACCAACTTCGCGGCCGCGGCGCAGAACTTCGACGGCAACGGCCCGTTCCTCCGCGCCAACGCGGGCGGTGGGGCGACGCTCGTCGGCGAACCGAACCCGAGCGGCAACCTCGAAAGCGACAAGATCAACTACTCGCACGTGGCCGAAGTCCCGCTCGGCACGCAGCCCCAGCCGGGCACCAAGCCGCCGCTGAAGCCCGAAGTGCGCTGCGACACGAACCCGGTTCCCGACGTGAACGGCGCGGCGAGCAGCGTCGGCCCCGCTTCCCCGTCGACCTCCGGAGTGGTCCATTGAGCGACCAGACGCCGAAACCCGCTCGCGGCCCCGCGCCCGAACGCCGCAGCCGGATCGGGCACTTCCGCGCCTGGCTCGGACGCCAGGCCCGCGGTCACCGCACCGACACGATCGCGATCCTGCTCCTCGCCTTCGTCGGCGTCGTGATGATGCTCGGGATCTTCACCCAGCAGAAAGCCTCGTTGCCATCGTGGCTCCCCGTGGTCGGCGAAGAATTCGACCACATCTCGGCCGAGTTCACCACCGCCCAGGCGGTCACCCCCGGCCAGGGGCAGGCGGTCGACGTCGCCGGCATCCAGATCGGCAAGGTCGCCTCGGTCAACCTCGAAGACGGCCACGCGGTGGTCGGGATGGAGATCGAGCCGAAGTACATGAAGCTGATCCACCCGGACGCGCAGTTCCTGCTGCGGCCGAAAACCGGCCTCAACGACATGATCGTCGAGGTCGAACCGGGCAGTGGCGAAGGTGAGGTCAAGGACGGCCACGTGTTCGGTCTCTCCCAGACCGAACCGAACGTCAACCTCGACCAGTTCCTCGCCAGCCTCGACGCCGACACGCGCCAGTACATCCAGCTGTTGGTGGCGGGCGGGGCGCAGGCCGTCGGCGGCCACAGCAAGGAGCTCGGCGACGTGTTCCGCCGCTTCGAGCCGTTCGTCGAATACAACGCGAAGCTGAACAAGGCGCTCGCCGGTCGGCGCACGCAGCTTGCCCGGGTGATCCACCTGTTCGGCGAGCTCACCACCGAACTCGGCAGGCACGACCAGCAGGTCCGCCGCTTCGTCAGCTCCTCGAACAAGGCGCTCGGCAACTTCGCCAACCAACAGCAGGCGCTCGAAAAGACCTTCGAAGAGTTCCCCTCGACCTTGCGGGTGGCCGGCGAAGGCCTCGCCAGCTCGAACGAATTCTCCCAGGTGGCGCTGCCGACGCTGACCAAGCTGATCCCGCAGGCGCAGGCCTCGGCCCCGGCGTTCAAGGCGACCGAGAAGCTCTTCGCGAAGACGACCGAACCGATCCGGGACGGCATCCGGCCGCTCACGCGCGAAGTTCGCCCGCTGCTGGTCCAGGCCAACAAGGGCTCCGAACCCCTCGAAAAGACCGTGCGCAGCTTCGGCGAAAGCCTCGGCGGCCTCAACTCCTTCTTCAACGAGCTCGCCTACAAACCGAAGGGCGGCCAGAGCTATCTCTTCTACCTGCCCTGGGCCAACCACAACCTGAACAGTGCATTCAGCGTGCAGGACGCGAACGGGCCCGTGCTGCGCGGTCTGCTCGGGATCAGCTGCACGGGCGCGGAACTCGCGTACCAGGACGCGGAAAAACAGCGGCTGGAAAACAAACCGTTCCTCGAAACCCTCCTGCAGCTGCTCAACGTGCCGCAGAAGCAGGAAATCCCGGTGCCGTTCAAAACCTACTTCGGCCACTGCGAACGGACGAAGAATTGAGCAAGCGCGCCCCCAGCACCACGCAGCTCCTCGTGATCACGGCGTTCGCCCTTGCCTGCTTCGGGATCCTGCTCTTCCTCTGGGTCACCTTCGGCGGCCCGACCCCGTTCAAAGCGAAGAGCTACCAGGTCAAGGTCCCGTTCACCGAGGCCTCGCAGCTGGCCGAACAGTCCGACGTCCGGATCTCGGGCGTCGACGTGGGCAAAGTCGAAAGCATCGAACTGGGGCCGAAGGGCAAGGAAGCGATGGCCCTCCTGAACATCGACGACAAGTACGCGCCCCTGCCGGCCTCGACCCGGGCGATGCTGCGGACGAAGACGCTGCTCGGCGAGACCTACGTCGAACTGACGCCCGGCGCCGCCGGGGAACCGCCGCTCGAGGACGGCGCCACCTTGCCCGCCGCGCAGGTGACCGAATCGGTGCAGCTCGACGAGATCTTCCAGGCCTTCAACCCGAAGACCCGCCGCGCCTTCCAGACCTGGATGCAGGAAGCGGCGGTGGCGATCGAAGGTCAGGGTCAGAACCTCTCCTACGCGATCGGCAGCCTCGAACCGACCTTCCGGGAATTCGAAGGCCTCTTCCGCGTCCTCAACAGCCAGGAAGCGGCGGTCTCCGCGCTGTTCAGCAACGGGGCGAAGACCTTCGAAGCGCTGCGCGGGCGCGAAGGGGAGCTGGCGAACCTGATCCGGAGCTCCAACGAGCTCTTCAAGACGACCGCGTCGCGCAACCAGGACATCGAAGCGCTGTTCCGCGCCTTCCCGACCTTCCAGGACGAGTCCCGCCTCACCGTCGATCGCCTCCAGCGCTTTGCCGTCAATGCCGACCCGCTCTCGAGACAGCTGGTGCCGGTCGCCGAACAGCTGTCGCCGACCCTGATCGCCTTCGGCAAGCTGGCGCCGGAAGCGAAGAAGCTCTTCGAAGCGCTGCCGCCGGTGATCAAGGAGGCGCCGACCGGCTTCCCGGCGCTGCGCAAGCTCTTCCGCGACGACTTCCCGCCGCTGCTGCGCGCCTCCGAACCATTCGTCCGCAACCTGAATCCGGTGGTGACCGGCCTCGACCTCTACAAACGGGACATCGCCGCCTCCTTCGGCAACCTCGCCGCCGCCTTCCACGGTCGGCTGACCGCGAGCGAAACGGGCACCGCTGCCCACTACCTGCGGGTGATGGGCCCGATCAACGCCGAAACCTTGTCCACCTATCCGACTCGACTCACCAGCAACCGAAACAGCCCGTACAGCCCGTCCGGGTGGGCCGCGCTCCTCGCCGAAGGTTCGCTGCCCGTCTACGACAACCGCCAATGCACCTCGGGCACCTCGGCCACGGTGGCGCCGACGCCGGGAAGCAACCCGGCCCTGCTGGAACGCATCCCCACCGAACGCTTCAAATACAACCCGGCCCTGCCGAACGAAGAAGAAGTCGTCAAGCCCAGTCAGGAACAGCGCGAAAAAGAAGCCGAAGCGCTGCTCTCCTACCTGAAGACCTTCGCGTTCGGCGGTCAGTCCGGCACCGCCGGTTCCCCCGCCCCGGCCTGCAATCTGCAGAAGCCGTTCGAATCGATCTACGGCAGCGGCGAAAAGACCCAGTACCAGCACACCTACGAACAGACCGGCCGCTGACGCCGGCGTGGCTCCTCTGACCTAGGCCTTTTCCGAGGTCAGGAGCTGGGCGCCGGCGACGAGGTGTCGCCGCTACCGAGGCGCCACGGCGCGCTCGATCAGGTCGGCGGCGCGCGCCGTCCCCGGGGCCGCCTGCAGCCGGCGCGAGGTCTGGGCGAGGCGATCGGCAAGCTTCGCGTCGTCGAGCAGCCGCGCGATCGTCCCGCGCAGCTCGTCGGGCCGGTGGGCGTAGGTGTCGAGGCGGACGCCGTAGCCGGTCTCGTCGATGCGCTGGGCGTTGTCGTGTTGGTCCCAGAAGATCGGCAGCACCACCATCGGCTTGCCGAAGAAGAGAGACTCGGTGACGGTGTTGTTGCCGCCGTGGGTGACCACCAGGTCGACCTGGGGGAGGACCGAGGTCTGGGGGAGGAACTCGGCCCCGGCCATGTTCGGGGCGAGGTCGAACTCGGCGGCCTGCGGTCCCTTGGAGACGACGAAGCGGTAGGGCGCCTCGGCGAGCTCCGCCACCAGGGTGCGCATCAGCTCGACGTCGGCCGAGCCGAGCGAGCCGAGGCTGAGGTAGACGAGCGGCTCCTCGCCGCCCGCCAGCTCGTCGGGAAGCCGCCAGTCGGGGTCGGTGGCCCGCACGCTCGCGCCCAGGTTGTGCCAGGTTGGGCCGAGCGGCTCGCGCCGCGGGTAGTCGACCTCCTCCGGATAGAGGTAGAGGTTCAGGGTCGGGCTGGCGTGGATGAAGTCGTCGCGGGGGAGGGGCGGGGCGCCGCGCTCGCGGCAGAACTCGTCGAAGTCGGCGTGCATCTCCGCGTGGGCGGCCCGGTAGGCCTCCCGGAACTCGGCCCAGCCGGAGCGGTCCTCGCTCGGCAGCCCGGAGAAGACCGGCGGCAGGTCGGGGTCCTTGATCTCCAGCGGGTTGCAGGAGTCGATCCGCGCCCACGGTCGGCCGCCGGCGAAGAGGGCCGGGAAGGTGACCACGTTGTCCTCGACCACGAGGTCGGGCTCCAGCTCGCCGATGATCTCGGTGAGCCGCGCGTCGACGTACTTGGAGCCGTCGATCAGCGCCTGGAAGGTGGGCGCGATGAACTCGGCGAGCTGGTCGATGGTCGGCTTGCGGAAGACCGGCGCGGTGTCGCGGATGAAGTCCTTCCAGAACTGGCCCGGCGCTTCCTCGGTCTCCGGCGGCGGGCCCAGGCGCATCGTCCGCTCCTCGAACCCCTGCGCCGCGAGCGTCCCGGCGAAGGACTCCTCGACTATGAAGACGACCCGGTGACCGCGGCGGCGGAGCACGTCGCCGATGCCGACGCAGTTGTTGGTCGGCCCGAAAGCACCCTCCGGGAAGAAGACGATCGTCGCGGCCGCCGCGCTCACGCTGCTAAACATATGCGCAGGGTGGATTTCGGCATCGGATATTTCCCCACCGCCGACGCGGTAGGCCCGGGCGAGCTGGCCGCCTGGCTGGAGGAGCGCGGCTTCGAGTCGCTGGTCTTCGCCGAGCACACCCACATCCCGGCCAGTCGCGAGTCCCCCTATCCCGGCGGCGGCGAGCTGCCCCGCAAGTACACGGCGACGCTCGACCTCTTCGTCGCGCTGACCGCGGCGGCGGTGGCGACGACGCGCCTGCGGGTCGGCAGCGGCATCGCGCTGATCGTCGAGCGCGACCCGATCATCACCGCCAAAGAGGCGGCCTCGATCGACGTCCTCTCCGGCGGCCGCTTCGAGCTCGGCGTCGGCGCCGGCTGGAACCGCGAGGAGATGGAGAACCACGGCACCGATCCGCGTACGCGGATGCGCCTCTTCGCCGAGCGGACCGAAGCGATCAAGGCGATCTGGACCGAGCGCGAGGCGAGCTTCCACGGCGAGTTCGTCGACTTCGAGCGGATCCTCTGCGAGCCGAAGCCGGCGCAGCGGCCCCACCCGCCGATCCTGGTCGGCGGGCTCGGGCCGACGGTGATCGACCGGGTCCTCGCCTTCGGCGACGCCTGGTTCCCGAACTGGACGCCGGACGTCCTCGACCGCGCCGCCGAGCTGCGCGCGCGGGCCGAACGGCCGATCGACTTCATGGCGATGGGCCCGCCCGCCAAGCCGGAGGTGCTGGAGGAGCTCTTCGAGGCGGGCACGCGGCGGGTCTCCTGGTGGGTGCCGAGCGCCGGGCGCAGCGTGATCGAGCCGCGGCTGGAGCGGATCGAGAAGGCGATCGCCGAATTCACCGGCGAGGCCTAGTGCCGTCCCGGAGGCATCCGGGGGCGCGGCGGGCGTGAGCCCGGAGGAGGCGCGCGAGCGGTTCGCCGCGGCCCGCGTCGCCCGGCTCGCCACCGCCGACGCCGCCGGCCGTCCCCACCTCGTGCCGATCGCCTTCGCGGTCGCGGGCGAGACGATCTACAGCGCGGTCGACGCGAAACCGAAGCGCACCCGGGCGCTGCGCAGGCTCGCCAACGTGCGGGAGAACGCCGCCGTCTCGCTGCTGGTCGACCACTGGGACGAGGAGGACTGGGAGCGGCTCTGGTGGGTGCGGGCCGACGGCGTCGGCAGGGTGCTCGACGCGGACGCGCCGGAGGCGAATCGCGCGCTCGGGCTGCTGCGCGAGCGCTACCCGCGCCAGCGCGAGGCGGGCGAGGTGCTCGCGGTGGACGTCGGGCGCTGGAGCGGCTGGAGCGGCTCGGGCTGACCGGCGCCCGCGGCGTCACGCCCGCCGCGTAGATTGCCCGGTCGATGGAGGCCCACCGTTCGATCGAGCGCTTCGAGTCGGGGCACCGCGCGGGCGGCGGAGAGCTCGACACGCCCCACTTCGCCCGCCAGGCGGCGCTCGTCGTCGCGGTGATGGCGGCCTTCCTCGCGATCGCCACCTTCCTCTCCAACGAGGCGGTGAAGGAGGTGGTCACCGGTGAGACCGATCGCGCCGACACCTCCTCGCGACTGGAGAGCAACCAGCTGAAGATCGACGTCGCCGGCGGCGCCTCGACGATGTTGAAGGTCCTCGCCGACGGGCCGCGCGACCAGGCCCAGGCGGCGGTCGCCGCCGCGGCCCACGAGCGCCGGATCGAAAAGGAGCTGGTCCCCGCCGACGAAGCCCTGGTCGAGGAGATGCACCACGACGAAGTGCACGTCGACCACTACAACGACAAGCACCTTCTCTACGAGCTGGCCGAGGTGGGTCTCGAGGTCGGCATCGTCCTGGCGACCGTCTCGATCATCGCTCACCGGCGCTGGCTCCTCGGCAGCGGCGTCGCCGTCGGCCTGATCGGTGCCCTCCTGCTGATCGCCGGCCTCGTCACCGTCTGAGCCGCGCGCCGCCCGGGCGCAGCGCTTCCGTCACACAACTGGCGCCGAATTCTTACTTTCCGCGCACCACTTACGCGAATTGCACCGCCACACTGTCCCCATGCCCTTCGGCCTTTGGAAGACCAGGTGGGAGATCCACCGCGAGGACCTGGACCGCCGTCAAGCCGCGTTCCGCGAGGAGATGGTCCGCAGGGACGCCAAGTTCCGCCAGGCGATGATCAGCCGCGACGCCGTATTCCAGGAACGGATGTCGAGCCGCGACGCCGAGTTCCGGGCCGAACGGCGGGAGGCGGACGCCGAGCTGCGCAGCGAACGGGCCGAGGCGGAAGCGAGGGTCGGCGAAGAAAAACGCCAAGGCCGAGCGCGAACGAAAAAAGGCGGACGCGGAATGGCGCGAGAGGTACGCGGCGCTGATGGAGCGCCTGGACGAGAGCCATCGGGAGACGATGGCCGCGCTGAGCGCGATCACCGAAGAGCTCGTCGCCACGCGCAAGGAGTTGACCTTGACGAGGATCGAACTCACCGACGCGGTGAATGCGAATCGGGAAGCGATCTTCAAACTGATCGACCGCTTCGACGAATGGGACGGTCGGCCGCCGGGGCCGCCCGACCTCAGGTCAGCCTGACCCGGAGAGGGTGCCGACCTCGGCCTCGATGCCGGCGATCAGCCAGTCGAGGCCGGTCTGGAAGACCTCGGCCTTGACCCCGAGGCTCATGTTCTTCTTGCTCCCGAGTTCGTGCAGGTGGGGGTATTTGCCGCTGGCCGCCTGGGCGGCGATGTAGGCGTCGATCTCGGCGCCGCTCGGGCCGCCGTCGTCGATCGCTGCGCAGGGCCCGTCGGGCCCGTCGCCGCTCATCGCCTTCAGTTCCCAGCGGACGAAGCCGAGCGTGTAGGTGTCGACCGCGAGCAGGACGGCGCGTTTGCGCTCCGGCGGCAGCGGAAGTTCGGAGACCGCGGCGAGGCTCTGGTCGATGTGGCGGAGGGCGTTGGGGCCGATGAAGGGGCGGCGGAAGGCGACGGCGATCATCCACGGGTGGGAGCGGATGTTCTCGCGGGTGCGCTGGGAGATGCGACGGAGATCGTCGCGCCAGTCGCCCGAGGGCAGCGACTCGGGCAGGACCGAGCCCCCCATCACCTCGTCCACCATCAGGTCGATCAGATCGCCCTTGCGCTCGATGTGTGAGTAAAGGCTCATCGGGCGGGCGCCGAGCTTGGTAGCAAGTCTCCTTATGGAGACCGCTTCGAGTCCGTCGGTGTCCGCGATCTCGATCGCGGCGGTCACGATCGACTCGCGCGAGAGGGGTTGGGGCGCCGCCGCCTGCTCCTCCTCGCGGGTCCAGACGCTGTCGATGCCGCTTGCCATGGGAAAAGCATACCGATCCGATACGGCGTACGAGCTTCTGATACGGTGTACGACGTGAGTCAGCCGGAAGCCGCAGCCGCGCCCGCCGATCCGAACGCGCTCGACCGCGAGACGATGGTCGTCGCCGCGGTGGTCCTGCTCGGGGCGATCATGTCGATCCTCGACACGACCATCGTCAACGTCGCGATCGACCGCCTCTCGATCGATTTCCACGCCTCGCTGACCACGATCCAGTGGGTCGTCACCGGCTACACGCTCGCGCTCGCCGCGGTGATCCCGGCGACCGGCTGGGCCGCCGACCGCTTCGGGACCAAGCGGATCTACCTCGTCTCGCTCGCCCTCTTCATGCTCGGCTCGGCCCTCTGCGCGGTGGCCTGGAGCGCCGGCTCGCTGATCGCCTTCCGCGTCCTCCAAGGCGTCGGCGGCGGCATGATCATGCCCGCGGTCATGACGATCATGACCAAGAAGGCCGGCCCTCACCGGATGGGCCGGGTGATGGGGATCCTCGGCGTGCCGATGCTGATCGCGCCGATCGTCGGGCCGATCCTCGGTGGCTGGCTGGTCGACGACGTCTCCTGGCGCTGGATCTTCCTGATCAACATCCCGATCGGCGTGGTCGCGATCATCACCGCCTGGATCAAGCTCGAGCCCGATACCTCCGACCGAGGGCAACGGCTCGACTGGCTCGGCATGGCGCTGCTCTCGCCCGGCCTGACGCTGGCGATCTTCGGCCTCGCCGAGTCGGCAAGCGGCGGCTTCGGCCAGTTCAAGTCCTGGGCGCCGATCCTCGCCGGCATCGTCCTCATCGCCGCCTTCTTCTCGCATAGCTGGCGCAAGGGCGACGGCGCCCTGATCGACATCCGCACCTTCACCCACACCCGCGCGGGGGCGGCGGCGGGCGTCTTCACCCTGTTCGCGATCGCCTTCTTCGGCGCGCTGCTGCTGATCCCGCTCTACTACCAGACGGTCCGCGGCGCCTCCGCGCTCGAAGCGGGCCTGCTGCTCGCCCCACAGGGGATCGGCGCGATGATCACGATGCCGCTGGCGGGCAAACTGACCGACCGCTACGGCCCCAACCGCTGGCCGGCCTGCGGCATCCCGCTGCTGGTGATCGGGATGGCGCCGTTCGCGTTCGTCACCCCGACCACCTCCTACTGGCTGCTCTGCTCGTTCAGCTTCGTCCTCGGCCTCGGGATGGGCTTCTCGATGATGCCGACGATGACCGCGGCGATGCAGGCGGTCCCGGCGGCGGCGATCGCCCGCACCTCGACCGCGATGAACATCATCCGCCAGGGCGGCGCCTCGATCGGCACCGCGATCCTCTCGGTCATCCTCACCGCCGAGATCACCGCCAACTTCGGCTCGTCCGCGGGCAGCGGCAGCGGCCTGGAAGCGATCCGGCAGCTGAGCCCGGCCCAGCAGCTGGCCGCCAAAAGCCCGCTCGCCGAAGCCTTCGCCTCGACCTTCGTCTGGGCCCTGGTCCTGCTCGGCCTGGCCTTCATCCCGGCGCTCTTCATGGCGCTGGGCAAGTGGGAGACCGCCGACGCCGGCCACGCCCCGGTAGTCCTCGAGTAGCCGCCAGGCCCACCGTCGACGGGCCGCAAAATCAAGCAGGACTGGAGTTTTCGGCCCATCGACGCGCCGGCCGGAGTACCGTGCAGGGCATGGAGCGGGACGCCGCACTGGAAGCGGTCTTCATGCCGGTGCAGCCGCCGAGCACCTTCGAGGAGACGGTCGAGCGGCTCGGCACCGCGATCCGCCTCGGCCTGCTCGCCCCGGGCAGCCGCCTGCCGCCGGAGCGGGAGCTGGCCAAGCAGCTGCGGATCTCCCGCTCCACCTTGCGCCAGGCGCTGACCACGCTGGTCCAGAGCGGCCACCTCGTCTCGCTGCGCGGCCGCGCCGGGGGCACCTTCGTCGCCGCGGAGCCGCCGCTGGTCGACCCGACCGGCGAGCCGCTCGACGCGGGCGCCTGGGAGGTTCTCGATCAGCGCGTCGCGGTCGAGGCGGGCGCGGTCCTGCTCGCCGCCGAACGGGCCCGGCCGCCGCGGCTCGACCGGCTCGACGAGCTGATCGAGGCGATGTCGGGGCAGACCGAGGACTTCGAGGAGTACCGGCGCACCGACCTGCGCTTCCACATCGGCCTCGCCGAGGCGGCCGGCTCGCCACGCCTGGTCGCGGCGATGACCGACGTCCAGGGCCAGATGACCGACCTGATCGCGCTGATCCCGCACCCGCCCGAGGTGCTCGCCCGCGCCAACGATCAGCATGCGAAGATCGTCAAGGCGCTCCGCCGCGAAGACGGCCGCCGCGCCGTCGGTCTGATCCGCGAGCACACCGAGGGCACCGAGCACATCCTCGCCGGCCTGCTGCCGGCGCGGGCTCAGGACCTGATCCGCTCGCCCGCCTGATCGAAGAGCGGCTCGGCGACGACGACCCCGTCGATCCAGCTGCCGAAGATCTCGATCGCGACCTCCGTCCCGGCGGCGGCCGACGCCGGCGGCAGGTAGGCGTAGGCGATCGAGCGCTCGACCGTGTAGCCGTAGCCGCCCGTCGTCACCCGGCCGACCACGTCGTCGCCGATCCGCACCGGCTCGTTGCCGAGCGCCACCCGCCGCGGGTCCGCCAGCACGACGCAGGCGAGTTGGCGGCGGGGCCCGTCCTCGACCTGGATGCCGAGCGCCTCGCTGCCCATGAACTCGCCCTTGTCGAGCTTCACGCAGAAGCCGACGCCGCCCTCGAAGGGGGTCTCGTCCGGGGTGATGTCGGCGCCCCAGACCCGGTAGCCCTTCTCCAGCCGCATCGAGTCGATCGCCCGGTAGCCGCCGGCGGCGATGCCGTGCTCCTCGCCCGCCTCCCAGATCGTCCGCCACAGCCCGAGCCCGTACTCGGTCGGGCAGTAGAGCTCCCAACCGAGCTCGCCGACGTAGGTGACCCGCAGCGCCCGCACCGGCACGTCGCCGACGGTGATCTCCCGCAGCGTCATGTAGGGGAAGGCCTCGTTGCCGAGGTCGGCGGGAGTGAGCGGCTGGAGGACGTCGCGGGCGCGCGGCCCCCAGACCCCGAAGCAGGCCCAGCGCGAGGTGACGTCGCGGACGCGGACCTCGCCGTCGTCGGGCAGGTTGCGGCGCATCCATTCGCGGTCGTGGTTGCCGAAGGCGGTCCCGGTGACGATCCCGAAGCGCTCCTCGCCGAGCCGCGAGACGGTGAAGTCGCACTCGATCCCGCCGCGCCGGTTCAGCATCTGGGTGTAGGTGATCTGCCCGACCCCGCGGGCGACGCGGTTGTCGCAGAGGGATTCGAGGAAGGACGCCGCGCCCGGCCCCTCGATCTCCAGCTTCGCGAAGGAGGACTCGTCGAAGATCGCCACCGCCTCGCGGCAGGCGCGGTGCTCGGCGCCGATCGCCGGCGACCAGTTCTGCCCGGCCCAGCCGTGCGGTCGCAGGCCCTCGTCTCCGGCGGCGGCGTTCGGCTCGTACCAGTTGACCCGCTCCCAGCCGGATTTCTCGCCGAAGGCGGCGCCGTGCTCGCGGTGCCAGAGGTTGGCCGAGGAGACGCGCAGCGGCCGGCCCGCGGTGCGCTCGTGGTTGGGATAGCGGATGTCGTAATAGGTCTCGTAGGTCTCGCGGATCCGCTTGTGGGTGTAGGAGGGGGAGCGGTAGGCGGGGCCGAAGCGGCGGATGTCCATGTGCCAGAGGTCGAGGCTCGGTTCGCCCTCGACGATCCACTCGGCGACGACTTTGCCGATCCCGCCCGCGCCGGCCAGCCCGTGGGCGCAGAAGCCGGCGCAGACGAAGAAGCCCGCCACCTCCGATTCGCCGAGGCAGAACTCGTTGTCGGGGGTGAAGGCCTCGGGGCCGTTGATCAGTTTGGTCACCTTGATCTCCGACATCGCCGGGACGCGGCGCTCGGAGTTGCGGGTGATCTCCTCGAAGCGGTCCCAGTCCTCTTCCAGCAGGCGGCCGTTGAAGTCCGGCGGGATCGCCTCGAAGCCGCCGGTCCCGTGGGGAAGGAAGGCCGCCTCGCTCTGTCGCTCGTAGCCGCCCATCACCAGCCCGTCGCCATCCTCGCGGTAGTAGACGAGCAGGTCCGGATCCCGCAGCGTCGGCAAGCTCCCCCGCCCCCCATCATCCCCCCCTCCGGTGCGTTCGCAGTTCTCACCGGTATGCGGTGATTTCTGCGAACTCACCAGGGGGGCGGCGGCGCGGGCGTCGCGGACGGCGTCGAGGGGCTGAGTGACCAGGTACTGGTGGGACATCGGCAGGAGGGGGACGCGGACGCCTGCCATGCGGCCGATCTCGGCGGCGAACATGCCGCCCGCGTCGACCACCACCTCCGCCGCGATGTCGCCGCGCTCGGTCCGCACCCCGCGCACCCGCCCGTCGCACACCTCGATCCCGGTCACCCGGGTCTCGGTGAAGATCCGGCAGCCGCCGCGCCGCGCCCCGTCGGCGAGCGCGTAGGTCAGCTGCGAGGGGTCGATGTAGCCGTCGGTCGGCAGCCAGGCCGCCCCGAGCACGCCCTCGGTCGACATCAGCGGGAAGAGCTCCTGCGCCTCGGCCGCCGAGATCAGCTCCAGCGGCAGCCCGAAGGTCTTCGCCCAGCCCGCCTGCCGGCGCAGCTCCTCCATCCGCTCCTCGCTCGAGGCGAGCCGGATGCCCCCGCATTCGGTCCAGCCGGGGTCGAACTCGGACTCCCGCCCGATCCGCCGGTAGAGGTCGACCGAGTGCATCATCATCTTGGTCAGCGAGACCGAGCCGCGCAGCTGCCCGACCAGCCCGGCCGAGTGGAAGGTCGAGCCGGAGGTGAGCTGGCTGCGGTCGAGGAGGACGACGTCGTCCCAGCCCAGCTCGGCGAGGTGGTAGGCGAGCGAGGTGCCGCCGACGCCACCGCCGACGATCACGCAACGGGCCGAGTCGGGGAGCTCAGCGCGGGGCACCGGCGTCCTCCAGTCGGGACTCGAACTCGGGCGCCTCGATCGCCGCGAGCAGGCGGTCGAAGTGCTTCGTCGCGTAGGCGGCGAAATCGAAGTCGAGGTCCGAGATCGCCTGCTGGACGACCCCCCACATCGCCTCGCGGAAGTCGGACATCATCCGCATCAGCCGCAGCGCGGCGAGGTCGGCGGGGGTGGGCGGGGCGCCCAGGTAAGCGGTCAAGAGGGCCTCCTCCTCGGCCGGGCCGAGCTCGTTGTTGACGGCGAAGTTGCCGAGGTCGAACCAGCGGTTGCCCATCCCGGCGTACTCCCAGTCGACGATCCGGATCCCGGCGGGCGTGTCGATGAAGTTGGCGGCGAGGAGGTCGTCGTGGCAGAGGACCGGCGCGTCGCCGTCGAGCGCCGGCGCCGCCTCGATCCGCGCCGCCGCCGCGTGGGCGGCGTCGTAGGCGGGCGGGACCTCGCCGCCGCGCTCGCGGGTCGCCGTGGCGTAGGCCTCGACCAGCCGGAAGGAGTCGAAGCGGGCGCCGATCGCGGCGCAGCCGTGGACCTTCCGCAGCGCCGCCGCCACTTCGCCGAGCGCCCGCGGCTCGCGCAGCCGCGGCGGCTCCATCGTCGGCCCCTCGACGAAGGCGGTCACCAGCACCACCGGGTCCTCGAGGTAGGCGAGCACCTCGGGGGCGACGCCGACCCCCGCCGCCAGGCCGTTGGCCTCGCGCTCCCCCGGGCGGTCGGAGCCGAGCAGCTCGGTGTCGTTGCCGGGCAGCCGCACCACCACCTCGCGCCCGCCGAACCGCGCCCGGAAGTTGTGGTTGGTGATCCCGCCGCCGAGCACCGTCGGCTCCCCCTCGGCGGAGCCGAGCCGCGCCTCCAACCTCTCCACGATGTCTGCCGGCAGGGCCACGGATCTCAGGAGAAATTTCTCCAAGTTGGCATTGACACGATCCCGAACGCAAGATTAGTCTCGCCCGGAGCCGTTAGGTCGGCTCGGCACACCTTTTACCGCCCAGATCGACCCAGGGGAAGAGGAGATCCATGGAGAGCAGCAGTGCCCCGATCCACGACAGTGACGAAAAACGCCTCGCGGAACTCGGCTACAAACAGTCGCTGAACCGGGCCTGGGGCGGATTCTCCAACTTCGCCATCTCCTTCACGATCATCTCGGTCCTCGCCGGCTGCTTCACCACCTACGGCCAGGCCTGGAACAACGGCGGGCCGATCGCGATCTCGATCGGCTGGCCGCTGATCTCGATCCCGATCCTGATCATCGGCTTCTGCCTCTCGGAGCTCGTCTCCGCCTACCCGACGGCGGGCGGGATCTACTGGTTCGCCGGCCGTCTCGGCGGCCCCGTCTGGGCCTGGTTCACCGGCTGGTTCAACCTGATCGGCCTGGTCGCCGTGGTCGCCTCGGTCGACTACGCCTGCGCGACCTTCCTCAACGTCGTCCTCGGCCTCTACGAAGTGAACATCTTCGGGATCAATTTCGGCGACGAAGCGCACGTCCTCGACGAGGTCTTCCTCCTCTTCGTCCTGATCCTCCTCCTCCACGCGCTGGTGAACATCAAACGCACCCACCTGCTGTCGACGATCAACAGCGTCTCCGTGTGGTGGCACGTGATCGGCGTCGCCGTGATCGTCGTCGTCCTCGTCTTCGTCCCCTCCGGGCACCAGAGCTTCAGCTTCGTCTTCGGCCACCGCATCAACCAGAGCGGCTTCAGCGACAGCATGTACTGGTTCTACGTCCTCCCGTTGGGCTTCCTCCTGACCCAGTACACGATCACCGGCTTCGACGCCTCCGCGCACATAGCCGAGGAGACCCACGAAGCCTCGACCAACGCCGCCAAGGGGGTCTGGCGCTCGATCTTCTACTCGGCGGTGATCGGCTGGTTCGTGCTTCTGGCGATCACCTTCTCGGTCACCGACGTCTCGGCCGCCAACAAGGCCGAAGGCTTCGCGCCGACGCTGCTGGTCAACGCGCTCGGCACCGGCTGGGGCAAGTTCGTCCTCATCATCGCCACCGTCGGCCAGCTGTTCTGCGGCGGCGCCTGCCTGACCAGCGCCTCGCGCATGTGTTACGCGTTCTCCCGCGACAAAGGCTTCGGCCGCCGCGCCTCCGGCATCCTCAACAAGGTCAACGACGAGAAAGTCCCGCTCTACGCGGTGCTGGCGATGGCGCTCTGCGCGCTGCTGATCACGCTTCCGGCGCTGAAAGGCAAATCGAACGGCGAAGCTGTCCCGTTTGCCTTCTACGCGGTGGTCTCGGTGTGCGTGATCGGCCTCTACATCGCCTTCGCGATCCCGATCTTCCTGCGCTGGCGCAAACGCGACGATTTCCAGCCGGGACCGTGGACCAACGGCCGCAAGTACAAGTGGATGAACTCTTTCGCGACGATCTGGGTCGTGATCATCACGATCATCTTCTGCCTTCCCTTCACGCCGGCGGCGGTGCCGTGGAACAGCCAGTTCAGCTGGGAGGCGCTCAACTACGCGCCGCTCACGGTCGGCCTGGTGATCCTGCTGGCGGGGATCGCCTGGGTGGTGAGCGCCCGCAAGCACTTCACCGGGCAGGTCCGCGAGGTCGACATCGACGAAGCTATCGGCGCGCCGTCAGAGGTCGGGCCGTCGGCTCCGTAGTGTTCCGGCAGTGACGGTCGAAGAGCTGGAAAAGGCGGTCGCCGAGGGCACGGTCGACACCGTGCTGTTGGCGATCGCCGACATGGAGGGTCGCCTGCAGGGCAAGCGGCTGACCGCGGGGCACTTCCTCGGCGAGGTGCTCGAGCACGGCGCCGAGGGCTGCAACTACCTGCTCGCGGTCGACGTCGACATGGAAACGGTGGGCGGCTACGCGATGTCCTCGTGGGAGACCGGCTACGGCGACTTCGAGATGGTTCCCGACCTCTCGACCCTGCGCGCGGTGCCGTGGCTGCCGGGGACGGCGCTGGTGCTGGCCGACCTGCAGTGGGCGGACGGGCGCGAAGTGGCCGCCTCGCCGCGGCAGATCCTGCGCAGGCAGCTGCAGCGCCTGGAGAAGCGCGGGATGAGCGCCAACGCCGCCACCGAGCTCGAGTTCATCGTCTTCCGCGACAGCTACGAGGACGCCTGGCGCAAGGGCTTCCACGACCTCGAGCCCGCCAACCTCTACAACATCGACTACTCGCTGCTGGGGACGGCGCGGGTCGAGCCGCTGATCCGGCGGATCCGCAACGAGATGGGCGGCGCCGGGATGACGGTGGAGAACTCGAAGGGCGAGTGCAACCTCGGCCAGCACGAGGTCAACTTCCGCTACGAGAGCGCGCTGCGCAGCGCCGACAACCACGCGATCTACAAGAACGGGGCCAAGGAGATCGCCGCCCAGGAGGAGATGGCGATCACCTTCATGGCGAAGTTCAACGAGCGCGAGGGGAACTCGTGCCACATCCACTGCTCGCTGGCGAACGCCGACGGCGCCAACGCCTTCGCCGCCGACGAGAAGCTGTTCGAGAGCTTCGTCGCCGGCCAGCTCGCCTGCATGCGCGAGCTGACCCTGCTCTACGCGCCGCACGTCAACTCCTACAAACGCTTCGCCGCCGGCTCCTTCGCGCCGACCGCGATCGCCTGGGGACGGGACAACCGCACCTGCTCGCTGCGGGTGGTCGGGCACGGCGAGGGGCTGCGGGTGGAGAACCGGCTGCCGGGCGCCGACGTCAATCCCTACCTGGCGCTGGCCGCGCTGATCGCCGCGGGCCTGCACGGGATCGACAACGAGCTGCCGCTGGAGCCGGCCTTCGAGGGCAACGCCTACGCCTCCGACAAGCCGCGCGTGCCGCACAACATCTACGACGCGCGCGCCGCCTTCGCGGGCAGCGCGGTGGCCGCCGACGCCTTCGGCGCCGACGTGGTCGAGCACTACCTGAACCGGGCCAAGGTGGAGATCGACGCCTTCGAGGCGGCGGTCACCGACTGGGAGCGCTACCGGGGATTCGAGCGACTTTGACCGCCCCGGTGGTGGGGATCTGCGCCGCGGTCGAGCGGGTGTCCTGGGGAGTCTGGGACGGCTACGAGGTGACGCTCGCCCCGCGCACCTACGTGCGGGCGGTGCAGCGGGCGGGGGGGATCGCGGTCGTGCTGCCCCCCGACGAGGTGGCGGTCGACGATCCCGACGCGCTGCTCGATCGCGTCGACGCGCTGCTGCTGGCGGGCGGTGCCGACATCGATCCGGCCTCCTACGGGGCGGCGCCCCACCCGGAGACGAAGGGAACCTGGCCCGACCGCGACCGCTTCGAGCTGGCGCTGGCCCGGCGGGCGCTGGAGCGCGACATGCCGGTGCTGGGGATCTGCCGCGGGATGCAGCTGATCAACGTGGCGCTGGGCGGGACGCTCGACCAGCACCTGCCGGAGTCGATCGGCGACGGCCGCCACCGCTCGATCGCGGGGAGCTTCGGCACCCACCGGGTCCGGTTGGCCGACGGGTCGCTGGCGTGCGGGGCGGCCGGCACCGACGGGCTCCTGGTCATGTCCCACCACCATCAGGGCGTCGACCGGCTCGGCGAGGGCCTCGAGGTCAGCGGCTGGTCGGTCGACGACGAGATCGTCGAGGCGATCGAGCTCCCCGACCGCCGCTTCGCCCTCGGCGTCGTCTGGCACCCCGAGGAGGACGAGGCCTCCGAGATCATCCCGGCGCTGGTCGCCGCCGCCGCGCGTGGCGAGTTGTTCTCGGATAGCGAGAGGAAGTCTCCACGCGACGGCGATCTGGCGGGACGGGAGCGCGGCTCGTGAGCGCGCTCTCGGTGATCGAGCCCGCCACCGCGCAGCCGATGGCGGAGGTGCCGCGGGCGGGAGTCGAGGAGGTCGACGCGGCGGTGGCGCGCGCGAAGGCCGCGTTCCCCGCCTGGCGCGACGTCACCCCGGGGGACCGCGCGGCGCTGCTCCGCCGGCTCGCCGACGCGCTCGCCGCAGAGCACGAGAGCCTGGCGCGGCTCGAGGCGCGCAACGCGGGCAAGCCGATCGCCTCCGCCCGCGGCGAGATCGGGATGGCGATCGACACCTTCCGCTATTACGCGGGGGCGCCGGAGCGACTGCTCGGCAAGACGATCCCGGTCGCGGGCGGCGTCGACATGACCTTCCGCGAGCCGCTCGGGGTGGTCGGGCTGATCGTGCCCTGGAACTTCCCGCTGACGATCGCCTCGTGGAAGGTCGCCCCGGCGCTCGCCGCAGGCAACACGATCGTCCTGAAGCCCGCCGAGCTGACCCCGCTGACCGCGATCGAGCTGGAGCGGATCGCGCTCGCGGCGGGGATCCCGGAGGGCGTCCTCAACGTGGTGGTGGGGCCGGGGAGCGTCTGCGGGCAGCGCCTGGTCGAGCACCCCGACGTGGCCAAGATCGCCTTCACCGGCTCGACCGAGGTGGGGCGGGGGATCGCCCGCGGCGCGGCGGAGACGATCAAGCGGGTGACGCTGGAGCTGGGCGGCAAGTCGGCCAACGTCGTCTTCGCCGATGCCGACGTCGAGGCGGCCGCCGCGGCGGCGCCCTGGGCGGTCTTCGACAATGCCGGGCAGGACTGCTGCGCCCGCTCGCGCATCCTGGTCGAGCGCGAGGTCCTCGACGACTTCCTCGCCGCGATGGCGCCGGTGGTCGAGGGGATCGCGGTCGGCGACCCGCTCGACGAGTCGACCCAGATGGGCCCGCTGATCTCGGCCGGGCAGCGCGACTCGGTCGCCTCCTTCGTTCCCGAGGATGCCCCGGTGGCGATCCGCGGTAGCGCCCCGGACGGCGACGGCTACTGGTTCGCGCCCGTCGTCCTCGCGCCGGTGGCCAACGAGGACCGCGCCGCCCGCGAGGAGATCTTCGGCCCGGTCGTCTCGGTGATCCCGTTCAGCGGCGAGGCGGAGGCGATCCGGCTCGCCAACGCGACCATCTACGGGCTCTCGGGATCGGTCTGGACCCGCGACGGGGCGCGCGCCCTGCGCGTCGCGCGGGCGATCGAGACCGGCGTGATCTCGATCAACTCGAACAGCTCGGTGCGGGTCTCGACCCCGTTCGGCGGCTTCAAGCAGTCCGGCGTGGGACGGGAGCTGGGGCCCGACGCGCTCGAGCACTACACCGAGTGCAAGAACGTCTACTACGCGACCGCGGAGGGTTGAGATGGCGGGCAGATTGAGCGACAAGGTCTGTGTGATCACCGGCACGGCGAGCGGGATCGGCGCCGAGTCGGCGCGCCTCTTCGAGCACGAGGGCGCGACCGTGGTCGGGATCGACCTCGATGCCGAGCAGGCCGTCGGCGGGCTGACGATCGCCGCCGACGTCGCCGACGAGGAGCAGGTGCGCGCGGCGATGGCGACGGCGGTCGCCGAGTACGGCCGGATCGACGTGCTGATGAACAACGCCGGGATCAACCCGACCGATGACAGCTCGGTGATCGACACCAGCCTCGAGTCCTGGCAGCGGGTGCAGGACGTGAACCTGCGCGGCGTCTTCCTCTGCTGCAAGCACGGGATCCCCTACATGCTGGAGGCGGGCGGCGGGTCGGTGATCAACGTGGCGAGCTTCGTCGCGGTGATGGGGGCGGCGGTGTCGCAGGGCTCCTACACGGCGTCGAAGGGGGCGGTGCTGTCGCTGAGCCGGGAGCTCGGGGTGGAGTTCGCGGCGCGCGGGGTGCGGGTGAACGCGCTCTGTCCGGGCCCGGTCAACACGCCGCTCCTGAAGGAGCTCTTTGCCAAGGACCCCGAGCGCGCGGCGAAGCGCCTCGTGCACGTGCCGATGGGCCGCTTCGGCGAGCCCGAGGAGATCGCCGCCGCCGCCCTCTTCCTGGCCGGCGACGAGTCGAGCTTCGTCACCGCGTCGACCTTCATGGCCGACGGCGGCCTCAGCTCCGCCTACATCACCCCCGGCCAAGTCAGCTGACGCCCCCCAGTGCGTTCGCACTTTTGCCCGGATAGCGGGCAGAAGTGCGAACGCGGTACGGTCGCGGGGTGGCGACGGAAGTCGACTACGACACCCATGGCAGGGGATACGCGCGGCGGCGGCTGGCCGACCCGCGGTTCGCGGCGCGGATCGAGGCGGCGCTGGGAGACGCCCGCACCGTCGTCAACGTCGGCGCCGGGGCGGGCTCCTACGAGCCGCGCGACCGCTGGGTGCTGGCGGTCGAGCCGAGCGCGACGATGCGCGCCCAGCGCGGCCCCGACGCGGCCCCGTGCCTCGCCGGCGCCGCCGAATCGCTGCCGCTCGACGACGATTCGGTGGACGCCGCGATGGCCTGCGTGACGATCCACCACTGGGCCGACCGAGCCGCCGGCCTCGCCGAGCTGCGCCGCGTCGCCCGCGGCCCGGTGGTCGTCTTCACCTTCGAGCTGAACGACCTGATCCCCTGGCAGCGCGACTATTTCGCCGAGCCGATCGCGATCGAGCAGCCTCGCTTCGGCACCGTCGAGGAGATCGCGGCGGAGCTCGGCGGCCGGGTGCGGATCGAGACGATGCCGACCCCCGCCGACTGCACCGACGGCTTCTTCGAGGCGTTCTGGAACCGTCCCGAGCTGCTGCTCGACCCGTCCGTCCGCGCCTCCCAGTCGATCTGGGAACTGCTCGAGCCCGGCGTCGAGGAGCGCATCTTCGAGCGGCTCGGCGCCGATCTGGAGTCGGGCAGGTGGGACGCCGACCACGGCGGCCTGCGCGAATTGCCGAGCTACGAGGGCTCGCTGCGCCTGGTCATCTCCGAGCCGGGCTGAGCGACCGCGGGTCGGCGCGCCGGACGGCGTCCGGGATCAACCGCGCGCGGCGGCGAAGTCCAGCCAGCGCCGGCAGATATCCCTGCCGACCTCGTTGAACGCACCGATCTTCGCCTCGATCTCGAGCGCGAGGGCGGTCGGGTCGATTCCGCTCCGCACCGCGTCGGCGTCGGACTCGTAGTCGGCGGTCCAGCGCAGGGCGTCGGCCTCGGTGACCTCGGGGTGGAACTGGATCGCCCAGGCGGCTTCGCCGATGCGGGCGGCCTGCAGGCAGACCTCGCTGCGGGCGAGGGCGACGGCCCCCGGCGGCAAGGGGAACTCATAGCTGTGCCACTGGAAGGCCTCGAAGCTCGGGGCGAGCGGGGCGAGCAGCGGGTCCTCGCGCCCGGCCTCGGTCAGCTCGACGACGTGCCAGCCGATCTCCGGCCGGGGAGCCCGCCGTGGCACCGCGCCCGCCGCCGCCGCGATCATCTGGCTGCCGAGGCAGAGCCCGACCAGCGGCACGCGGCGCTCGATCAGCTTTCCGATCAATGCGCGCTCCGCGTGCAGCCACGGGTGCTCGTCGCCTTCATCGACGTTCATCGCCCCGCCGAGCACCAGCACCGCGTCGTAGGCGTGCGGATCGTCGGGCGGCTCCGCCGCGCTCGGCACCATCCACGCCTCGAGCGTGTCACCGCGCTCCCGGATCGCCTCCCCGAAGACCCCCGGCCCGGCGTGATCCTCGTGCACGATCGCCAGCACTCTCATCCCGCCAGTCTTTCGTAACGCGCGGGTGATGAACTTGGCCCATTCGCGTCTTGTTCGGTGCGCATCTGCCGCTCAGGCTCGGACGCGTGGTGAGACGGCGACGAAAATGGCAGCGTGGCAAACTCAGCGAGCGGCGAGAGCCGGTCTGGGATCCGCTTCTCGAACTCCTCCCGGAGGACATCGACGACTTCATGTGGATGGGGGAGACGGTGCTCACCGACGGCACCGGGATCCAGCTCTACAAGCACTACTGGACCCGCGGGTATCTCCTGCTCGACCTCGGCGGTCGGATCTGGGTGGGTCGCGAGAACCATCGCTTCGAAGAGGCGGAGGATCCGGAGTGGGCGCTCGGCTGCACCTTCCGGTTTGGTGAGACCCGCGGTGATATCGTCAGACGAAATCAGTGGATAGAGAACGACAGGATCGGTTGGGCGCGATCGGCGACGAAGCATCGGATCACGCGCGAGCGCTCGCTGCACGTCGTCCGCCACGCGGGCATCTGCTTCCGAGGGCGCGAGGAGGACGAGTGGTACGGCGACCCGCGCGTCGTCTTCCTCGGCCCCGACGCGGAGGCGGTCCCGCTCGAGGTCGTCGCGGTCGCGCCCGAGGAGGGCTCGTTGACGATCATCCACGCCATGGACCTTCGCGAGAGGTGGCAGGGGTGGTACTGGGAGGGGCTTCGATGGCAAAGGTGAAAAGGCGTCGGAAGTTGAAAGAGGGCGAGTGGGTGACGAAGGCCGGGACGGTGGTCACGGGCGGGATCGAAGAGCGCTGGTCGGAGGAATGTGAGGAGGGGTTCGACCTCTCGACTTTCACCAGGGTCCGGGTCGGCCGCCCGCCGCTGGACGGCGAGCGGGTCTCGCAGCGAATCAGCATTCGGATCCCGCCCGATCTATTCGAGGCCGCCCAGGCCAAAGCCGAGAAGGAAAAACGCTCGCTCAGCAACCTGACCCGTGAGGCGCTGCGACGATATGTCGAGGAGTAGGCACCTCTTCGTCGGCCTGTTGGTCGCGCTCGCCCTCGCCGCCGCGCTCGCCTCGGCCGCGGGCGCGGCGGCGAAGCCATCCGAACCGTTCTTCCCCCGGAGCGGCAACCGGGGCTACGACGTCGAGCACTACGACGTCAGCCTCGGCTACCAGCCGCGCAGCGGGGAGCTGACCGCGCGCGACGTGGTCGAAGCACGGTCGACGAGCGACCTGAGCCGATTTTCACTCGACCTCGACGGGCTGAAGGTGACCTCGGTCGGCGTCGACGGCGAACCGGCGCGGTTCAGCCGGGGCAAGGGCAAGGTGAAGATCGTCCCGCCGGCGCCGATCGCGAAGGGCGAGCGGTTCACGGTCGAGCTCCGCTACCAAGGGGTGCCGCGCAAGGTCACCGATCCGGACGGCTCGACCGAGGGCTGGTACCGGACGGAGGACGGCGCGGTCGCGGTGGGTGAGCCGGTCGGCACGGCGGCCTGGCTGGCATGCGACAACGCGCCGCGCGACAAGGCGAGCTTCGACATCCAGATCACCGTCCCGGCCGGGCTGAAGGCGGTCTCCAACGGGACCCTGACCGCGCGTGAAAAGGTCGATCGGCGGGTGCGGTTCTCGTGGTCGGAACCGGCGCCGATGGCCACCTATCTGGCGCTGGTCGACATCGGCGCAGGCAAGCTGGTCCGCGGCCAGGTCGGCAAGCTGCCCACCTGGACGCTGATCGACCCGAAGCTGGTGAAGGCCTCGCGGGCGGCGATCGACTCGCTGCCGCAGATCATCCGCTGGGAGTCCCACCTCTACGGGCCCTACCCGTTCGCGGCCGCGGGCTCGGTGGTCGACGTCGCCGACCTCCAGTACGCGCTGGAGACGCAGTCGCGGCCGATCTACGCGTTCGCACCCGACCGCACCACGGTGGTCCACGAGACCGCCCACCAGTGGTTCGGCGATTCGGTGAGCCTTGAGCGCTGGCCCGATATCTGGCTGAACGAGGGCTTCGCGACCTGGACCCAGTGGTACTTCGCCGAGCGCCATGGCGGTCGTAGCGCCCAACAGATCTTCGCCCGGCTGTACCGCAAACCCGCCTCGCTGACCGGCTTCTGGAACCCCCCGTCAGGGCATCCAGGGCAGGCGAAGAACCTGTTCGCGGTGTCCACCTACGTGCGCGGGGCGATGACCCTGCAGGCGCTGCGAGACAAGATCGGCACCCAGGTCCTGATCCGGATCCTGCGGACCTGGGCCACCGAACACCGCTACGGCAACGGCGACATCGAAGAGTTCATCGAACTCGCCGAGAAGGTCTCGGGCGAGCATCTGCGCGGCTTCTTCCACCGCTGGCTCTTCGAGCGCGGCAAGCCTTAACGGCGCGCGGTCAGAGCGGTGGCGCGCTCAGGCGCGCCGAGGCCTCAGTACCACCTGCCGCGGGCGAAGCCGCCGAAGGCGATCAACCCGATCAAGAGGATGATCAGCCCGATCCAGAAGCTCCAGACGATCATCAGGACGATGCCGAGGATGACCAGGACGCCGCCGAGCGAGATTCCGCCGGCGCCGCCTCGGGTGCGGTCTCGAGCAGCCATTTCGTACCTCCGTTCCGGTTGACGGCTACGACCTCACGTACCCCTGGGCGGGATTCGCCAACCAACCTCGATGGGAGCGCGGGCTCAGTGGTCGATCAGCGCCCCGGCGCTGACGTTCACCGTCGCCGCGGTCATCGTCCGCGCCTTGTCGGAGGCGACGAAGGCCGCCACCGCACCGACGTCGTCGAGCGTCGCGGCGCGCCCGGTCATCGTCGCCGCGGCGAGCATCTCGCCCAGCTGCCTCCGCCGCTGCGGATCCGCCGCCGGGATCGACTCCGGCACCCCACCGGTGCGGAGCGTCACGAAGCGCACCCCACTCGCGCCCAACTCGCTCGCGTACTGGCGTCGCATCGCCTCGACCGCGTGCAGCGCCACCTGGAATCCGCCGATCGAGTAGCTCGGCACCGGGTCGCCCGCGCCGCCGAAGAAGAGGACCACCCCGCCGCCTCCCCGCGTCATCGCCGGCACCGCCGCCTTCACGGTCAAGAAGCTCGATCGCACCGCGTTCTCGATCGGCGCGACGAAGTCGCCCCACTCCATCTCCGCCAGCGGGGTCCCCTGCACGTCGCCGACCGAGATCGCGTTGAAGGAGATGTCGAGTCGCCCCGCCTCGCCGACGACGGCCTCGACGAAGCGACCGACCGACTCATCGTCGAGCGCGTCGACCGCAAGCCCCCGCGCCATGCCGCCCGCGGACCCGATCCGCGCCGCCAGCCCCTCGGCCTTCTCCCCGCTCCGATCGCCGACGAACACCCGGGCTCCCTCCGCCCCGAACGCCGCCGCCACCGCCCCTCCGATCGCCCCCGCCCCGTAGACCACCGCGACCTTTCCCTTCAACAACATCTCGACCTCCTGATTCGTTCGTCCTCCTCCAATAGACAGGTCGAGGCGGCGGCACTCATCGGTTGGCCTCGAGATCGAGTCAAAAAGCGCCGCTATAAAAACCGGAACGTCGGGTACGCACGGTTGCTTTCTTGAAAACCGGTCAACTACATTCGCCCAATGACCAGAAGCGATGGGACGGCCTTGGCGGCACCGTCTGCCGAGGAGGGCGTCCTCAGAAAGCTGAAACCGGGCCCTGGTCTTTCGCGCGAAGCCGTCGCAATGGACCAGAAACTGCGCCTCCGCGTGGCGCTTTCCGCGCTCGCCGCGGAATCCGGGTACGGCGCGGTCACCGTGCGGTCGTTGATCCACCGGGCCGGGATCTCGACCAGCACCTTCTACAACCACTACGACAGCGTCGAAGACTGCCTCGCGAGCATCGTCAGCATGACGATCCAGGACCTGGTGGGTGAGATGAGGGAAGGCCGGCGGCAGGCCGGCGATCCCCTCTGCGGCCTGCGCACGGGTCTCGGCCGGATGATGGAGCGCATCGCGCGGGAGCCGGAGATCGCCCAGGCAGTGTTCGTCGAGGCATACGGGGCGGGCCCGCAAGTTCGTGCCAGGATCGACTCCGGACTGCTGACGCTCGAGACCCTCCTCACGGAGATCTTCAAGCTCGCGCCCCGGCCTGTCGCCGGGACGACACATCTGGCCGCCGGTCTGGTTGCCGGAATCGTCGGGACGGTCCGCAAGACAGCGCGAACAGGCAAGGCGGACGAGCTGCCCGGCCTGACCGACGAGCTGACCGACTGGATGCTTTCAGTCGCCCACGAAGAGGTCGTCACCTTCTTCCTTTTGAGGTCACGAGGCTCGGACGGGGAGGCCGGCGGCCGCTTTCGTGTCCTGGAGGCGGTCCAGGCGTCGCGCGAGTCGATCGCCGACGCCGGCCGGCGGGCGATCATGACCACGGCCCGCCTGGCCGCCGCCAACGGACTGGCCGGGCTGTCCAGCGCGAAGATCCGCAAGGACGCAGGCCTCTCGCGCGGGGAGTTCGAGCGCCACTTCGCGGGCGTCGAGCACTGCTTCCTCGATGCGGTCGAGTCGATAGCGACGCTGGCCGCCGACGCCGCCCAGGCCTCCTCGCCGAAGGCGGGCAGCTGGGAGCGTTGGGTCTACAAGACGGTGACCGCCCTCTCGTCGCTCGCCGCCTCCGACCGGGACCTCTCGCGTCTCGTCCTCCTGGACGTCACCGCGCCCGGGCGCCTCGGCCTGCTTCGTCGCGAAGAGATGATCGACCGGGCCGTCGCGCGGGTCCGCGAGCAGGCGCCGCCGGCCCGGCGGCCGTCCGAGATCGCGACCACGGCGTCGATCAGCGCGATCTGGCGCATCGCCGAGACAGAAGTCGCGGCGGGCCGGACCGGCCAGCTGACCCGGGTCGCGCCGGTCTTCGTCTACATGGTCCTGGCGACCCTTCGCCCCCGCGACCGCCCGGCTCCACCTCCCGCCGCCGAAACGACGTTCACCGTCAGCCCGGCCGTGGTGCCCGCGCTCGAAGTCCACGTGGCCTGAGCCGCGCCGCCCTGCGGCGCTACTGTGCCCGGGATGGAGCTGCTCGACAGCAAGCTCGCCTACGAGGGCTACGGCGTCGACGTCGAGATCCGGCGCTACCGACGGGCCGACGGGACCGAGGTCGAGCGCCAGGTCATCGACCACCCGGGCTCGGTCGCGATCCTCGCCCACGACGAGGAGTTCGTCTACCTCGTCGCCCAGCCGCGCGAGGCGGTCGAGGAGGATGCGCTGCTGGAGATCCCCGCGGGCACGCTCGACAAGGCGGGGGAGAGCGAGCTCGACTGCGCCCGCCGGGAGCTCGCCGAGGAGGCCGAGCTCGCCGCCGCCGACTGGACCGAGCTGGCGAAGATCTACCCGAGCCCGGGCTACATCAGCGAGGTCGTGACGATCTTCCTCGCCACCGGCCTCTCCCCGGCACGCGGGGAGCGCGACGAGGACGAGGCGATCGACATCGTCCGCCTGCCCCTCGCCGAGATCGAGGACCGGCTCCCGGGCATCCGCGATGCCTCGACGCTGATCGCCCTGATGGCGCTCCGCGACCGCCTCGCCGACGCCGCCCCCGCGTAGGCGAGCGCTCCCTACTCCTTCCTCTGCAGCTCCTTGCCCGCGCGCCGTTCCTCCCGGCGGTGGCGCCGATACACCGGCCCGAGGTAGCCGATCAACATCCCGATCAGGGTGAAGGCGGCGAGGACGATGATCAGCGGCGCGTCGAAGCTGGCGAAGAGCACTTCGACGCTCACTTCCTGTGAGTTCTGCAGGCAGACGACGACGACGAGCGCGATCAGGATCCCGGTGATCCAGAGCCGCCAGTTGATCGGCTTCTTCTCCTGCGGTCCCATGCAACAGATCCTAAGCCGCGGCCAGGTCTGAATTGCACGGCGGGCTGCTCTTAGGCGATCGCGGCGCGCTCGAACAGGTCCGGCGAGGGAATTCCGATGACCTCGCCCCGGAACCGCTTCCGCGTCCCATAGACGATCCAGGTCGTGTCGATTTCCCCTATCTCCCGCTCGACGCGGAGCTGCTCGGGGTGGCGCCGCGCGTGTTCGAGATGGGTAAGCCCCGCCTCGTAGCGCCCCTCGAGCAGCTCCCGCGCGACGATCGGCTTGGACGCCACATCGACGATCTCATCCCACTCCCCCTCGTCGATGTAGCCGGCCGTCGCAGGAACGAGACCGAGCGTCCTGGGCCGCTCGACCTCGCGGCGGCTCAACACCGCCAAAGCCTTGGTCGGATAGATGAAGGTGTCGACCACGAATACCTCGTCCCAATATCGCTCGGTGACCTTGTGAACGAGTGGATGTGCGCTGCACTGGATCAGGAACGCAGCCTCGCGCGCCCGAATCCGCTCCAGTCCGTCGAAGAAGTCCTCGATGAACTCGACGTCATAGTCGTCCACGCCCTGGAACTCCATGTACGCGCGCGCCGCCCGCTCGTGGCAGGTGCCGACGGGGCCAAGGGTGACGACCGTTGGGGCCGGCCTAGTCGCCATCACGCCCCCTGATCCGCGGATCTAGGAGTACGTCAGAATTCGAAAGGTACGATCGCACCGACACGCCAAACCCCTGCTTCCTCTTCCATCGGCATCGCGTAGGCTTTGCCGTCCGTTCCGTGGTACAGGGCGTAGGCATGTTCTCCGTCGACCCTCAATTCCGCGATGGATCCGGCAAGCGTGTCTTTTCGTAGTCCTTTCGAACTAGCTAGAGGTTCCGCAAGTTCCTTGAGAGCCTTCGGACATTCCGGTGCCGACTTTTTGCCCGAGCCAGTCACCGCGATCAGTCCAGAACTGCCCAACAAAGCGCACTGCTTTCTGAAATCGCCTTCTTCCCGCGCCTTCAGATTCTCCGCGAGAACGGCAGAGGCGGCAACTCGGTCCGCGTCGGAACTTTCCTTCCCGAAAGACGCAAAGCGATTCTTCCTGGCCTGTCTGATGAAGGCCTTGCTCGGAGTGCTCGCGGCCGTTGGCGTAGAGCCGCTTGAGCTCGAGCCGCATCCGACGAGCCCGCCGATGGCACAGAGCACGACGGCCAGACCAAGCACAAAGACCGTTGCGGATCGGCATGATTGTTGCACCGACATCGTTTGATTATACCGCAGCAATAGACCGTCCTGCAACAGGAGAGAAGGAGCTCCTTCCTCGAGACTTCTCCATCCGCCAGAGCACCGGGGTGTCCAGTTGGAAAACACCGGCTGGCAAAACTTGAACGCAGAAAGCCGATCCTGAAACCCTCGCCGTCAGCGCTGCGACAAAAAGCAGCGTACGGGGGCCTGCGGCCACCGGCATCAATAGCCCAAGCCGCTCGCTCCAAACCAGCGATGGAAAGGATCTCAGAGATGAGACTCACAAAATGCGGAGCAGTATTGATCGCGATCCTCGCGTTGGGCGCGATGTTCTCCGCCGCGGCGTTTGCCAAAAAGTCCGAAACAATGAAAAGCCAGTGGTACATCAATGGGAAAGCATTGGCCGTAGGTACGGTGAAGAGCATTGAATGTAAGCTGGGCGAACACGAAGGACTCAGAACGTCACTTACGACGACGGTCGGAAAAGTCAACCTCAAACTCACAGCGACCGGGGTGTCGTGCCCGGGCGGGCAACTCGAAGAGTTTGAACCCGCAGCTGGCACAAAGCACGCTGGTGGCTCGGCCACGTCGATCAAGTTCACCGGCGTAACGGTCGACGAACCGGAAAACTGCTCAACCAACGCCGTGCTGGAAACGGAACCTCTGAATGCCTATGTCGAGATGGAAGAAGGCAGCACCGAAAAGGCATTCATCAAATTTCAGCCCAAAAACGCCGGGGAGCTGTTCATAAAAATCCCGATCACCGGTGCGACGTGCTCCATCGCCAATCCCGAATACGAAATCAAAGGTACAGTTTACGGCGAAGCGGTGAATAAGACAGGAGTGGCGTCTACCGAACAGCCGGTGACATTTTCCAAAGAAATTCAAGAAACAGCGAGCGGTGTCACCGGAGGCACCTTGACCTTCGGTGGGAAACCAGCGTTCCTGACAGGACGCGCCATTTTCTTCAATGTGAACGGCGCGAACGAAAGCTTCTCCGCAAAAGAATCCTGATAGCGGAAGCTGAATCGTTGGAGGTCGGGGTCTTCCGATCTGATGAAGAAGGGCCCCTAGACTTGGGGCCCTTCTTCGACTTCGGGTCTTACAAGCCAAAGTCCGTCACGAGGCGGTATCGCCTAGGGTGCCGCTCACCTGGCGTATGAGCCAGTCGCCGGTGAGAACTCTCCTTACGGCTACCAGCCTTGCCGTTCCACTCGAGTTCACGTCAAAAAGGGAAGGTCGTCTACCGAAGGTAGGAAACGTCCGTAGGCCGATGTTGGCGCCTACGGCTCGAGGTGGGAGCCTCCCAAGCGCATCTCTTGCGCTTCGAATCGATCGCTGAGCCGTGCAGCTAGCTGCACGCGGCAGATGAGGCTCGGCGAGAAAAAAGGGAAAAAAGGGGAATGACACCATGAACTTACGGAAGTACGGAGCCATCCTAATCGTGGTTGCGTCGCTCTGTGCGGCACTTGCAAGCTCCGCGGCTGCCGAAGTAGCGGAAACAGGGAAAAGCCAGTGGTATATAAGCGGCAAAGCGCTAGCCGTTGGCTCGGGAAAGAGCGTCAATTGCGTTATTGGCGAACACAACGCGGAAAAGAAGGTCGTACTCACGACTACCGTGGGCAAAGTCGCCCTCAAATTGACAGCGACGGGGATTGCATGCCCTGGTGGCGAGATCGAAGAGGAGGAACCTAACGGGGTCAAGATGGCTGTGGCTCAGGCGACGTCGATTACCTTCACGGGTGTGAGTGTTAGTGAACCGGCCAATTGCTCGACCAGCGCGAAATTGATCACCGAACCGCTTGAAGCCTTTGTCCAGATGGAAAAAGGAAGCGCGACCAAGGCGTTCGTCAAATTCGCACCCAAGAACGGCTCCCTGTTCATAAAGATCCCGATCACCGGTGAAAATTGTGCCATTGCCAATCCCGAATACGAAATTAAAGGCACGGTCTACGGAGAAGCCGTCAATCCGACAGGCACCGGGGCTACCGAACAGCCGGTGACATTCTCCGAAGCTATCCAGAATACAGCTGGTGGGGCCCTGACCTTTGGCTCGAAACCGGCGCAGCTGACAGGGCGTGCGATTTTCACCAACCTCAACGGCGCTAACGAAAGCTTCTCCGCCAAAGAAGTCTAGATATAGCAGTCGGAGGAATTCGATGCCTGGGTCCGATCGCCCTTCGGCCCAGGCATCTCCCTTACAGGCGGAGCCCGCAATCACAGAGTTGCGTGAACGCCGCTGGTGAGGGGGAGAGGCCAGTATCACGCAGTTTGATCGCGAAATGTGCGCTGCGGTAGTGCACGGCCGATGAGGACCCTGGCTACCCAAGCTAACTACGCAGGCATGTCCACGTGACGAAGAATGCATCTCCGAAAATGGAACCGTCCTGCGGTGAGGCACAGAGGCACCAGCGCATAGGTTGAACGCGGCACTACGACGGATCTTGGAGTCCTATACGCGGACGAGGCGCTGCGAATTCGCCCCATAGTGATTCCACGAGGTCCGGCATGAGCACGGCGGAGAATGAACAGCGCCGCGGCCAATGTCGGCGTGTCCGTGGGCGGGCGACCCGACAAAGGCCGCGAATGCTTGTCGACCTCGACGCACTCCGTCCTCCGCGTAAGGCGGCCGATCATGGAGGCGTGCATCGATCGCATCAGTCCGTCCCGAGGGTGGTCGGCAAGGTTGGGGCGCCGCGGTCGCGGCGGCGCCAGTGTGCGCGAACGCTGTATTGCCCGCGTCGGGCCAGTATTAGCTCTCCACGAGGCAGTGTGTGTCTCGCCTGGCAACGACGATGGTGGCGACGAGTTGAAGTCGCAAAGGCACCTCAGTCTCGATCGCGACGGGTGCCTAGCCGACCCAAGCCCCTGATTTCACATCGCAACCGCATGCTGGGACGCGGCGGTTTCCCTGGGTGATGAGCTCGTCTGCAACCGTCGACCGGGTGGCTGATTCGTGATGCCGTTCGCCTCGGTGTCGCCGGAGATAGAAAACAATGGACGCTGAAACTTGAGCATTGTGGCGACGGATGGAAATGTCCTGTTGCTCCTGCCGCAGAGTCAATCGCGTCAGAGCGAGGGCAGGGGCTGACCGTTCGACGGTTGGCGCCTGCTACCAGACAACAAGAAAGAAAGGTCCTCACCAATGAGCCTGAAGAAGGTCGGGTCGGTGTTGCTCGCCATCGTTGCCCTTGGGGCGATGTTCGCGAGTGCCGCATCCGCAGAAGTATCGGAAACAGGGAAAAGTCAATGGTACGTGGGTACCAAAGCCCTTGCCAACGGATCTTCCAAAAGCATCGAATGCGCGATCGGCGAACACAACGCTGAAAAAAAAGCAGTCCTCACCACGACCGTCGGTAAAGTCGCTCTCAAACTCACAGCTACCGGCGTATCCTGTCCGGGTGGCAAGATCGAACAGTCTGGCACTATGGCTGTGGGTTCAGCCACGTCGATCAAGTTCACCGGTGTCACTGTGAGCGAACCTGAAAACTGCTCGACGAGCACCGAACTGAACACGGAACCATTGAACGCGTTTGTCGAGATGGAAAAAGGCAGCGCGACGAAGTCGTTCATCAAGTTTGTACCGCGGGCCGGGACGCTTTTCATCAAAGTCCCGATCACCGGTGCAACGTGCTCCATCGCCAATCCCGAATACGAAATTAAAGGCACGGTCTACGGAGAAGCCGTCAATCCGACAGGCACCGGGGCTACCGAACAGCCGGTGACATTCTCCGAAGCTATCCAGAATACAGCTGGTGGGGCCCTGACCTTCGGCTCGAAACCGGCGCAGCTGACAGGGCGTGCGATTTTCAAGAATCTGAATGGCGCTAACGAAAGCTTCTCCGCCAAAGAATCCTAGGTGGACTGAAGCGATCATCCAGGCAGTCGCCCGGGCGAAGCGGCAACGAGTTGCGGGAGGGCCCCGATGGGCCCTCCCGTCTGTGGGCCTCAGATCTGGCGTCCTATTTCACGGACTATTGACAATCTGCGCGCGACGTGCTCTGATGGTCGCCGGTAGGTACGGGGATGTTTTGCGATGGGCACGTAGCTGCTCATCGCAAAATAAACAAAGGGGTCCGTTAAGCCTCTTTGTTGGGTATTGCCAGGGACAACAGGGAGAGACAAGTGAACGGACGAGCGCATCCTCAGCGGCCGGAAACCGGGTCTGCGCAAGCGGGACGGGTCCACAATCGTGTCGGACTTCAATCATCGAGCGCGATCGGCGCTGCCGGACGTTCCGGCTTGCTTGCAGCTCTATGCGTTCTGCTCTGGTGGGTGATTGGGTCGGTTGGCGTCCCCGAGGCGAGTGCTGCCGGCATACATCCCTTCAAGGAAACCTTCGGCAGCGCTGCGCAGCCGACCTTCCCCAACCCGGCCGGCATCACCGTCGACGGGACCACCGGCGACCTGCTGGTGATCGACCCTCAGGAAGCGAAGCTCCAGCGCTTTCACCCAGACGGGACCCCGGCGAACTTCTCGGCGCTCGGCTCGAACGTCATCGACGGCAAGGAAGGGCCTGACGAAACGCCTCAGGGCCGGATCCTCAATGCGGCAGGACAGCCTTATGAACTCGAGGTGGCAGTCGACGAATCGAGTGGACCGGCCCATGGGGACATCTACGTCACCAGCCCCGCCTCGCACCTGGTCGACATCTTCGCCTCCACCGGCGAATACGTCGGACAGCTCACCGCCTCGAGCGAAGGGGCGTTCGGCGAAGCGTGCGGCGTGACCGTCGACGAATCCGGTGCGGTCTACGTGGCCGAATACGAAGGCCACGTGCACAAATTCGTGCCCACCGCCAATCCTCCAGTTGTCGGTGACAACGCCGACAACTTCGCCGCACCCTCGCCCTGCCTCCTCTCGGCGGGCAGAGGCCCTACCGCCGGCGATCTGTTCGTCGCCGAATACGAAGGGGGCGTGCGAAGCTATGAAGCCGCCACCGGCGCCCTGAGATACACGGTGTCCTCGGACAAGACCTTGGCGCTCAACGTCGATCCTGCCAGTGGCCATGTCTACGTCGGCAAGGGCCAGGAAGTCGTCGAGTACGACGCGTCCGGCACGTCGGCGGCGGCGGAAGTCTCGAAGATCGGATTGGCGGGAGCCCCTCGTGGCGTGGCGGTCTCCGGCTCTTCCGGGATGGTCTACGTCGACAGGGAGGGAAATACGGCCCTGGAAGTGTTCGGGCCTCTGGCAGGCGGCCAGCCGCCACGGGCAACGACCGAACCAGCGACCGACGTGACCAATGCGAGCGCCGTCTTGCACGCAATCGTCAATCCGGAAGAAGCTGAAACTACTTGCCGCTTCCAGATCACGAGCGCGTCGCGCTTCGCGGCCGAAGGATTTTTGAACTCAACTTCGGCTCCGTGCGAACCTGCGGGACCCTTTGACGGAACCTCTGATGTCACGGTGTCGGCCGCGCTGCTCTCACTGCATCCGGGACACGATTACCGGTTTCGAGTCAGTGCGTCGAGCGGTAATGGGACCACGGTCGGCCTGGCACTTGCCTTCTCGACGGAACCTGACGCATTTCCGAATCCTCGTCCGCAGGCCGATTGCCCAAATGAACCCTTCAGGACCGGTGCGTCTGCACGACTACCCGATTGCCGCGCCTATGAGCTTGTGACCCCGCCAGGGGGAGACGGCTCGCCGGCGTTGGGCAAGCCGGGCATCGTGAAGGCGTCCACCACCGGCGACGGAATCACCTACTATTCCCCCTCCGCGATACCGGGAGGCAGAGGAGCACAGACGTTTCCGACGTACCTGGCACGTCCGGGGGCCGCCGACTGGACCACCCAGGGCGTCTTGCCTCCACAGGGCCTAGGCGATTCAGCGTTCGTGATCGGCTATAGCTCAAATTTGAAGTACGCGATTACCGAAGTCACCAAGATCGGCGCTGGGACCGGCCTCCTGATCGAAGATACCGTCACTCGCGAAATTACCACTGTGGTGCCGTATCAACCAGGAGCATCCTGCCCACAAGTCGGAAACCAGAACGGTGCAGAATGCTTCGCATACGTCGGCGGCAGCGCAGACGGCTCACTCCTCTTTTTTGAATCCACGTTGCCCTTAGGTTCGGGCTCCGCGCCAGGTACCCAAAATCTGTTCGTCTGGAGGCGTTCCACGGGGGCAGTCGAACTCGCAGACAAACTGCCCGCCGGCGAAGGCGGGAATGCGCCCAGCCAGGGCGCGTTCGGCGGGGCATATCTCTGGCCATTCGGCGAAACCAGCCGCGGAGGTGCCTTTGAAGCGATGCTGTCTCTGGAAGATCATGCGGTGTCAGCCAGCGGGAATCAAGTGTTCTTCACCGCTGCGCAAACCGGGCAGCTCTATTTGCGCTCAAACGTCGCGGGGAAGCCATCCACGATTCACGTTTCCGCACCAGAACCAGGTGTGACTGATCCTGCCGGACCACAGCCGGCGGCGTTCCAGGCTGCAACCCCTGATGGAGCAAGAGCATTCTTCTTATCGGCCGGGAAGCTCACTGAAGATGCGACTACTGGATCTGCAGATCAAGGACGGGATCTCTACCGCTTCGACGTGGCAGCGGGGAAGCTCCGCGACCTGACTCCGGATCAGGATGGCGCCGGAGGCGCTGAAGTTCAAGGGGTACTCGGAATCAGCCAGGATGGTTCGGTCGTCTACTTTGCCGCCAACGGTGTACTGCCCGGCACTGCTGCCGAAGGCGCCAGCCCGGGCAATTGTGACAATGAAACGCAGGACCAAGGCGCTCTAGCCCGGACCTGCAATCTCTACCGGTACAGTGAACAGAACGGTCTTGGCAAAGTTATGTTTATTTCCCGAGTCGATGGCACTGGCGGGCTGACCGTCGCTGCCAGGACTGAGCAAAATGATGCAACCAATTGGCTGCCGCTTACTCGTTATAACTCACATATTCCGTTTCCTTCAGCAAGAGTAAGTCGCGATGGATCCACGCTGCTGTTCCGCACCTTTGAAAGCCTCGCGGGTTCCGACAACTCGGAATGCGCAGTGGCCGTCGGAGGAAATGAAGCCCACCATTGTCCTCAGTTCTATCGTTACTATGCGCCGACCGGAGAGTTGGATTGCATCTCCTGTGACCCGACCGGCGTGCAAGCCGTGGGCGCTCCATCACTCATGAGTGAAAACATCGGCGTGAACGCCACGTTTGCGAACGGGAGGAAGGCTCTGCTCCCGGCTAATCTCTCGGCGGACGGGAAAGCAGTCTTTTTCCAGACGCCACAGGCCTTGGTCGCCGGAGACACGAACGGCGTCGGTGGATGTAGCCCAGGAGGCCTGGCGACGCTCTACGGCGCATTGCCTTGCCAGGACGTCTACGAGTGGGAGGCGGCATCTCCGTCCAACGCTTCATGCAGAGAAGCTGAAGCGAACGGCGGCTGTCTGTTCCTGCTTTCGACTGGTCAGGAAGCGACGCCGAGCTTCTTTGGCGGAGCTGACGAAACCGGATCGAATGCGTTCATCTTCACGAAGGCCCAGCTTGTCCCTGTCGATACTGCCGGAGCCATGGACATATACGACGCCCGGGTCGGGGGAGGTCTCGCCAGCCAACACCCACCGGCAAGCGCTCAATGCAACGGCGAAGCTTGCCAAGGCTCCTATGGGAGCACGCCTCCCGTATCTGCCCCCAGTACTGAAGTACTACGGGGTCCGGGCAATATCAAGCACAAGCAACATAAGCACAAAAAGAAGCACCGACCAAAAAAGCAAAGAGCTCGTCACAAGTCAAAAAAAAGACAAAACCAGCACAACAGACGGTTAGCAGCGCGTGAGATTCCTGCAGCGCACGTTGATGCCGAGAGTGTCGGAGGTGGCCTGTGAACTCCCCCAACGCAAATACCGTGAAGGCGGTTCGCAAGCTGCTACTGATGCTGGTCGCATTTGCTGTCGGCTGGGCCAGCATGGCAGGTCAAGCCGGTGCCGCCCCTGCAGCAGCTTGGCACCTGTCGTTGAACAGCTTGCCCACGAATCTTCCTCCTGGGGCCGACTCGGGGAGCAGCACGCGCCCCGTTGCTCCGGTCTTCGAGACCGTGGCCTCGAATGTCGGAGGAGCCTCCACGAGTGGCGAAGTGAAAATTGTCGACTCACTGCCCGCAGGGATTACGGCTTCTGAGAACGCGCCGGCCACCATCAAGGTCTACGTGTTCAACATCGTGTCTCAGGAGTCCTGTGCGGTGAGCACTGACCGGCGGACGGTCACCTGCGCCACCAATGAAGCCTTGCCGCCGGGAGGGCAAGCCGTCATCGACATCCCGCTGAATATTTCCTCTGACATCGCGGGGAGCACGGTGATCAATACGGTGTCGGTCTCCGGAGGCGGAGCAGGTGACGCCTCCACTTCGCTCCCAACGCTGATTTCGGCAGAAACCCCGCCATTCGGGTTCTTGCCCGGCGCGCAAGGCATCGCTGCGTCGGTTGCCATGGAAGACGGATCGCCAGCGAGCCAAGCTGGGTCTACGCCGTTCAGCCTAACCCTTCGGGCGGGATTTCCCGTTGCGTTCCTGCCCGAAGGACTTATTCCGGGCGGCGGAGCTGTAAGAAACCTCTCGTTTTCGTTCCCATCTGGCCTGGTGATAAACCCCCGCCTAGGGGAAATGTGTGCGCAGGCACAGTTTGGTGAGGAAACTGGGGGAATTCAGTGTCCGGCTAGCAGTCAAGTGGGCACGGTAGAAGTAGGTTCGAGCTTTGGGAGGGTCTCCCCGGAACTCATTGGCGAGCCGCTGTACGCCTTGGAGCCAGCCCCCGGGGTACCTGCTGAACTGGGCTTTGAAGTCGGAAACGTGTTCGTCCGTGTCCAAGGTGGACTCGACGGACAGTTCCACCTTGTTGGAGCCAGTCGGGAAATTCTCCAGAAGATCCCGATATGGGAGGTGCGATTGCGTCTTTGGGGAAATCCATCCGACCCACGACACAATCCGGAACGCGTCGGGCCCAGCTGTCCGAATGGCGGATGTGCAGTGGAATTTCATAGTACGCCGTTCATCACCATGCCGACGGCCTGCTCCGAACCTTTGGAAATCTCGGCTACGGCGGCCCCGTGGGACGAAGCACCGGACCGCGAAGCGGCCACGGCCAGCACGAACATCACGGGACCGGAAGAAGTTCCGTTCCGAGTGACCGGATGCGGCCGTCTGGCGTTTGCGCCGGCCGCCCAGGTCCGGCCTACCAGTGTGGGCGCCGAATCGCCGACTGGCTTGGTATTCCACCTGCACATACCACAAACTTCAAACGTGAGCGGACTGGCGACCGCAGCCCTGAAGAAGGTCAAGGTCGACCTACCCGTCGGGATGACCGTGAACAGCGCCGCAGCGACCGGTTTGAGCGCGTGCAACCCTCTCCAGATCGCCATCGGGTCCAGCGCGCCAGCCGACTGCCCCGATGCGTCTAAGGTGGGCACTGCTGAAGTACTCAGCCCGTTGCTTGCATCGCCTCTCAAGGGATCGCTATATCTGGCCAGCCAGAAGAGCAATCCATTTGGCACTCTGCTCGCCCTGTACCTGGTGGTCGAAGGCGAAGGAATTGTGGTGAAGCTGCCGGGCCGGGTCGATGCTGACCCGGTGACCGGACGGCTGACGGTGACCTTCGACAATAATCCACAGCTACCATTTACGGATCTCACGGTGACGCTCAACTCGGGCCCAAGGGCCGCGCTGGTTACGCCGCCTAGCTGTGGAACCTACGGCATCAAGAGCGAACTGACGTCGTGGGCATCGGCTGTACCGGTGGCTATGACTTCTTCGTTCAGTGTGAATGAAGGATGCTCGGGTGGAGGCTTTGCGCCCAAGTTACAGGCCGGAGCGGCGAATCCCGTGGCAGGACGGTTCTCCAGCTTCACGCTTCGCGTCACGCGTGAGCCGGGCGAACAAAATCTGGCTCGGATCGTCGCAACTCTCCCACGGGGACTAGTGGCGAAGCTTGCCGAGGTTCCACTCTGCCCTGATGCACAGGCCGTGTCCGGAGATTGTCCAGTGGCTTCACAGGTCGGAACCACGAACACCGGGGTGGGCTCAGGTCCTTCACCCCTTTACATACCGGAAGCAGGAAAGGCACCAACCGCGCTATATCTGGCCGGTCCGTACCACGGAGCGCCATATAGCTTGGTGGCCAAAGTGCCAGCACAAGCCGGGCCTTTCGACCTAGGCGTCATCACGGTCCGGGTAGCCTTGGAAGTCGACCCGTTTTCGGCTGAGGTCACCGCGACCTCTGATCCTCTGCCGCAGATTCTGGAAGGCATTCCGATCACCTACCGGGATTTGCGAGTCGAGGCTTCGAGGCCCGAATTCGTCGTCAATCCGACCAGCTGCGAACCGATGCAGATCACCTCGTCGATCACCTCGATAGCCGGTGCGTACGCGCATCCGCAGTCTCATTTCCAGGTAGCCGGATGCGAATCGTTGGCTTTCAAGCCTTCGCTGAAGATCAGCCTCAAGGGAGCGACGAAGCGGACCGGTCACCCTGCCTTGAAGGCTGTCGTGACGTATCCAAAGAAGGGCCTCTTTGCAAATATTGCCCGTGCTCAGGTCAATCTCCCCCACTCCGAGTTTCTCGATCAGGGCAACTTGAACAAGACCTGCACCAAACCGGTGCTTCTGGAAGGGAAGTGTCCGAAATCCTCCGTCTACGGACGTGTGAAGGCATGGACTCCGCTGCTCGAAAAGCCGCTTCAGGGGCGTGTCTACCTAGTCGGTGGCTTTGGCTACAAGCTCCCGGCTCTGATAGCTGAACTGAACGGCCAGATTCGGATCCTGCTCAAAGGCAAAATCGACACCGGTCCGAACGGAGGAATCCGGAACACCTTTGAAGCGGTGCCTGACGCTGCCGTCAGCCGTTTCGTCCTTCAGATGAAGGGCGGCAAGAAGTACTCCTTGCTTGAAAACTCGGAAAATCTGTGTAAGGAGCCCCAGCGTGGGCAAGCTCGGTTTACCGCTCAGAGCGGTAAGGTCGAGCAGCTGAATATCAAAATCGCTAACAGTTGTAGGGATAAGAAGAAGAAGTAAAAGGTACTCAAAGTCCAAGAACTGGCCACCGCGAAGCTGGATCCTACGTATGGCGGCGATTTTCCCTGCCGCTGTCCATTGAGTCGCAAGTACCTTGTCTCGGAGTTTGCTCGCTGTTGGCGTTGGTATGGCCGACAGGATGTCTGTAATCGCACACCATCAGGCGACGCGAGGAAAGCCAGCTGTACCCCGCAGGCGTGTTGCGGCGACTACATGCGTCGCCGTTACTGAGCGGTACGAAAAGTCCCTCTGTGACCGGGGACTGCGTGGAGACACTGCCCTTGGGACAGAAATGTTGAAGCAGCACGAAGATCGAGGCGATCGCCCGCTGGCGTGCACGCGGAACGTTGATCGACCCTGACTTCAGGTGCAATTTGCACGCCGTCGAATCCGAGTTGCGAAGTCCACGAGAGCCGGTTGCCAAGGCTTGGGCGCCGGGCGCCCGGGTCGCGGAGACGCCCGGGTCCTCCATGCAGTCAATGGGGCGGTCGGGATTTCGGTCACGACCGCCCGTAAAGCAGTGGCAGTCTCGAATAGTGGGGCTGAGAACTGGGCGGAGGATGGGACCGTGACGTCCGAGATTGCACGGTCGCCCCGCGCTTCCCAGGCATAAGAGAAGTGCCTCGGCAGCCGACTCACTGTCGCGGAGGGTCCATATCCGCGCGCTGATCCGCAACGGCCGTCACCAGGCGGCCTGCGGCTACCCAATACTTGTCTTTTGTCCGGTAAGACTGTTGACAGCGGTCGGTACTCGTGCGGTATTGTCCAACTAAGTTCCCTGAGTAGTTGTTATCCGCGCATGCATGTCTCCGTGCGAGAGAAGGGACGCCAGTCGCGTGGGATCAGGGATTGACGAAGGGGAAGGCGAGCGGGTAGGGCCGAACGCTGCAGGGAGCAGCGCGCTATGTGAACAGGCTGGGTCACCAAAGCTGTAGGACCGACGCGCGTCTGCGACGTCCAGCCGTTGGTTATCCGGCCCGCAGCAGCCTTTCCATTAGGAAACAAAAAAAGGATGGCAAGCCAATGAAGAGGTCAAGAAAGCTATCGCTGGGGGCGCTTCTGACGGTATGCGCGCTGTTCGGCGTTGTCTCAAGCGCTTCGGCGCATTCGGGCGAATTCGCTCGGTTCAACTACTGTCCGTCGACCACGGCTGGGGTGGCAAAGTGCCTGGTCTCGGAAACTGCCGGCGGAAAAGTTGTACTGGGAAAGAAAACCGTTCCCATTGTCAATACGGTGACCCTGCAGGGAGGAGTCTCCACCCCGGTCGCGCACTTCAGCACCTTCTTCGGCGCGACGAATGGAAATACGCTCTCGAAAACGCCTCAGCCGGTTCCGGGGGGCCTGACCGGGCTCGTAAATTGCAAAGAAATCAGCCTCTCCTGGCTGCGCGTGTCATGCGAAGCCGTCTTTGAAAACGGGCTGACCGGCGTCAATGCAACGGTCGAACTCGCTCGTCCCGCGAGCGAAATCAAGGTCAGCGAAGTCAATCTGATCACCGAAGAAGGTGTCGCGGTTGTTCTGCCGGTGAAAGTACATCTCGAAAACCCGCTGCTCGGAAGCAGCTGCTACATAGGGTCCTCGAGCTCACCGATCAATTGGAATTTGACGACCGGTGAAACTACGCCTCCGGCCGGTACCGCTCCGATCAAAGGTGAATACGAAACCTTTGAATTGCGCGAACACTCCGAAATCGCCGTTGTCGGCGGGGTCAGGATGGTCGACAACGCTTGGGGAGCGCCTGAAGCCAGCGGTTGCGGCGGTTGGCCGGCGGAATACATTCTCGACCCGATCATCAACGCCAGCGTCGGCGTGCCGTCGGCGGCAGGCAAGAATGTGGCTGCGCTCGAACAAGGCACGATCTACCTGGCTACGGTCGCGTCGGTCAACGGTCATTAGTTTCTTCTGAGTAACCAGAAGACCGTTTGGCAGCGTAGGCGTGCGGCCCTGTCGGCCGCGCGCCTACGCGCTGCAGTCCTCGCCCCTGGCTACAGCCCCGCCGGATGCCGGACGGCGAACTTCGGCAGGATGCTTGCTTCGGGGGCGGCCATCTTCCAGCGGGGGCCGCTGACCTTTTCGGGGTCGTTGCGGGTGTCGAAGCGGAGGCCGGCGACGACCATGAAGACGTGCTCGGCGTTGGCGTAGATGGTGATCCAGCGGCCGGGGCCTGGGGCGCCGTAGTGGGCCAGCTGGCCGCTGACCTGGGTGTAGCCGAGGAGGTCGGCGCCGTGGAGGGCGTAGCTGACCGCGCCGGAGCAGTCGTAGCCCTTGGCGAAGAAGCTGGCGTGGCCGCCGCCCCAGATGTAGGGCTTGCCGTCGATTTCGTTCGCCGCGGCGATCGTTCGCTTGACCGCGGGGGGTGCGCCGGGGGGCGGGACCGCTTCGCCGTCGACGAGGGTCGCGCCGCAGTTGGCGGCGGTGCGGAGGGCCGGGCTCGGGGCCGGTTCGCAGCCCGCTCCCCAGGGGACGTTCGGCGCCCAGTTCGGGGTCGAGGCGGCCCAGGCATCCGAGGCGGGGGCGGCGAGGACGATGGCGAGGGTGGCGAGAAGTGGGATCGACCGGCGGATCACGATCGGGAAAGGGTAGGGGAGAGGGCGCCGGCGCGCCGGCTCGGGCCTCAGCCGATGCCGATCGGGCGGCGCCAGTTGGTCGCCCCCGGGACCTCGAGGAATCCCGCCCTCGTGAGGTTGGCGATCGCGGCGGGGGTGGCGGGATGGCCGTCGCAGACTTCGGCGACGACGCTCTCGCAGCCGGCGCGGGCGGCGTCGGCGAGGCGGCGCGCGATCAAGGCGGTGTGGCAGCCGTTGCCGCGCGCCGCCGGCAAGGTCGCGTCGAGGGCGAGCAATGCGAGCTTGCCCATCGTGAGCATCGAGCCGCAGGCCACTTCGCGACCGTCGAGCTTGGCCGCGTAGCAGCGCCACCCCGCCTGGTCGGGCAGGCCGATGATGAGGACGGTCGCGAGGTTGGAGAGCTTCAGGGATTTGGCGACGATGTGGCTCATGCCTTCGGTTTCGAGGGCGCCGAGCTCGCGGATCGTCACCCGGCCCGAGGGGTCGGCGACCCGCGTGGTCGTCGGGCGCAGGTAGCGCCGCATCGCCGACCCTCGCTCGTAGCCGCGCGAGGCGAGCCAGCTCTCGGCGGCCGCCGTCCCGGGCCGATCGTCGGAGACCGAGATCCGGTAGTCGACCTCCCGCGCGCGCTGCCATTCGATCGCCGCGGCCAGATGCCCGTCGGCGACGGCGTCCGGCTCGGCCGCGCCGAGGATCATGTTCACCAACGTGACCTTGGCGAGGTCGGCGAAGACGGTGGCGAGGATCGGGCCGAAGCGCCGCATCCGGACTTCGGCCTCCTGCACGGCATCGGTCGGGGCCGTCCGCCACAGATCCTCCCGAAAGCGAAGTTCGGCCGCTGCGATCGCGGATCCGTCATACATCGCTGCCTCCCTGGGACCTCGACTCTTCCCTTCCCCGCACCTCCACTATATGGAAGGAAGTTCCTACCTTTCCACCCATTTCTAGGAGTTTCGCCTGTGTGTCATCGGGGTCGGGACAGGCCACGAAGAAGGGCGGCCCGGAGGCCGCCCTTCTCGCTACTTCTGCTCTCGTCAGGAGAGCTTTGCCTTGAAACTCAGCCCTTCGGCGTGCAGGGGCGGATGATTTCCGTTTCCGCCTTGGTCCCGTCTTCGAACTTGCCGAGCACGTGGACTTTGAGCTTGCCGTCGGTGCAGGTGGAGCTGATCGGGTTCTTCCCACCCACGTTCTTTTTGATTTCCAGGTTGAATTTGGTGATCGAGCCGCTGCCGCCCGTGATCTGTGGGATCTTGGCGACGGCGAGGGTGCCGAAGCGACCGTGCTTGTGTTTGGTGATGGTCACCGTGGTCACGATCGCGCCCGAGATCGGGTTGGCGAAGTAGGCGTGGACGTACATGATCGCCTTGCCACCCTTTTCGCCACCGCTGAACACCAGGATCTTCGAGTTGACGTTGATCGGTTTCTGTTCGGCGAAAGCCACCTGCGCGGTCGCCATACCTTCGCCGATCAGCGCCGACTTGCACGCTTTTTTCGCGGCCGACGTGTCGGTCGCCTGCAGCTGACCCGACTTGCAGGTCGGGATGCCCTTGAGGTGGACCTGGCCCGCCTTGTCGGCTTCCAGGATCACTTCGCGGATCGCCGGCGGATGGCTGCCGTCGGCCTCTTTGATTTCACCGGAGGCTTTCAGCGAGATCGGCGTCTGCTTCGTCTTCGACAGCGCCTTCGGGCTGAAGCCGCCGTTTGCCGTCAGTTCGAGGTTGCCGACTTTCACCGTGACGGGAGTTTCGCCTCCCGCGGCCGTGGCGATACCGACCGCCGAGACGGCGACCAGTGCCCCCAAGGCGAGAACAATCAGCACGTGTTTGCGCATATCCCTATATCTCTCCTTTAGCGGCCGGCCCATCGGGGACCCTGGCCGTCGAAAGCTTGCGTTAAACCGTGGAACGGTCTGGGCGCGGGTCAACGTATACCACCGCCTCCCACTTCATAAACCCGCGAATCGGCCGAAAGAAGCGGTGGGACGCACGCTTTCGGTACGCCTTGTAAGGGCGTGCCGGGACGCCTACGCGGCGCGGGCGCGGGCGCGCTCCTCGGCCGCCCGCTCGGCGCCCAGGAAGGGCAGCACGACGAGGAAGACGAGCTCCGGCAGGCGGGCCGGCAGCCGCGCCGCCTCCCCGTGCAGGACCTCGCTGTAGAGGAGCTCGGCGATCCCGCCGGCGATCGTCTGCGCGGTGCTCCCCGGCAGGTCGGCGGCGCTTTCCGAGCGCCCCGTCTCGACCAGGCCGGTGAACCGACGGAGCGCCGCGTCGCGGCGGGCGAGCGCCCTCGGTCCCGCCGCCAGCACCTCGACCAGGGCGAAGCGGGCCTCCTCGGGGTGCGCCGCCAGGTGTCCGAGCACCACCCGCAGCCCGGCCTCGATCCGCGCCGGCCAGGACGCCTCGGCGTCCGTCGCGAACCCGGCCTCGGCCTCCTCGAGCACCCGCCCGAGCAGGATGTCGTAGCCGGCGAGGAAGCAGTCCTCCTTGCTGTCGAAGAGTTCGTAGAACGTCTTCCGCGACACTCCCGCGGCGCCGATCACGTCGACCACCCGGGTCTCCGTGTACCCGCGCGCCGCTACCACCTCGACCATCGCGGCGAGGATGCGGACCCGCTGCGCATCGGCGACCGCCTCGCGCGGCAGCCCGTGGCGCCCGCGCGGCAACCGACCTCCCGATCCGGCGGAGCCTCTGGCGAGCTCGGACACGCCCAGGAGAGTAAACGAAGGAGTTCTTATCCGGTCGGATCTGCGAGCTCGGCGGCCGGATCCGGAGGGCTAATCGGCGGTCGCCGCGCGCGGCCGCCGACCGGCGGTCGCCTGCGCCCCCTGGGCGAGCGCCTCCCAGAGCGCCGCCACCCGCGCCTCCGCCCGCACCCGCATCGACGGCGCCGCCCCCGGGCCGTCGGTGCAGGCGAGGGCCAGCTCGGAGATCAGGGTTTCGCGGCATGTGAGCCCGGCGACGCCGGGTTCGATCACCTGCCTGAAGGTGAGGTGGGCGGCGGCCGGGTCGGAGGCCGCGCGGCGCGAGGCCTTGTGAAGCGCGGCCCGGATGGAGGTCCGCGCCGAGGCGGCCGGGTCCGTCTGGGCTGTGAGCTCGGCGAAGAAGGACCCCGATGTGCGACGGATCGCGGCGAGGTAGCCGTCGGCGAGGGTGCCGAAGTGGCGCCGGAAGCAGGCCGCGGGCAGGCCGGAGGCCGAGCTCACCTTGCCCGGGTCGAGCGCGCGGAAGCCGTCCGGCAGGGCGAGCTGCAGGATCGCCGCCTCGATCAGCCCCCTCTCGTCGCGGCCGGCCGACGCCGAGCCGCCCGGCGCCCAGCTCGGGTCCAGGGGCGACGCCCGGCGCGCGGCGGCGGTGGGGATGCCGACCTCGTCGCGCCCTTCGACCACGTCCGTCGCCCACTCGACCAGGGCGTCGATCAAGGTGGACGCCTCCTCCGGCGCGGCGTCGATCAGCTCGGCCCGGGCGCAGTGGAGGACGGCGGCGATGATCGCGGCGACGGCGACCTTGGGGATCCGCCGCCCGCGTCGGTCGACGCAACCGCGCAGGGCCGCCGCCAGCTCCCCTTCCTTGTCGCCGATCGCGCTGATCGCGGCGGGGCCGCCGCCGTAGATCTCGATCAGGACGAAGCGCGCCACGTCGCGGTCGGCCAGGAGGCGGGCGAGCAGGACGCGCAGGGCCCGGTCGAGTTGCTCGGCGGGCCCGAGGTCGGGCGAGCGGGCGTCGACGATCGAGCGGGCGGCGCTCGCCATGATCTCCTCGTAGGTGGTCAGCAGGCAGTCGTCGGTGCCGGAGAAGCGCGAGTAGAAGGTCGCGGTGGAGACGCCGGCCAGCTTGGTCAGCCGGCGCACGGTCACCGCGTCGAGGCCGTCGCGAGCGGCGAGTTCGACGATCGCCCGCTGCAGCCGCGCCCGTTGGCTGGCGATCACGTCGGGCCGCGGCTGGCTCGGCCCCGGCTTGAGGCGCCCGTAGTGACGCAGGCTCGCGGGGTCCTCCCATGGCACCCCCGCCTGCGGCGTCCTGATGCTCAACCTCGCCCTCCCGTCCCTGAAAGTTCGATGAAGCAGACGGTTCCTACACTCAGAAACCGTTGTACTAAACGGGGAGGATAGCACCCACTGGACGGCGGCCGCGCCGGTCGTCGGCGCGGCTAGTCGATCCAGACGACCTGGTCGCTATCGGGCCCGACGCCGGCGAGTTTCACCGGCACGCCGGCGTACTCGGCGATGAAGCCGAGGTAGTCGCGCGCCGCGGTCGGCAGGTCGGCGGCGGTGCGGCAGGAGGTGATGTCGACGTCGAATCCCGGCAGCTCCTCGTACTCGGCGGTCGCCGAGTGGAGGATCGACTGGTGGTAGGGGAACTCGTCGAGGATCGCGCCCTCCTTGGAGCGGTAGCGGACCGCCACCCGCAGCGGCCCGATGCCGCGGAGCACGTCGAGCTTGGTGACGGCCAAGGCGTCCATCCGGTTGAGGCGGACCGCGTAGCGCAGGCCGACCAGGTCCAGCCAGCCGGCCCGGCGGCGGCGCCCGGTGGTCGTCCCGTACTCGTGGCCCTGCTCGATGATCTGGTCGCCGACCTCGTCGTGGAGCTCGGTCGGGAACGGCCCGGCGCCGACCCGGGTCGAGTAGGCCTTGGCGATCCCCCAGACTTCGTCGATGTCGGTCGGCCCGACCCCGGCGCCCACGGTCGCCGCGCCGGCGATCGGGTTCGACGACGTGACGAAGGGGTAGGTCCCGTGGTCCAGGTCGAGGAGGGTCGCCTGGGCGCCCTCGAAGATCACCGTCTCGCCGCCGTCGAGCGCGTCCCAGCAGAGCTTCGCCGTGTCGGCGATGTGGGGCTCCAGCCGGTGGCCGTAGCTGACGTGCTCCTCGACCATCGCGTGCAGGTCGGGACGCGGGTCGACGACCCCGCCCATCGAGCCCTCGGCCGCCGCCTTCGCTTCGTCGCCGGCTTCCTTGCGCAGTTTGCGCCGCTGCACCGAGAGTTCGCGCAGCGCCTGCTGCTTCGGCTCGAGCGCGGCGCGGATCTTCGTCCGCAGGATCTTCTCGTCGAGCAGGTCCTGGACCCGGATGCCGAGCCGCAGCGCCTTGTCGGCGTAGGCGAGGCCGATCCCGCGCCGCGTCGTCCCGATCGAGTTCTTCCCCAGTTTCGTCTCGCTCGCGGTATCGAGCAGCACGTGGTAGGGCATGATCAGGTGCGCGTTCGCCGACAGTTTCAGGTTGGCGACGGAGACGCCGGCGCGTTTCAGCCCGTCGATCTCGCTGAGCAGGACGCGCGGATCGACCACCACGCCGTTGCCGATGACGCAGGTCTTCTCCGAGTGGAGGATCCCCGACGGGATCAGGTGGAAGGCGAAGGTCTCGCCGCCGCGGACGATCGTGTGGCCGGCGTTGTTGCCGCCCTGGAAGCGGACGATGGTGGTAGCCCGCTGGGCGAGCAGATCGGTGATCTTGCCCTTGCCCTCGTCGCCCCACTGGGCGCCGACTATGACC
>DATJUK010000142.1:0-9187 GCA_035502495.1 Solirubrobacterales bacterium
CCGCGGCGTCGACCTCGGACGAGCCGCCGGTTTTCGGGCGCAGGACCGGTGGGATGCGGACGGTTGCCATCGGGCGGAGATCCTAGTCGAGTCGGGGATCGCTCAGCGATCTCCGCCGGCGCCGGCGCAGAACAGATCGTAATCCGGGAATTGGCCCATCTCCGACTCGGGGATCTCGGGCGCGTGCTCGCCGCAGATCGGGCAGTCCGGATCGCGGCGGACCTTCAGCTCGGTGAAGGTGGTGCCGAGCGCCTCGTAGAGAAGGAGGCGGCCGATCAGCGGCTCGCCCTTGCCGAGCACCAGCTTGATCACCTCGTTGGCCTGCAGGGTGCCCATCGTCCCGGCCATCACGCCGAGGACGCCGTTGGCGGAGCAGCTCGGCGCCAGCTCGGCCGGCGGCGGGGTCGGGAAGAGGCAGCGGTAGCAGGGGCCCTCGTAGGGCATGAAGGTCGAGATCTGGCCGTCGAAGCCGAGGATCGAGGCGGAGACGACCGGCTTGCGCAACCGCACCGAGGCATCGTTGAGCAGGTAGCGGGTGGGGAAGTTGTCGGCCCCGTCGACGACGATGTCGTAGTCGGACATCACCTTGAGGATGTTCGAGGCGTCGAGGCGGCCGTTGTGCTCGACCACGTTGACGTCGGGGTTCAGCTGTTCGATGAAGATCCGCGCCGAGGTGGTCTTCGGCATCCCGATCCGCTCGGTGTTGTGGATCACCTGGCGCTGCAGGTTGGAGGCGTCGACCACGTCGTCGTCGACGAGCCCGATCGTGCCGACGCCGGCGGCGGCGAGGTAGAGGGCGGTCGGCGCGCCGAGCCCGCCGGCGCCGAGCAGCAGCACCTTCGCGTTCAGCAGCTTCACCTGGCCGTCGACGCCGACCTCGGGGAGCAGGGTGTGGCGGGAGTAGCGCTCGCGCTGCTCGGCGGTCATGCCGGACTCGGAGATGACCGGAAGGCCCTGCTCCTGCCAGGCGATGATGCCGCCGGCGACGGAGGCGACGTCGGTGTACCCCATCGCCTGCAGCTGGGCGGCGGCGATGCCGGAGCGGTTGCCGGAGCGGCAGTAGAGGAGCGTGCGGGCTGACTTGTCGGGGGCGACCGACTCGATCTGGTCGGCGAGCATCGCGGGCGGCACCAGCCGGCCGCCGTCGAGGTGGGCCTCCTTGTACTCGTGGGGCTCACGCGTGTCGACCAGGACGATGTCGCCGTCCTCGATCTCCTGCGCCGCCTCGAACGGTTCGATCTCCTCGATCACCTGCGTCTGCTCGGTTCCTGCGCCAGTCGCCATCTTCAAATCCCCTAATTCGGATCAGCTTTACTTCAAAAAGTATAGCGACCCGTCGCGGCGCTGTGTGGGAGCCAAAAAAAGCGCCGCGGCCGTCGCCAGAATCGACGGCCGCGGCGCTGACTTAGGTCACCGGACGAGACCTAGCCCTTCGGGAGTTGCGCCCTACATAGAGGGACGCATCTGACGAAGCCTGCGCACCCGCTCCTCGATCGGCGGGTGGGTCGAGAAGAGGCCGGCCAGGCCCTTGCTCGAGAAAGGCTTGACGATGTACAGCGGCTCGGCCGCCTGGTTCACCTGCATCGGCATCGCTTCCGCTCCCTGCTCGAGGCGCAGGAGCGCGCTGGCCAGCGACTCCGGGTTGCCGCAGATTTCGGCACCGCCGGCGTCGGCCGCGTACTCGCGCTGGCGGCTGATCGCCAGCTGGATGATGCTCGCCGAGATCGGCGCCAGGATCACCAGGCTGAGCGAGGCGACCAGGCCCAGGGGCGAGTTGTCGTCGTCGCCGAACCACATCAGCATGTAGGCGAGGTAGGTGATCGCGGTGCCGATCGCGGAGGCGACCGACTGGATCAGGATGTCGCGGTTGCGGACGTGGGTGAGCTCGTGCGAGAGGACGCCGCGCAGCTCGTCCTCGGAGAGCAGTTTGGTGATCCCGCGGGTGACCGCGACCGCCGCGTGGTTCGGATTGCGGCCGGTGGCGAAGGCGTTCGGCTGGTCGTTGGGGATCATGTAGAGGCGCGGCATCGGCAGCCCGGCGCGGGTCGAGAGTTCACGCACCATCTGGTAGAGGCGCGGCGCTTCCGCTTCGTCGATCGGTTTCGCGCGGCTCGCGGCGAGCGCGAGTTTGTCGCTGAAGAAGTAGGAACCGAGGTTGATCAGCAGGGCGATGACCAGGAAGGTGAGGGCTCCCTGGGGACCCCCGATGAGCGCGCCGATGACGACCAACAGGCCGCCCAGGGCGGCGAACAGGATCGTCGTGCGCAGCGTCGCGCTGAGGGTCGAATGTTTGGTGGTGGTCATCTCTCAGGTCTCCTCATGGAGCAATTGGTCGGCGGAGTATCCCCAGACACCGGCAATTTGACCATAGGTGCCACCCCCCTAAGCATCCCGGTGCAGCCCCTAGACGATTGCGGCCATGGAAGGAACGGCGCGGGTCGCGCCCGGCCTCGTCGGCGTCCGTGAGTTCGCACTTATCACCGCTATGCGGTGATAAGTGCGAACTCAGGGGGCGGGGCGGGGCGGGGCGGGCTCGTGGCCGTGGCGGTGGCGGTGGCCGTGGGACGGCGTGATTCGTGGCCCGGGCGGCGGGGGACGGGCGTCCCGGGCGTCTCGTGGGGAAGTGCGGAGGGACGTGCGCATGCCGTGGGGAATGGCACGGAGACGCGGGACTTGGCGCGTCCCGCCGCCCGGGAGGTGGTCGAGAGGTGGGTGGACGGGTCGTGGCGGCGGAGAGGTGCCCCCGCGCCCCGAGGAGGCGCCCTGTGGAGAGTTGGTCTCGCATAGCGAGAGCAACACTCCACGGCACGGTGCCGAGCGGTGGGAGAGCGGTGTCGGATGCCACGTGATGGTGGAGTTCCGCGCGTCCCGGTGTCGATACGCACGTCCCGGTGACGACCCGGCGTCCGGGTGGCGATCCATGCGTCCCCCGTGATCCGCACGCGTCTGGGTGCCGATCCGGACATCCCGGTGGCGATCGGCGCGTCGCCGACACGGACCTCCCGTCCCTACGGCGCCTTTCGTCCCTGACGCCTTCCGTCCCCTGGCGGCTTTCGTCGCTTTGACCCCCCGTTCCCCCGATGCCTCCCCAGCGTCCCTACGCCTCTCCCCGTAGACCCGCCCTCTCGGCGGCGGCCTCAGCCCGCCCGGGCCGCCGCCGGGAGGGCGCGTCCCTTCCCCGTCCCTCGCCCGGGCTCCGTCGGCCGCGGGGCCGCCGCGTCCCTCACCCGTCCGCCACCCGCCTCCACGCCACCACCCGCCTCTGCCTCCACCCGCCTCGCCTCCACCCGCCTCCGCCTCCACCCGCCTTCACCACTGCCCGTCTCCTTCGCCACTGCCCGCCTCCACCACTGCCCGTCTCCTCCACCACTGCCCGCCTCCACCGCCACTGCCCTCCCCACCCAGCCCTCCGCGCACCCGCCGCCGCGCCCCGACCCTCGAACCCCAACCCACCGGGCCCGAGCCCCCGGCCCCGCCCCGTCCGCCGATCGATAGATTCCTCGCGATGCTCGCCGCTCGCGCTGTCTCGGCTTCGATGGAGGATCCGCTGTCGGCGCTCGAGGTGGGGCAGGTCGACGAGCCCGACGTGCCCGACGGCTGGGAGCTGGTCGAGGTCAAGGCGGTCTCGCTGAACCATCACGACGTCTGGAGCCTGCGCGGGATCGGCCTGCCGGAGGAGCGTCTGCCGATGATCATCGGCTGCGACGCCGCCGGGATCGACTCGAGGGGCGACGAGGTGATCGTCCACGCGGTGCTCGGCGACCCCGACTTCCCCCGCGGCGAACTGACCGACCCCAACCGCACGCTGCTCTCCGAGCTCCATCCCGGCACGCTGGCCGAGCGGGTCGCGGTGCCGCGCCGCAACCTGGTGCCGAAGCCGCCGGACCTGAGCTTCGAGGAAGCCTGCTGCCTGCCGACCGCCTGGCTGACCGCCTACCGGATGCTCTTCGACCGCTCCGGGCTGACGCCGGGCCAGACGGTGCTGATCCAGGGCGCCGGCGGCGGCGTCGCCAGCGCCGCGATCGAGCTCGGGCGGGCGGGCGGCTTCCGCGTCTGGGCGACGAGCCGCGAGCAGCGCAAGCGCGACTACGCGACCGAGCTCGGCGCCCACGCCGTCTTCGAGTCGGGCGCCCGCCTGCCGGAGAAAGTCGACGTCGTGATCGAGACGGTCGGCAAGGCGACCTGGGGCCACTCGCTGCGCTCGCTGAAGCCGGGCGGCCGGATCGTCGTCGCCGGCGCGACCAGCGGCATGGACCCCTCCGCCGAGCTGAGCCGCGTCTTCTTCAAAGAGCTCGAGGTGGTCGGCTCGACGATGGGCACGCTCGACGAGCTGGCGCGCCTGGTCTCACTGGTCGACCTGACCGGGATCCGGCCGCGGATCGACCGGGTGCTGCCGCTGAGCGAGGTCGCCGAGGGGATCAAGGCGCTCGCCGAGGGCGACGTGCTCGGCAAGATCGTGATCAAGCCGTAGCCGGGCTGTGATCAATCGGCGACGCAAGGGTAGTGAGGGCATGATGATTCCGACCCGAAAGTCCGCCCTCATCCTGTCCCTCGCGGCGCTGCTCGCCGCCTGCGCCCTCCTCCCCACCGCCGCCGGAGCCGCGACGGGACGCACCGTCGCCGTCACCGCCTCGGCCACGATGAAAGTCCCGAACGACACCGCGAAGCTCGGCTTCGGGGTGAAACGCGAAGCGAAGACGCGCGGCGCCGCGCTGCACGCGACCGCCGCCGGCCTGCGCAAGGTGATCGCCGCGGCCCAGGCCTTCCCCGGGGTCGGCGAAGGGGACGTCCGCACCGGGCGGATCGACGTGCGGCCGGTCCAGAAGGGCAAGGCCACCGTCTACCGGGCCACCGAGGGCATCCAGGTCACCCTCCACGAACCATCGAAATCGGGCGAACTGATCACCAAGGCGCTGGCCGCCGGGGCGACCGGGGTGAGCGGCCCGAGCTTCAGCGTCGGCAACGAAGAAGCCGCGTTCGCCAAGGTGCTCGCCGCCGCCTTCGTCAAGGCCAAGGAACGGGCGGGCGTCCTCGCCACCCAGGCGGGCGCGACCCTCGGCGCCGCGATCACCATCGAAGAAGGCGAAGGCGCCGAATTCGTCGGCCCGCGGACCTTCGACACGGCCGCCGAAAGCGGCGCCGCCAAGGGCGCCCCGGAGCCGACCCCGCCGACCAAGCCCGGCACCTCGAAGGTGAAGGCGACGGTCCACGTCGTCTTCGAACTGACCTAGGAGGCGGGCCGGCGCAGGGTGCCGACGACGTCGTAGAGGTCGGCGTCGAGCAGGTCCTCGCGGCGCGACTCCCAGCGGAGCCCCGCCGCCTCCAGCTCGCCGAGCTCCTCGGGGGTCACCGGCCAGGGGCGCGTCTCACGCGCCGCGTGGGTCTCGCGGCCGAGGGCGAAGAGCCAGAGCCGACCGCCCGGGGCGACGGTCGCGGCGATCGCCGCCGCGCCCCGCTTGCGCTCCGGGACCGGCAGTGACTGCAGGGTCCGGATCTCGACCACCAGGTCGAACCCTTCGCTCCACTCGCCGGGCAGGTCGAAGAGGTCGGCGACCCGGTAGTCGACGGTCGAGTCCGGGAAGCGCTCCCGGGTCCGCGCCATCGCCGTCGGCGAGAGGTCGAAGCCGGTGACCGCGAAGCCGCGCCGGGCCAGCTCCTCGGCGTCGTCGCCATAGCCGCTGCCGATCACCAGCGCCGTCCCGCCCACCCCGGCGCCGGCGCCGTCGAGCCACTCGACCAGCAGCGGGAACGGCCTCAGGTTCGCCCACGGCACCGAGGCGAGGTCGTCCCCCGCCGCCGCGTACATCTCCTCGAAGTCCCTCACGTGCTCCATCTGTTTACCTCTACACAGTTTTGGGTAACGTCCTGGTCGGGAACGACGCGGGAGGGCGAGACGGTGGCCACGAACATCCTTTGGAGCATGACGACCCGGCTGCGGCTGCCGATGGCGCTGTCGGCCACGGTACTGGCCGCGGCGATGCTGCTCGCACCGGGCGCCGCGGCGGCACCCCCGACCCCGGAACAAGATCCCTTCTACCAGTACGCCGGCACCAAGCCGCTGTCCGAAATCGCCCCCGGCACGGTGCTGAAGACGCGCACGCTGAGCTACCACGTGGTCGGCCTGCCGACCCCGGTCAAGGCGATCCAACTGCTCTACCGGGCGACCGACGAGCTCGGCGAACCGACCGTCGACGTGACCTCGGTGCTGAAACCGCCGCTCACCATCGGGGCGCCGCAGGTGATCGCCTACCAGTCCTTCTACGACTCCTTGAACCCGGCCGACGAGCCGTCCTACGCGATCAGCGGCGGGCTGACGCTCGGCGGGGCGATCCCGCAGGTCGAGTCGGCGCTGATCGCGCCCTCGCTGCTGGCGGGCCGCGCGGTGGTGATCGCCGACACCGAGGGCGAGCGGGCCGACTTCGCCGCCGGGCCGGAGTACGGCACCAACACGCTCGACAGCCTCAAGGCCGCGCTCGCCTCGCCGGCGACCGGCCTCGCACAGACGCAGAAGATCGCGATGATCGGCTACTCGGGCGGGGCGATCGCCACCGAGTGGGCGGCCGAGCTCGCCCCCACCTACGCGCCCTCCGTCAACGGCAAGCTGGTCGGCGCGGCGATGGGCGGCGTCCTCGTCGACCCGGCCCACAACCTGCACTACGTCGACGGCAGCCTCGACTGGGCCGGGGTGATGCCGATGGCGATCATCGGCGTCTCGCGCGCCTTCCACATCGACCTCACCCCGTACCTGAGCGCCTACGGCAAACAGGTCTACGGCGAACTCGAAACGGCGTCGATCACCGAAGCGCTCGGCCGGTACCCGGGCCTCACCTGGGCGCAGCTGGCGAAGCCCGAATACGCGACGCCGGAGAGCATCCCGATCTACGTCCACACCGTGAACCAGCTGATCATGGGCACGCGCGGCACGCCGACGACGCCGCTGCAGATCTCCCAGGGAGCGCTCGGCGAGCTGGAAGGGACGGCGGGCGACAAGCCGGGGATCGGCGAGGGGGACGGCGTGATGATCGCCGGCGACGTCCGCAGCCTCGCCCGTCAGTACTGCGGCAAGGGCACGAAGGTCCGGTACAGGCAGTACGAGCTCGGCCACATCGGCACCGCGGTCCCCTGGATCGCCGAAGCGATGACCTGGATGAACGACCGCTTCCTCGGCCTCCCCGCCCCCTCGAACTGCGCGAGCATCGAACCCGGCAACTCCCTCGCCCCGCTCCCCGAATAGGCCCCGGTGTTGATGGGCCGAAAACTCAAGCTCCGCTTGAGTTTTCGGCCCATCAACACGAACGCCAGGGCTTAGGTGGTTTCGGCCTCGACCTGGCGGGTCCAGGCGGCTTTGGCCTCGCGCCAGCCTTCGTCGGTGAGGGTGCGTTTCCAGTAGCCGGAGGCGGAGAGGCGCTCGGCGGGGACGGCGCGGTCGACCACCAGGTGGCGGCGGGCGAGGCGGACCGAGGTGGCCTCGCCGTGGAGGAAGACGTGCGGATCGCCGGGCGGGAAGTCGAGCGCCGCGATCGCCTCGGCGAGGCCCGCGTCGGCGTCGCCGTGGAGCCAGTGCAGGTGGAGGTCGCCGGGAGACTCGAGCTCCACCTCCTCCTCGGGGCCGGGGACCTGGAGGAAGACGTGGACGACGGCGCCCGCCGGGATCCGCGCCAGCGAGGCCGAGATCGCCGGGATCACGCTGGAGTCGCCCGCCAGCAGGTGCCAGGCGGCGTCCGGATCGGGGGCGTAGCCGCCGCCGGGACCGCGCAGGTCGATCGTGTCGCCGGGGGCGGCCGCCATGGCCCAGGGGCCGGCGATCCCCTCGTCGCCGTGGACGACGAAGTCGATCGTGAGGAGCCGCCGCTCCGGGTCCCACTCGCGCACCGTGTAGGTGCGGACCTTCGGCCGCTCCTCCGCCGGCGCGCCCGGACGCGGGAACTGGAGCTTCACGTAGTGGTCGGTGTACTCGCCCAGCTCGAACCCGCCCAGCCCCTCGCCACCGAAGACGATCCGAACCAGGGTCGGCGTCAGCGCCTCCACCGTCTCCACCCGGGCGCTCAGCAGCGGCCGATTGCGAGCCCGGTCCTTTTCAGCCTTCACAGCGATGCCCCCACGATACGCAGTCCCCCGCGCCGCCCCTCCCGACCCTCAGCCCGCGGTGTGCAGCAGGATCGCCTCCGTCAGAACCGGCCACAGCGGCTCCGGCCGATCGTGCCCCATGTCCTCGACCAGCATCAGCCGCGCGCCGGGGACCAGCTCGGCGGTCCGCTCGCCGCCGTCGGGAGGGATGAGCTTGTCGTCGAGCCCGTGGATCACCAGGGTCGGCAGCTCCAGGGCGCGGAGGCCGTCGGCGCGCGAGCCGCTCGCCAGGATCGCGGTCAGCTGCCGGGCCACCCCCTCGGGATAGAAGCAGCGGTCGTAGCTCGCCGCCGCCAGCGCTTCCAGCCGCGCCCGGTCGCCGTAGCGGCGCGAGGCCCAGATCAGGCCCTTGCCCGCCGCCGCGGCGGCGTAGGCGTCGCGCTCGGTCGGCGAGGGCGTGAGCAGCGCCTCGAGCGCCTCCGGGGCGGGCTGCCCGTACTCGGGCTCGCCCGTCGTCGACATCATCGAGGTCAGCGAGAGCAGCCGCTCGGGCCGCTCGATCGCCAGCTGCTGGGCGATCATCCCGCCCATCGAGGCGCCGAGGACGTGGGCGCGCTCGATCGCCAGCGCGTCGAGCACGGCGAGGCAGTCCGCGGCCATGTCGCTCAGAGTGTAGGGGGCAAGCTCACGGGCGAGGGCGAGGTCGCCGGCCCCCGCCGCGGCGATCGCCGCCTCGGTCTCGGCCGCCACCCCGTCGAGCTTCGAGGACAGCCCCGAGTCGCGGTTGTCGAACTCGATCACGAAGCGGCCGCCGGCGGCGAGCAGCTCGGAGAAGCCGTGCGGCCAGGCGATCATCTGGGTGCCGTAGCCCATCACCAGGAGCAGCGGCGGGTCGGCGGGCGAGCCGACCGTCTCGTAGTGGAGCTCGATCCCGGCGGGCGCGGCGGCGGTCGGCATCGCGGCAATCTCGCACACCCGCCGCGCCGGCGCGGCAGGACGACTCGGCGAAGCCGGTCGCGCTCAGCCGACCGGCTGCGGCGGGATCGTCGCCCGCTCGGCATCGAGGTCGACGATGACGTGGGTCATCGGCAACTCGACCTCGCGGCGGGTCCTCTCGACG
>DATJUK010000143.1:0-7571 GCA_035502495.1 Solirubrobacterales bacterium
GTTCGCAGTAATCGCCGCATAGCGGCGATTACTGCGAACGCACGGGGGTGGGGAGCCCGCGGGCGCTCAAGGGACGGGGCCCGCCCGCGAGGGACGGAACTCCGCCGCGCGCCGCGACCCCCGGGCCGGCGTCCCCGCCAAGCGTGCCCCGCCGGGCGCCCTCGTGCGTTCGCACTTATCACCGCTATGCGGTGATAAGTGCGAACGCACCTTGGGGGGCCTGGAAAGAGGCATGGCTCCGTGACCTCTTCCTCACGCTGGCGTGACGTTCATGGCGGCTTCGTCGTGGGCTCCTGACGGCTCCCTCACGAGCTCTCGCCGCGCGCTCCGTGCCCTTGCCGTCTCCCGAGACGCGGCCATCTCGGCGGCGGCCACAGCCCGCCCGGGCCGCCGAGATGGCCGCGTCCCTTGCTCGCGTCCCTTTCCAGCCCTCGCCCCTCGCGTGGGCCGCCATGCGATCGACCCTCGAGCGCTCGCCTCCGGCGCTGCGGACTACAGGTCGTAGCGCGCCAGGTCGTCGTCGAGGCGTTTGCGGTCCTCGTCGCTCGGGCCTTCGACCTCGGGTTTTCGCTCCTCGCGCGAGCCGGCGGCGCGGCGCCACCTCCAGACCGCGAAGGCGAGGAGGACGACGGCGACGGCGAAGGCGACGATCGGCACCACGTAGGCGGAGAGGCTGAAGCCGCTGCCCTTCGGTTCGGCGAGGACCGCGTCGCCGTACTGGGCGACCAGGGCTTCCTTGATTTCGTCCTTGCTCTGGCCCTGCTTGACCAGTTTTTCGATGAAGGCCTTCTCGCGCGTCGCCTGTGGCGATTCGGCGAGCTCGAGCAGGGTGCCGCAGACCGGACACATCACTTCCGCCTCGATTTCGTTCAACTCGGTGCGCAAGGCGCTCGTCGCCGAGGCGGCGGTGGGGAGGAGGAGCGCGACGAGGGCGCCGAGGACGGCGAGCGCCGTCGCGAGCCGGCGGAGGCGCGCCGCCGCGCTCGCCGCCCGTCCGCTGGCGGACACCGGGCTCACGTCTTCTTTTCCGGCGGCAGCAGCGGCGCGACGTGGTCTTCGAGGATCTTCTCGTCGACCGGCCCGTATTCCGCCCAGGCCAGTTTGCCGCCCGGTTCGAGCAGGTAGCTCTCGGGCACCCCGGTGGTGCCGAATTCATGGCCGTCGTCGCCGTTGCCGTCGTGCAGCAGCGGGTAGGTGAGGCCGAATTCCTTGGCGAACTTGGCACCGTCGTCGGAGATGTCCTGGGTGTCGATGCCGACCACGGTGAAGTTCTGGCCCCCGTGTTCGCCCTGGAACTTGACCAGCGCCGGCGCCTCTTCGCGGCAGGGCACGCACCAGGACGCCCAGAAGTTCACCAGCACCCATTCGCCGCGGTGTTCCTTCAGCGATCCCTCGCCCGGTTCGGTGAGCCTGGGCAGCTCCGGCGAGGGCGCCCTTTCACCCACCGCGAGGCGGGAGTTGCCTTTGCTGACGAGGCCGTAGACGAGGAATCCGACCAGCGCCACGGCGATCAGGACGGCGATTGCTGAGCGAGCGCGCACGACTTCAGAGACTACGTAAAGCGCCTAACGGCCGGCTCAACGGCCGGCGCGGCGCCGAGCTCTTCCGGCGGGCTTTCGCGATAGGGTTCCGGCCGATGAAAGACTTGACCCTCGAAGAGAAGATCGGCGTCGGGTTCTGGGTCGGCGTGGTCCTCTTCATGCTGTCGCAGATCCTCCTGGTGGTCTTCGCGATCGCCTTCTTCCTCGGCCACTTCGTCTGGCCGCAGTGATCGCGCCCGGCGCCGCCATGGCGCCGACCTCGCCCGGGTGATCCGCGCGGGATCCTCGCGGTAGGAGCCGAGCTTCGGCCCGCCCTGCCCTGCCCGGGCACCCCGTCGAGACGGCAGATGTAGAGACGACCTACGCATTTCCGCGTACCGGCGAAGCGTCGCGAGTTGACACGACCAAGCCCGGTTACCTAGCTTGCCTGCCCGATGGGGAGTCGTCGTCTCACAGTCCTGCTCGTGCTCGTCTGCGCCGCGGTCGCACTCGCGGCCCCGGCCGCCCAGGCCGCGCCGTCGGCCGACGTCAGCGGCACCTGGTCGGTGTACTCGGGCGGCTGCGGCTGCTGGTTCGACGAGACCTATGCGATGGACCCCTCCGGCAGCGTCACGGGCACCGGCCCCGAAGTGGGCTGGACGATCACCGGCAACGTCTCGGGCTCGACCTTCACCTACACCGACCACTACGCCGGCAGCTACGAATCGCACGTGACCGTCACCCTCGCGGGCGACGGCAACGCCTACGAAGGCAGCTTCGAAGACATCCACCACGTCACCGGCGAAATCAAAGGCAAACGCATCTCGGGCGGCGGCTCCAAAGAACCCGAAAAGGGAAACACGCCGGAAAAAGAAAAGGCGCCCGAAACGCCTGCCGGCGCGCACGGGACCGCGATGACGGTGAGCTGCAACCTCGACGCGCTGACGCTGCAGGACACCTGCACCGCGGTGGTCGCCGACACAGTGGGCCTGAACCCGACGGCGCCGACCGGAACGGTCACCTTCGCGGCGGCGAGCGGCTTCTTCCCCTTCGGCAAGGAATGCGTCCTGCACTCGAGCGCGACCGCGCCGAGCACGGGCTTCTGCTCGGTCGAGTATGCCCCGGGAGCCGGGGCCGGCTTCCCGAACGTCGGCGCCGGCTACCCCGGGGACGCCACGCATGCGGCCACCACCGGCTCGACCCGCTTCATCCTGCCGGGCGGGGAACCGGCCGGGTACGAAGAATCGGGTCCGGGCTCGGGCTATCCGACGGAACTGACGGTCGAGGTGCAGACGCCGGCGCCGAAGACGGAAGTCCAGGCCGGGGTCAACCAAGGGGAAACCAAAGCGCCCGCGCCGCCCGGCAAGCACCTGCGGGCGATCGAAGACCCGGACATCATCCCGTCGATGCGCGAAGAAGTGGCGGAACGCGAACGGGAACAGCGCTATCCCGACATCATCCCGTCGATGCGCAAAGAAGTCGAAGAACGCGAGATCCGGTACGAAAAGGACCTACGCGAGCTCCGCACGGAAATCAACGAAATGGAACGCAATCGGGCCGGTCTGAACGCGCAGGCGACCGACGAACTCACCCGCCTGATGCAGGTCGACAACCTCTTGGCCAAGCAGATGGCCGAACAGCTGGCGAGCCCCGGGCTGAAAAAAGATGCCGCCTCTCAGCCGACCTTGGAAAAACTGACCAAACAGTCGACCGAACTGCAGAAGCAGATGCAGGAAGTCCTGAAGATCCAGCACCAGCAGATCGAAGGCGTGACCCGCGCGGTGGGCAGCGCGGCGTCGTACTCCCTGGTCCGTGCGGTGTCGCCGGTGATCGCCTCGAGCGCCGGCGCCAAGAAGGCGCACCCCGGCGGGAAGGTCACGCCGAGGGGGCGCCTCGTCGTGCTCGGCCACGCCCATCGGGTGGCCGACGCGGCAGGGACGGTCAAGCTGCGCCTGCACCTGAATAAGGCGCAGCTGAAGCGCCTGGCCCACGGCCGCAAGACGATCAAGCTGAACCTGCGGATCCTGATGGTGGTGCCGAGCCACTACGTCAAGTCGGGGCTGCCACTCGGCATGCTGCGCACGATCACCCTGCACGCCGGCAAGCACGCCGCCGCCCACAAGCACTGAACCGCGGCGGCGCGCCCGGTCGCGGCTAGTAGGGTTTGGGATCGGCTCCCGTTCCGATCCGCTGCAAGCGGCTCTGGAACGGGAAATGCGTCACGCGGACGTAGCTCAGTTGGTAGAGCGCAAGCTTCCCAAGCTTGAGGTCGCGGGTTCGACCCCCGTCGTCCGCTTCTTATTCCCCATTCCAGAGCCATTTCCGAGGGCTGCGTTCTACACCCGTCCAGTATTTGGCTCTGGAATGCGAACCGTGATTCCGTTCCCGGATCCACTATCCGGGACCCAAAGTAGCCGAACTCGCGGCGGTAGGCCATGCATTAACCGGCCCATGGACGGGTGAATCAGGGCTTCGGGGCAGGGCTGTCGCAGGTCGGGGATTGGAGTTGGACGTCGCTAGGGGGTGACCAGGTCGGCATAGCGCAACCCCACGAACTCACTGCGGCAAGCGCTTTAGTTCGTGCCTCATCACGCTGGCTCCGGCGCGGTCCGCGCTCCCGACGGCGCATCACCCCTGGTGATCAACCAGGCGATGGCGCATCTCCTTGACCCACCGCTCAAGAGCGTCCAACTCCTTGGGCGCGCTCAGCTCCCAGACCTCCGACGGTCGGCCCCGTCCCCCGGCCGGCTGCTCCCTACGCATCCGCGCGAGTCCCAGGAGTCCCAACCCGTCAAGCACTGTGGCCCGACACCGGTCGGGTACCTGGGTTTCGAATCCAAACCACAGGATCGCGCCCGGTTTCACTTATCACCCGGGGACGAGCTCGTGCCGGCTCGCGTCCCGGGATCGGCGGGACGCACTGACTGCTTGCCATCAGTTTTCCCCTGCAAATCAGCACATTCCAGCGGTAGCTCGCAGCTCTTGAGAGGGTCTGAAGGACGCCTTCGGTTGTGTGACTTGCAGAAGGTCGCGGGTTCGAGCAACGGGATTCTGGCGACGGCGTAAGCCACAAAAGCGTCCGAGTCCGCTTCGATCGTATCGGCGAGTGGATGGAGTCAAATGCAGCCGATCGTTAGCCTCGCCGAGTGCTCCTCACTCTCTCGACCAGTCATCGGCCGGCGACGGGACCTCGGCTACTTGCTCCATAAGCATCCCGACCGGGTGCAGAGCTTCTCGCAATCGTTTGGTCAGGCACGAGTCTTCTACTCCGAGGCGACGGAGGAGAAGTGCACCGCGTCGACGACGGTGAGGCGCGGCTGCTCCAGCCGCTTAGCGGCGATGAAGTTGAGGACGGCGAAGGCGTCGGGCGTCGCCGCCTGGTCGTTTTCGTCGTCGGCGACGAGGCCGCGCGGCAGATCGGTGGTGCGGGCCGGGTCGAAGATCATCACCTTGCCCTTCGACTCGCGGTGGGCGAGCGTGTCGAGCAGGAGGTCGGTCTTCACCGACGTGGCCAGCACCGGCCCCTCCCACTCGAGCAAGGCCGGGATCGCGAGACCCGTGGTCTTGTGGCTCTGGGTCGGGGCGACGACGATCACCGACTGGCGCTCGCCGGCGGCCAGCAGGGAGCGGCCGTAGCGCCCGAGGGTCAGGCGCCCGGGCTGGGGTCGACGGACGATCAACGCGCGGAGGTCGGCGGCGCGCGCCCACCGCGAGCTCGGCGCCCGCCGGGCCACTCGACGCCGAGCCGCGCTGCCGCCCGGAAGGCGGCGACGCCGGCAAGCCCCATCGCGGCGGCGACGAGGAGCGCGCAGAGCCAGAAGGCGACCGCGCCGGGCATCGCCCGGCGCCGACCGGCCGGCCAGGCGGCCGCCGGATCGCCCAGGTGGGAGAGGAGCCTGACCGCGGTCGCGGGCAGCTCGGCGACCGGGAGCGGATCCCAGCCGCCGCCGAGCAGCGTCGCCAGTGCGCCGGTCGCCCAGAGCCCGGCCAGGCCGACGACGAGTGCCGCCAGGCCGACCCAGACCACGCGATCACCGTCCTCCTTCACGGCGCGCCCCCGGCGCCGATCACGCCCATCTGCTCGTCGGTGTAGGTGATCGAGCGCTCGCGCCGCGACATCCGTTGCCGGACGAGCATCGAGCGGGAGCCGATCTTCCAGATCGCCTCCCCGATCTCCAGCCGGGTCGCCAGCTCGGTCTCGGTGTCCGAGCAGCCGAGGTCGGCACGCAGGACCGGCCGCTGGTCGGGCGACTGGCGATAGATCACCGTGCAGCCCGCGTCGGCGACCAGCGCCTGGGCGATCCGCGCCGCCCGCGAGCCGTCGGATCCCGCGGTGCCGAAGTCGGTCAGCTTGTGGAGGGAGACGAAGTTGGCGATCCCGAGGGCGCGGCAGAGCTTGAAGTTCGCCTGCAGCCGCTCGGCGACGCCGACGTTGGCCGCGACCCGCCACACCTCCTCGAAGACGCAGAAGACCTTCGCCATCGGCACGCCCTCGCGGTCGGCGATTTCCTTGCGCTCGCGCAGGATCGCCTGCTGCCAGGAGGCGGTGCAGGTCATCAGCACAGCCAGGGCGTCGGAGTCGCGCATCGCCGACAGGTCGAGGACGACCAGCGCCCCGGCGAGGTCGATGCCCTCCGTGGTCGGCCCGTCGAAGATACCGCGCAGGTCGCCGTCGCAGAGGCGCTGCAGCGCCAGGGCCACGTCGCGGGCGGCGGCGGCGAACTCGCCGGCACCGGCGGCCGAGACGCCGGCGACCATCGCCTCGCGGGGGTGGAGCAACGCCTCGACGACCATCGGCAGGGTCGGCTCGAAGACGCCCGCCTCTTCGTTCACCTGGTCGAGCGCCACCCGCAGGGCGGCGTCCTCCTCGGGTTGGAGGTCGCGGCGCAGCGCCGCGAGGGCGACCGAGCGCAGGAGGGCGAGCTGGCCCTCGCGGCCGCCGCGGCGCTCGATCGGGTTGAGGCGGACCTCGCCGCCCGGTTCGAGGCGGATCGTCCGTCGGCCGAGCGCCTCGGCGAGCGGGCCGTACTCGCCCTTGACGTCGATCACCCAGGCCTGCCGGCCGAAGAGGTACCGGCGGTAGATGTAGGTCTTGATCAGCGTCGACTTGGCGTAGGAGATCCCGCCGAGGACGATCACGTTGGGGCTGCGCATGATCCGCCGCGCGTAGAGCTCCCAGGGGTCGAAGGCCCAGGCGCCGCCGAAGGCATCGGTGCCGACGTAGACGCCGGGCGCACCGAGGCCGCCCATGCCGAGGAAGGGGTAGGCGGCCTGGAAGTGGGCGGTGGTGGCCGAGTGGCCGGGACGCTCGCCTCGGCGCCTCATCGGCGTCGCCCGGATCCTGGGAAGAGGTGCGTGGAGCTGCTCACGCACGGGTTGTCAGCCTTGGGGGCGCTCTGTATCTGGCGATTTCGAGAAGTTTCACGGGACCTTCGAGGCCCCAACTCTGGCCCGATGATCGAGGCCTCATTGAGAATTTCCGGTAGTGACGACGCGATTTGGACCAGACCGGAAATCTTTTCCGTGAATCACTTTGACAAACCGAAGCGTCGCTGAGTAAAACGTTTGCGTCGCTCGCTCTGGGCGACCGAAACAATCATCGACTGCTGGGGGCCTCCGGATGATCCGACACGCGCGTGTGCGTCATTTTCCCGCCTCGATCACGGCCATCGCTCTCTTTGCCGCGGTCCTCGCGGCGCTCTGCGCCCTGGTCATTTCGGCGATTCCCGCCGGGGCCGCCGCAACCTCTCCCGGTCCCGTCGCCGCCTACTCCTTCGACGAAGGCACCGGTTCCACGGTCGAAGACGTGACCGGCGACGGCCACACCGGGACGATCGAAGGGGCCAAATGGGCAAGAGGCCGCTACGGCGACGGGCTGGAATTCAAAGGCTCAGAACACGACGTGGTCAAGGTCCCGGCGTCCTCGGAACTGAACTTCGAAGAAGAATTCACCCTCGAGGCGTGGGTCCGTCCGGCCAGCTCGACCGACAAACTGGCGCCGATCGTCGGCAAGACCACCGGCGGCGGCTCGGGGAGCAAATCGCTCAGCTA
>DATJUK010000144.1:0-7049 GCA_035502495.1 Solirubrobacterales bacterium
GCCATGAGGCGCCCGGGACGCACCTCGGACGGCCGCATCCGGCCGCACCCCCGGTGCGTTCGCACTAATCCCCGCATAGCGGGCACTACTGCGAACGCACCATGCGCAGGGCCGCCCGCCTAGACCCGACTCGTCCCCGTCGCCATCCGCAGCCGGATCCGGGTCCCGGTCGGGTTGCTGTCGATCGCCACCTCGTCGCAGAGCTGGTTGGCGATGTAGAGGCCGCGGCCGTGTTCGACCGTGGGGTCGGGACGGACCTGGCCGACCGTCGGGTCGACGATCGTCCCCGCGTCGGCCACCTCGACGAAGACCGACTCGCCGGCCTCCCAGACCGTGGCCAGCCCGCGGCCGCCGCCGTGGAGGATGCTGTTGGCGGCGAGCTCGGAGGCGGCGACCACGAGGTCGGCGGCGCGCCCCGGCTCGATCCCACCCGCCGCGGCTCCGGCGGCGACCAGGGCACGGATGTCGTGGAGGTCGTCGAGGCCGAAGTCGAGGCGCTCGGCGTGCAGCGGAGCGAGGGGGAATCCGGCCCGTAGCCCTTCTCCGCGGGTCGTCTGCATGGGCCACGGCTACCCGGCTGGGAGCGCGCGACAACATCGGAGTTTGCTTTGCCGATCCTTCGCGGCGCTCAGATCAGCTCGCTCGCTTCCAGCGCCTCCTCCTCGAGGTCCTGCCTGACCGGGTCGGAGCGGCCGACCTTGGCGGCGTCGTAGGCGGCCAGCTCGGGGAAGGCGACCGCGACGAGGCCGACCGAGGCGAGGCAGATCAGCCCGCCGGAGACGACCGAGAAGGCGGGCGAGGTGATCGCCGCGACGGTCCCCGACTCGACGTCGCCGAGGCGCGGCCCGCCCGCGACCACGAGGCTGAAGACGGAGTTGACCCGACCGCGCATCCGGTCCGGGGTGAGCACCTGCATCATCGTCGAGCGGCAGACCGCGCTCACCGAGTCGGCGGCGCCGGCGAGGGCGAAGAAGGCGGCGGCCGGCCAGATGCTGTTGACGAAGCCGGCGGCGGCGATGAAGAGGCCCCAGAGGGCGACGCAGACGAGGACGATGCGGCCGAGGCGGCGGGCGTGGGACATCCAGCCGGTGGTCAGCGCGGCGACCGTCGAGCCCGCCGCGACGGCGGCGTAGAGGAGGCCGGTCCCGGCGGCGCCCGCGTGGTACTCGGTCAGCGCCAGGACCGGGAAGAGGGCGCGCGGCATGCCGAAGGTCATCGCGCTCAGGTCCATCACGAAGCCCGCCGTCACCGCCGGCAGTTTGCGCAGGTAGGCGAGGCCGGAGCGGATCGAGCGCAGGACCGGCTCGTGGGCCTCGACCTGGGCCGGGGGCTGCGCCGACATCAGCGCGGCGGCGGCGGCCATGCCGAGGCAGCTGACCGCGTCGACGGTGTAGGGGGTGGTGAGGCCGAAGAGCGAGATCAGCACGCCGCCGAAGCCGGGGCCGACCACCATCGTCACCTGGTAGAGCCCGTAGGTGAGCGCCATCGCGGCCGGCAGGCGCTCTTTGCTGACCGTGTTGGGGACGATCGCCGCGCGCACCACCCGCTCGATCGCCGAGGCCCCGGCCATCGCCGCGGCGAGGACGAAGAGGATCCAGACCGGCGGCGGCCCGGTCGCCGCCGCCACCGCCAGCGCCGCCGCGATCACGACCAGGGCGAGCTGGCAGATCAGCAGCAGCCGGCGGCGGTCGAGGCGGTCGGCGAGCGCCCCGCCGAAGAGCGAGGCGATGATCAGCGGGCCGAGCTCGGCGGCGCCGATCAGCCCGGTGAGGAAGGCCGAGCCGGTGATCACGAACACCTGGTACGGCAGCGCCACCAAGGTCGCCTGGGTGCCCAGCCCGGTGACCAGCGAGCCCGCCTCGAGCAGGCGGAAGTCGCGCGACTCGCGCAGGGCCGAGGTGTCGACCGCTATCCGGGAGAGCCACTTCAAGGGAAGCGAACGTAGCGAACGCGACGATCGGCCAAGGGCAGGTCCTAAGATCGGGCCGGTGAAGGCGATCGTCCAGCATGAGCTCGGCGGCCCGGAGGTCCTGCGGGTCGAGGAGGTCGAGGCCCCGGAGCCGATCCCGACCGAGGTCCAGGTCCGCGTCCGCGCCGCCGGGGTCAACCCGGTCGACTTCAAGACGCGGAGCGGCCAGGGGATGTCCTCGGTGCTCGGCGCGCCGCCCTTCACGGTCGGCTGGGACGTCTGTGGCGAGGTCACCGCGGTCGGCATGGGCGTGACCCGCTTCCAGGTCGGCGACGAGGTCTTCGGCATGCCCTGGTTCCCGCGCGAAGCCGGCGCCTACGCCGAGTTCGTCACCGCGCCCTCGCGCCACTTCGAGCACAAGCCGCACGCGCTCTCGGTCGAGGAGGCCGGGGCGCTGCCGCTGGCCGGGCTGACCGCCTGGCAGATCGTCGTCGACACGCTCCGCGTCCAGGACGGCGACGACGTGCTGATCCACGGCGGGGCGGGCGGGGTCGGCCACCTCGCCGTGCAGGTCGCCGCCGCCCGGGGAGCCACCGTGATCGCGACGGCGCGGCGCGAGCAGGCCGACTTCCTCGCCGGGCTGGGCGCCGCGCGGACGCTCGACTACCGCGACGACGACTTCGACCGGCACCTCGCCGAACTCGACTCGGTGATCGACTTCACCGGCCGCTACGGCGAGCGCTCGCTGGCGGTGATGCGGCCGGGGGCGACGCTGGTCTCGGTGCCGAGCGGCGTCGATCCGGAGCTGCGCGACCTCGCCGCGGCGCAGAAAAAGCGGGTCACCGGGATCCTGGTCGAGCCCGACCCGGTCGGCCTCGCCGGCCTCTGCGACCTGATCGAGCGGGGCAGGCTCGAGATCGAGGTCGACGAGGTCTTCGACCTGGAGCGGGCCGCCGACGCCCATCGCCACGCCGAAGCGGGCCACGGCGCGGGCAAGATCCTCCTGCGGGTGCGATGAGCCGCGCCCCCTCCGAAACCGTCGCCCTGGTCACCGGCTCGACCGACGGCCTCGGCCGCGCCCTGGCGACGCGGCTCGCCGCGATGGGCATGACCGTCCACATCCACGGACGCGACGCGGAGAAGCTCGAGGCGACGCGCCTGGAGATCGTCGAGGCGACCGGCAACGAGCGCGTCCGCGCCCACCGCGCCGACTTCGCCCGCCTCGCCGAGGTGCGGGCGCTGGCCGACGAGATCGCCGCCCTCGACGCCCTCCACCTGCTGGTCAACAACGCCGGCATGGGCTCCGGCCTGCCCGACTCGCCCGAGCGCCAGGAGAGCGCCGACGGGATCGAGCTGCGCTTCGCCGTCAACTACCTGGCGGGCTTCGTCCTCACCGAGCGCCTCCTCCCCCTCCTCAGGCACTCGGCCCCGGCGCGGATCGTGATGGTCGCCTCCCGGGGCCAGGCGGCGATCGACTTCGACGACCCGATGCTGGCAGGCACCTTCTACGAAGGCCGCCGCGCCTACGCCCAGTCGAAGCTCGCCCAGATCACCTACGCGGTCGACCTCGCCGGCCGCCTCGGCCCCGACTCCGGCGTCACCGTCAACGCCCTCCACCCCTCCACCTACATGCCGACCAAGATCGTGCTCGCCCAGCACGGCGAGTCGATCGACAGCCTCGAGAGCGGCCTCGAGGCGACCCTCCGCCTCGCCTACGACCCCGAGCTCGACGGCATCAGCGGCCGCTACTTCGACCGCGAAGACGAGGTCCGCGCCAACGACGCCGCCTACGACCCCCAGCAGCAGCGCCGGCTGCGCGAGCTGAGCGAACGCCTCGCGGGCGAGTTCTTGCAGTAGCTCGGTTCGTGATGTTTAACATCCTCTTTCGGGATGTCTGACATCACGCCGGATAACGCGGATCGCCTCCTGGGAGCCCTGGGAGAGCAGCTGGCCGCCCGCGGCGAGCGCTTCGAGCTGGTCGTGATCGGCGGCTCCGCGCTGCTCGCCTTGGGTCTGGTCGAACGGACCACCCGCGACGTCGACATCGTCGCCCTGCGCTCTGGCGATGACCTGGAAGGCGCCGACCCACTGCCCGAGCCTCTACGAGCGGCTCGGGATCTGGTCGCCCGCGACTTCGCGCTCGCGCCCCGATGGCTCAACCCCGGGCCCACCAAGTTGCTCGAGTTCGGCCTTCCGCAGGGTTTCGCCGAACGCCTCGAGCGCCGCGACTACGGGCCCGCCCTCGCCGTCCATTTCGCCTCGCGCTACGACCAGATCCACTTCAAGCTCTACGCCGCGGTCGACGCGGGCGGGCCGGGCAAGCACGAGGCCGACCTGCGTGCGCTGTCTCCGACCCATGCCGAGCTGGTCGCGGCCGGGCGCTGGAGCCGCGCGCACGATCCGTCGCCGGCCTTCGCGCAGGACCTGCGCGGCGCGCTCGAGTTCCTGGGGGTCACGGATGTCGATCTCTGAGCTCGAGGACGGCTTCCAACGGCAGCTCGCCGACTTCCTCTGGGACGCCTGGGCGCAGATGGGAATCGCCGCGACGACGCCGCATCGCGACCCCTGGGCGGTCGATCCGGAGGCGTTGTTGCTGCTCACCTTCGAGGTCGGGCGCGGCGAACCGCGCCTGTTCGACGAGGTCCTCGACTGGATGCTCGTCAACGAACGCCTGGTCAGCGTGCAGCGACTCCGAAACCTGGTCGTGGACGAAGACGATCGGGCTCTGGTCGATGCCGTGTTGGGCTGGCTCGGCCAGAACCGCCGCCGGCCACGGCTGGGGGCACGGTCGGAGCCTTCCGATCGCGAGGCCGACCCGCAGCCGTTCTTCCGCGACTCCCGTCTGAAGGTCGCCGACCCCGACCGCGCGTTCCTCGCCCAGGGCTTCCTGAAACCGTCGGGTGGGCCGAGCGGCAAGTCAGGGCCCCCAAATCTGGATCTGCCGATCAACTTCGGCTTTCGGCTGCGTCTGCTCCTCGGGGTCGGGGTGCGGTCGGAGGTGGCCCGCGTGTTGCTGACGAGTGACTCGATGAGCGCTCAGGCACTCGCCGATGCGGCCGCCTACACGAAGCGCAACGTGCAAGAGGCGGCCGAGTCCCTCGCGGCCGGCGGCTTCGCCGGCTCCTGGGGAAACGGGCGATACATCCGCTTCAACATGCCCCGTCCCCGTTGGGCCGGGTTCCTCCAGATCGACCCGTTGCCGAAGTCGATCGACTGGCCGCGGGTCTCGTCGGCGGCGAGGCGCATCCTCCGCTGGCTCGCCGACCGCGACAACCAGGAGCTGAGCGAATACATGCTGCTGAGCAGCGCCCGCACGATGCTCGAGGCGGTGGCCGATGATCTGGTCCTCGCCGGCGCCTACTTCAAGGCAGAGGAGGAGACGCGGGACCTGCCCACCTTCGAAAAGTTCGTCGGCGGCCTCTGCCGAAACCTTTTGTCTGTAGATAGGTAGACTCTCGAAAGCGAACATGTGTTCGCATGGAGATCGCCTGCGTCATCGATCGTCGCCTGGCGGCTCCTGAGCGCCCGGGCCATTCCGGGGGGCTTCGGCCCGGGCGCCACGCTCTTGTCGGGACGGCGGTCGATCCGGTCGCGGCGGCGGAGCTGACCGAGGCGATGGCGCGGGCGCTGGAGGGCGTCGGCGCGGCGGTCGAGACGGAGCGGGCGGGAGAGGCCTTCTTCGCCGTCGGCGGGCTGCGCGGGCTCTACGGCGGCGAGGTCGCCGGGGTGACGGCGGCGGCGCGGGCCGCGGTCGGGGCACCGGTGCTGATCGGTGTGGCACCGACCCGGACCGCCGCCTGCGCCACCGCCGGCCGCGGCGAGCTGGTGGTGCCGCGGGGGCGGCTCGGCCGCTTCCTCGCCGGGCTGCCGACGGTGGCGCTGGTCGACCGGATCGGGGCGCCGGAGCGCGAGGCCGAGGAGCTGGTCGAGGCGCTCGGCCGGCTCGGGATCGAGACGCTGGGGGCGCTGCGCAAGCTGACCGCCGACCAGGTCGCCGACCGCTTCGGGCCGCGCGGCCTGCGCGCCTGGCGGGTCGCCCGCGGCGAGGAGGAGCCGCTGCGCCCGCGGATCCCGCACGAGGAGCTGGTCGAGGAGATCGAGCTGCCCGAAGGGATCGCCGGGAGTCAGCTCGACCGGGCGCTGCAGCTGCTGATCGACAGGCTGCTGGCGGCGCCGGGGCGGAAGGGGCGGACCCTGCTCGGGGCGCGCCTCGGGGCGCGACTCTGCGGCGGCGGCAGTTGGAGCGTCGACCAGGCGCTGGGACGGCCGAGCGCCGCCGCCGCGGTCCTGCGCCGCCTGCTGGTGCCGCGGCTGGAGGACCTGCCGGGGCCGGCGGAAGCGCTGCGGCTGCGGGCGCTCGGCTTCGGCCCGCCCGCCGCCGACCAGCTGGTGATGGAGGTGGGCGGCTCGGAGCCGCGGCGGCGGCGGCTCGGGGCGGCGGTGCGCGAGGTGCGCGCCGCCCAGGGCGCCGACGCGCTGCTGCGGATCCTCCCCGTCGACGGCGCCTCGCGCGTGCCCGAGCGGCGCGACCTCCTCACCCCCTTCCCCGAGCTCTGAGGAGGTGCGGGCGGATGGCGGGAGCGATCTGATGGGAGGGCGGGGACAGCGACGGGGAAGACCTTTGATTTCCGGGCCGCGGCGCCTCAACGCGCCGCGGCCGGTGGCGGTGCGCGTCGATCCGGAGGGGGAGCCCCGGGCGGTCGAGAAGGTCGCGGTCGAGGCGCTGCGGGAGGAGTGGCTGGTCGAGGACCGCTGGTGGACGCCGACGCCGCTGCGTCGCCACTACTTCGAGCTGGCGCTCGCCGACGGCCGCGCGCTCACCGTCTTCCGCGACGCCGGCGACGGGCGCTGGTTCCGCCAGCGGGCCTGAGGCGGGGATGTCGACGCCCCCCTACATCGAGCTGCACGCCCACTCGGCCTTCTCCTTCCTCGACGGCGCCTCGACCCCGCTCGAGCTGGCAGGCGCGGCGGTCGCACTCGGCTACCCGGCCCTGGCGCTGACCGACCACGACGGCCTCTGGGGCTCGATGGAGTTCGCCCACTGCGCCGTGGGCCTCGGTCTCCGCCCGATCACCGGCGCCGAGCTCACCCTCCACCTCCATGTTGATGGGCCGAAAACCGGACTATCTGACGGGTTTTC
>DATJUK010000145.1:0-3375 GCA_035502495.1 Solirubrobacterales bacterium
GAACGAACCTCCCGGCCGTTGTGAGTGAAGGGGCCATCCCGCCGGCCCGCCTCCGCCCAGGCCCCCTACCCGACCCTCACCCGCCCACCCGAAACCTCACCCGCCCCCCGCCCCACTCGGCAACGGCATTTCCGAGGTGGCCCCCGCCGACGTCCACACCCGCACGATGTCCCGCATCGAGAGGATCCCGACCACCTCGCCGTCGTCGAAGACGACCAGGTGGCGGACGCCGCGCCGGGACATCTCCGCCGCGGCGTGCTCAAGGCTCCAGTCGGGAGCGGCGGCGATCACCGACTCGGTCATATGGCCGGCGACCGGCTCGACGTCGGGATCCTCCCCGGCGCCGATCGAGAGCAGCAGGTCGCGCTCGGTGACGATCCCCGGCGCGGGCGCCTCGTCGTCGATCACCAGCGCCGCGCCGACGTTGCGCTCGACCATCGCCGCCGCCGCCTGGCGCAGCGTGTGCGACGGACCCACCGTCACCGACACCTCCGACATGCCAGCCCTCACCTGCATACCTGCCTCCTCCCGGACGAGTATTCCCACTAGTGCGGATCGATGCAAATGTACCCTTTCGGGCGCGGGTGGCAAACGCCGTGACGGGGGCCTCGACATATAGACTCCCCCGCGCCTCGGCAGTATGCAGAACCTCTCCAAGCCCATCCGCCTGCTCGTCCCCCTCGTGGCCCTGGTCGCGACCGTCGTCGCGATCTCCGGTTGCGGGACCACCAGCCCCGACATCGCCCGCGGACGGGTCCTCTTCACCACCAAGTGCGGGGTCTGCCACGCGCTCGCCCAGGCCGGGACGTCGGCGACGATCGGCCCCAACCTCGACGACGCCTTCGCCGCGGCGCGCGAAGCCGGCGGCTTCGACGCGGCGACGATCGAAGGGATCGTCGAAGCGCAGGTCGACGACCCACGCCCCTCGAACGGCAACCCGGCCGCCTCGATGCCGGCCAAGATCGTCGAGGGCCAGGACCTCAACGACATCGCCGCCTACCTCGGCAAGTACGCGGGCGTACCCGGCGCGGCGCCGCCGGAAGTCGAAGGCGGCCCCGGCGCCCAGGTCTTCGCCAACAACGGCTGCGGCGGCTGCCACACCCTCGCCATCGCCAACTCGGGCGGCACCACCGGCCCGGACCTCGACGAAGTCCTGCCCGGCCAGAGCGACGCCGAAATCGAAGAATCGATCGTCGACCCGAACGCGAAAATCGCCCAGGGCTACCCGGCCAACGTGATGCCGGAGAACTTCAAAGAAACGATCCAGCCCGAAGAAATCAAAGAGCTGGTCGAATACCTGGCGGAAAACGCCGGGAAAAAATCCGGCGGCTGAGCTCGGGCGGCCACGAGCCGCGCCGGTCATCATCTGAATATGTTCGCGCGCCTCCGAAATCGCTTCGAGATCTCCCCGCACCGCTACGCGCAGGTGACGGCGCTGGCGCTGTTCGGACTCTCGCTGATCGTCCTCACCGGCGCCGCCGTGCGGCTGACCGACTCCGGGCTCGGCTGCCCTGACTGGCCCAAGTGCTACGGCGGCGGCCAGCATCCGGCGCTCGAATCGCACGCGATCATCGAGATGAGCAACCGGATCGTCACCGCCCTGCTCGGCATCGCCGTGATCGCCGCTTCGGTGCTCGCCTTCTTCCGCCGCCCCTACCGCCCGCACCTGGCGATCTTCGGGGCGCTGCTGCCGCTCGGCGTGGTCGCCCAGGCGATCCTCGGCGCTCTGGTGGTCAAGTACGACCTGCGGCCGGAACTGGTGATGGGGCACTTCATCCTCTCGATGATGCTGCTGGACGCCGGATTCGCGCTGATGTGGTGCTCGCGCTACGAACCGTGGGACCGCCGGCGCTCCTGGGACCGCAAGGGCGTCTGGGCGGTGCGGGCGCTGGTCCCGCTGGGCCAGCTGACGATCCTCGCCGGGACGATCGCCACCGGCTCCGGGCCGCACGCGGGCGAGTTCGAAGGGCAGCAGGTGCAGCGTTTCACCTTCGAGGGCGTCGGCACGACGCTCGAATGGGTGGTCCAGCGCCACGCGGTGATCGCGGCGATCTACGGGGTGGCGGCGATCGGGGTCTGGTTCTACCTGCGCCGGCCGGGCGGCGATCGACGGGCGCTGAAACCGCTCACCGTCGTCCTCCTGCTGCTGGCCCTGCAGGGGGTCGTCGGCTACATCCAGTGGGAGTTGAAGCTGCCGACCGAGATCGTCTGGGTCCACGTCGCCCTCGCCACCTGCAACTGGCTGGCGATGCTGTGGACGATCGCCGCCGCGGGCCGGCTCGAGCCGCGCGACGGCTCCCTGCCGGCGGCGGACTCCGGCGACGCCGACTCGGCCGGCGCCCCGGCGGGCGCGGGCGCCGAGGCGGCCTAGACGCGCGGGGAGCGCCAGGTGCTTCCCTTCTGGCTCTCGATAGGCGCCCTCAGCCTCGTCCAGGGCGTCCTGGTGGGCCTTCCCCGCCCTTCCCTCAGCATTCCCCTGCTCGATCGCGCCGGCGGCCGCTGGTGGGCTCTGGTGCTGCCGCTCTCGATAGTCGTGGTGATCGGCGCGATCGCCCTCGACGAAGCCTCGGCCCACTTCCTCACCTGGCTGGCGCTGATCGCGGTGCCGCCGCTGGCGGCGGTGGCGCTCGGCTGGATCGTCCACGGCGCCCGGCCCCCCCTGGCCCTCCTCGTCGTCCCGCTCTTCGCCCTGGCCTGGGCGGCGAAGGGCGAGCTGGGCGGCCAGTCGGCGGCGCTCGCGCTGAGCGCCCTCGCCTGCGTCACCCTCGGCTGGCTCCTGGTCTGCGTGGTGCCGTCGCGCTGGGTGAAGCTCGGCATATACGCGATGGCGATCATCGACGCCTACCTCGTCTTCACCGACCTCCTCCAGGCCCCCAACTCGGTCCTCAACACGGCGGCCCCGGCGGCCGACCTGCCGAAGCTGCAGCTGGTCAGCTGGGGCGTGGCGCTGATGGGCTTCGGCGACCTCTTCATCGCCGCCGTCCTCGGCGCCCTCCTCGCCCGCGACCGCCGCCTCCAGCTCCGCGGCGCCCTCCTCGCCGCCACCCTCTGCTGCGCCTGGGACCTCCTCTTCTTCTTCATCCACGAGACTCCGGCAACCGTCCCCGTGGCCCTGACCCTGCTGACCCTGGAGGTCCGGGGGCGCCGTCCTCGCGCGACCTACTAGCGGTCGATTCACGGAGGAACGAGGGTGGGCGTTGTCCTGTGGGCGGACGGACGGGGGCGGGCACGGGGGACGGGGACGAGTCGGGTCTAGGCGGGCGGCCCTGCGCATGGTGCGTTCGCAGTAGTGCCCGCTATGCGGGGATTAGTGCGAACGCACCGGGGGTGCGGCCGGATGCGGCCGTCCGAGGTGCGTCCCGGGCGCCTCATGGC
>DATJUK010000146.1:0-7033 GCA_035502495.1 Solirubrobacterales bacterium
GAGGCTCGCGCCCGGCTCGACCACCGGCAGCGCACCCGGCTCCGGGTAGCTCTCCGAGCGCGCGGTCGCGATGTCGACCTCGTGCCCGTCGAGCTCCAGCTTCAGGGTCCCGAAACGATCGTGGTTGGCGTAAGGCAGCACGCCGAGGTCCGCGGCCAGGCGCTCAGGGTCGCCCTCGACGACCAGGTCGACGTCGGCCCGGCCCCGTCCCAGCAGGAGGTCGCGGACGGCGCCGCCGACCAGGTAGACGGGGTCCCGGGCGCTGGCGCCGACCGCCTCCAGCTCCGGATAGGCCTCGCGCACCGCCTCGCCGAGGCGCTCGATCGGGATCGTCTCCGGCATCGTCGTCCCTACCTACCATGATCGGGCTCGCGGATGGCCCGGCAGAGGAAACATGCAGGCAGGCGACTACTGCTCGGACTCGGCGCCGCGGCCCTGTTCTTTGCCCTGCTGTTCGGTTTCCTCAGCTACGCCTCCCACGGCCGCGTGCGCGGCTCCTCCGAGCGCCGGACGAGCAGCCGCCGGGACTGGCGCCCGCACACCGGGCCGGTGCCGATCCTCGAGTACCACGTGCTCGGCGAAGCGCCCGCCGGCGCCCCCTACCCGGAGCTCTACGTGTCGCGGCCGGACTTCCACCGCCAGCTGCACTGGCTCGACCAGAACGGCTACGAGGCGGTGACCCTGGAACAGGTCGAGGCGGCCTGGTTCGAAGGCGGCCGGCTGCCGCCGAAGCCGGTCGTGCTCAGCTTCGACGACGGCTACCGGCCCCAGTTCACCTTCGCCCTGCCGCAGCTGCGCGAACACGGCTGGGCCGGGGTCCTGAACCTGAAGGCGAAAGGGTCGGACCTCTACGACTCCAACGTCGAAGCGATGATCGACGCCGGCTGGGAGCTGGCCGCGCACACGATCCATCACTCCGACCTGACCACCCTGGACGCCGCCGCGCTGGAAGAAGAAGTGGCCGGCTCTCGGGAAATCCTGCAGCGCGAATACGGCGCGCCGGTGCGGAACTTCTGTTACCCGTCGGGGCGCTTCGACGCCACGGTTATCGCCGCCGTCGAAGCCGCCGGGTACACCGGGGCGACGACCGAGATCCGCGGCTACGCGGACCGTGGGCAGCCCTACGAACTGGAGCGCTTCGAGATCCTCGGCTCCGACGGCGTCGACGGGCTCGCCGCCGACCTCGGCTAGAGGCGGACCGGGATCCCGTCCGCGGCCATCCGCTCCTTCGCCTCGCGCACGCGGTAGTGGCCGTAGTGGAAGATCGAGGCGCAGAGCACCGCGTCGGCCCCGCCGTCGACGATCGCCTCGCTGAGGTGCGAGAGCTCGCCGGCCCCGCCCGAAGCGATCACCGGCACCGAGACCGCCTCGGCGACCGCTTTGGTCAGCTTCAGGTCGTAGCCATCGTTGGTCCCGTCCCGGTCCATGCTGGTCAGCAGCACCTCCCCCGCCCCGCGCCGCACCGCCTCTTCGGCCCAGGAGACCGCGTCGCGGCCCTCGACCCGGACCCGGCCGCCGTTCACGTAGACACCCCAGCCCCCCTCCTCGGCTTTGGCGTCGATCGCGACAACCACGCACTGGGCACCGAACTGGGCTGCCAGCTCTTCCAGCAGCTCCGGCCGGGCCAGGGCCGAGGAGTTGACCGAGACCTTGTCGGCGCCGGCGTCTAGCACCGCCTGCGCGTCCTCCACCGAGCGGATCCCGCCGCCGATCGTGAACGGGATGAAGACGTTGTCGGCGGTGCGGCGGGCGAGCTCGACAATCGTCTCGCGGCGCTCGTGCGAGGCGGTGATGTCGAGGAAGACGAGCTCGTCGGCGCCCGCCGCGTCGTAGCGCTCGGCCAGCTCGACCGGGTCGCCCGCGTCGCGCAGCCCGACGAAGTTCGTCCCCTTGACGACGCGCCCGCCGTCGACGTCGAGGCATGGGATGACTCGCTTCAGTGCCACATGGGCAGATTAGGCCAGGGCGGCGAGGGCCTCGTCGACGGTGAAGCGGCGCTCGTAGAGGGCGCGGCCGACGATCACGCCCTCGACGTTCGGGGCCGCCTCGGCGCGCAGGCGCTCGAGGTCGGCGAGGGTGCCGACGCCGCCCGAGTAGATCACCGAGGCCGAGGTCGCCGCCGCCACCTCGGCGAGCTGGTCGAAGCCCGGCCCGGCGAGCGTCCCGTCCACCTCGATCGGGGTGAAGAGGAAGCGTTCGACCCCGCGCGCGGTCAGGTCGGCGACCGCGTCGGCGACGGCGACGTCGGAGGTCTCGGTCCAGCCCGCCAGCGACACCTTGCCGTCGCGCGCGTCGACCGAGACCACGATCCGCTCGCCGTGCTCCTTCAGCATCGCGTCGAGGAACTCGGGGTCGCGCATCGCCGCCGTCCCGATCACCACCCGTTCGGCCCCCACCCGCAACACGTTGGCGACGCAGTCGGCGTTCCGCAGGCCGCCGCCGACCTGGATCGGGAACGGCACCGCGTCGGCGATCCGCCGGATCACCTCGAGGTTCACCGGTTCGCCCGCCTTCGCCCCGTCGAGGTCGACCACGTGGAGGATGTGGACGCCCGCCTCGGCGAAGCGCAGCGCCGGGTCGAGCGGGTCGGCGTCGTAGACCGTCTCGCGGTCGTAGTCGCCCTCGACCAGCCGCACCGCGTGGCCGTCGCGGATATCGATGGCCGGGTAGAGGATCACGCCGCCGCGGGTGCCTTCGCGCAGATGCCGGCGAAATTGGCGAGCAGGCGCAGCCCGGCGGCGCTCGACTTCTCGGGGTGGAACTGGACGCCGAAGACGTTGTCGCGCTCGGCCGCGCAGACGAAGCGCTCGCCGTACTCGGCGCTGCCGAGCGCGTCCTCGCCGGCCGGGCGAGGGGCGAAGGAGTGGACGAAGTAGAAGGGCGTCTCCGAGGCGATCCCGGCGGCGAGCCGCGAGTCGCGCTCCCAGCGGACCGGCGACCAGCCGATGTGCGGGACCTTCAGGCCGGGCGCCTCGAGCGCCGTCACCGGGCCGGGGAGCAGCCCCAGCCCGGCCGCCCCACCGAGCTCCTCCGAGCTCTCGAAGAGCAGCTGCAGCCCGAGGCAGATGCCGAGGATCGGCGTCCCCGCCGCGGCCCGCGCGGCGATCAGCTGGTCGAGCCCGGTCGCGCGGATCCGCTCCATCGCCCGCGGGAAGGCGCCGACGCCGGGCAGGACCAGCCCGTCGGCGGCCCGCACCTCGTCCGGGTCGGCGCCGATCGCGGCCCGCGCCCCGACGTGCTCGAGCGCCTTCTCGACCGAGCGCAGGTTGCCCATGCCGTAATCGAGGACGAGGACCCGCGCGGCGCCGTCACTCATTCAGGGTCCCCTTGGTGGAGGGGACGCCGGACTCCTCCGGGTCGATCGAGACCGCGACGCGCAGCGCCCGCGCGAACGCCTTGAAGGCCGCCTCGATCATGTGGTGGACGTTGGTGCCGTAGCGGACCGAGACGTGCAGGGTCAGCTTCGCCGAGTTGGCGACGGCGTTGAAGAACTCCTCCGCCAGCTCGGTTTCGAAGCCCGCGATCGAGGCCTTCGGCAGATCGGCGCGGAAGACGCAATGGGGCCGGCCGGAGATGTCGATCGCGCACTCCGCCAGCGCCTCGTCCATCGGCACCAGGGCCGAGCCGTAGCGACGGATCCCGGCGCGGTCGCCGAGCGCCTCGTCGAGCGCCTGGCCGAGCACGATGCCGACGTCCTCCACGGTGTGGTGGGCGCCGGTCTCGGTGTCCCCGGCGGCGCTCACCTTGAGGCCGAAGCGGCCGTGGCGGGCGAAGAGGTCGAGCATGTGGTCGAAGAAGCCGACCCCGGTCGCGTTCTCGTACTCGCTCACCCCGTCGAGGAAGAGCTCCAGGGTGATGTCGGTCTCCCCCGTCTTGCGGGTCTTGGTCGCCTTGCGCTTGCTCATCGCCGGATCATGGCCGATTCGGCGTGGACGGGGAAGCCCTCGGCGCGGGCGATCACGTCGACGCTGGGGGCGAGCGCCGCCGCCGAGGCCTTGTCGATCGCGACCGTGGAGATGCGCCGGCGGAACGCGCCCGGCCCCAGCGGTCCGCTGAAGCGACCCGCCCCGCCGGTCGGCAGGACGTGGTTGGAGCCCGCCGCGTAATCACCGAAGGCGGTCGCCCCCCAGCGCCCGGCGAAGACGCAGCCGGCGGTGGTGATCCGCTCGGCGAGCAGCGCGGCGTCCTCCTCGAAGATCTCGACGTGCTCGGGCGCGAAGGCGTTGCAGAGGTCGGCGGCGTCGGTCGAGTCGGGGACGTGGACCAGCGCCAGCGGCGCCGCCGCCGAGACGCCGGGACGGAGCGCGGCGAGCCGCTCGGTCGCCTCGGCGACCGCGTCGAGGACGTGCAGCTCGACCGCGGCGACCAGCAGCGGGCCCTCGCCGTGCTCGGCCTGGGCGCAGAGGTCGAAGGCCGCCCACTCGGGCTCGGTGTCGTGGCCGGCGATCACCATCAGCTCCGACGGCCCGGCGAGCGAGTCGATCCCGACCGTCCCGTAGACCGCCCGCTTCGCCCCCGTCACCCAGGGATTGCCGGGCCCGGCGATCACGTCGACCGGCTCGATCGTCTCGGTCCCGTAGGCGAAGGCGAAGATCGCCTGGGCGCCGCCCATCGCGTAGATCTCCTCGATCCCGCAGAGCGCCGCCGCGGCCAGGGTCACCGGCTGCACGCGGCCGTCCGGCCCGGGCGGCGTCGCCAGCGCGATCCGCCCCACCCCGGCGGCGCGCGCGGTGACCGCCGTCATCAGCACGCTCGACGGGTAGGCGGCGCGGCCGCCCGGCGCGTAGAGCCCGGCCGCCGCGACCGGCACCTCGCGGAGGCGCACCGCGTGACCCTGAGGCAGCTCGACCGTGCGCTCCTCGCCCAGCTGCGCCTCGGCCACCGTGCGGACGTTGGCGGCGGCTGTCTCCAGCGCCTCGCGGAGCGGCGGCTCGAGCGCGGCCAGGGCCGCCTCGGCCTCCGCCGGGTCGACGCGGATGCGGTCGATCTCCCCGTCGGTGACGTCGTAGCGGCGGGTCAGCGCCAGGAGCGCCGCGTCGCCGCCCTCGCGCACCAGCCCGCCGATCAGGTCGACCTCGACCGGGGCCGCCGCCTCGGCGCTCCAGCTGCGCACCGCCGCCGCGGTCGCCTTCGCCCCCGCCCACTCGAAGCGCTGCACCTTCATCGCTCGTCCCTCATCGGTCCGCCGCCCGGCTCGCCACCCGCAGGCGGGCGGTCAGGTCGTCGACCTGGGCGGCGCGCAGCTTGTGGGCCACCCGGTTGGCGACCAGGCGGGCGGTGCAGTCGACGATCTCCTCGCGCACCTCGAGGTCGTTCTCGGCCAGCGTGCGGCCGGTGGCGACGAGGTCGACGATGCCGTCGCCGAGCCCGATCAGCGGCGCCAGCTCGACCGATCCCTTGACCTCGATCAGTTCGATCTGGCGGCCGGTGTCCTCGAAGTAGCGCTCCGCGATCCGCGGGTACTTGGTCGCGATCCGCATCATTCCCAGGCGGCGCTGGGATTCACCGAGGCGCTCGTCGCCGCGGCGCCCGGCCAGCACCATCCGGCACCTGCCGAAGCCGAGGTCGAGCAGCTCGTAGACGATCCGGTCGGCCTGCTCCAGCAGCACGTCCTTGCCGGTGATGCCGACGTCGGCGGCGCCCGCCTCGACGTAGGTCGGCACGTCGGAGGGGCGCATCGTGACCAGGGTCATCTCGTCGGTCTCGAAGATCAGCGAGCGCGAGTCGCCGCGCAGCGGCGCGGTGTCGACGCCCGCCGCGTCGAGCAGGTCGAGCGTTTCGGTGAAGAGCGCGCCGCGCGGGACCGCCAGCGTCAGCTTGCCGTGGGGCCGCGTCGGGCCGCCGATCCCGGCGATGCCCGCCATCAGCCGACCGCCCTCGCGCGGCGCCGTGACTCCTCCTCCATCTGGGCGACGTGGACGCGCTCCAGGTAGAGGGAGAAGCCGGCGGCGGGCAGGTCGACGCCGAAGTTGGCGAGGAAGCCGTCGTAGCGACCGCCGCCGCCGAGCACGTGGCCGAGGGCCGGGTCGTAGACCTCGAAGATCGCGCCGTCGTAGTAGCCGAGGTCACGGAGCAGGCCGAGGTCGATCTGGACCCGCTCGGCGGTGCCCCGCTCGACCAGCGACTCGTAGGTCTCCTTGAGGCGGGCGATCGTCCGTCCCACCGCGTCGCCGCCGACCCCGAGCGCCTGGTCGAGGACCTCGGCGCCGCCGCGCAGCTGCGAGAGCGCGATGCAGGTCTCGATCGCCACGTCGCCGATCCCGGCGTCGGCGAGGGCCGCCTCGAGCCCGACCAGGTCGTGGGTGGCGAGCCGGGCGAGGACGGCGTCGCGCGCCTCCCCCTCGACCCCGAACTCGGCCAGCAGGCTGCGGTAGAGGTCGGCGTCACCGAGGCCGATCACGGCGCGGTCGAGGCCGGCCGCGTCGAGCGCCGCCTCCAGCACCCCGATCACCTCGGCGGTGCCGGCGGCACCGGGGGAGCCGATGAGCTCGATCCCGGCCTGGACGAATTCCCGCATCTCGCCGCGCTGCGGCAGCACCGCGCGGTAGGCGGAGGCGAGGTAGCAGAGGCGCAACGGCATCGGCGCCTCGGCGAAGCGGGTGGCGACGAGGCGCGCGATCGGCACCGTCATGTCGCTGCGCAAGGCCAGGAGGTCGCCGTTCTCGTCGAAGAAGCGGTACGGAGAGGCCGACGAGGGGCGATCGCCGCGCGCGAGCACCTCGTCGTATTCGATCGCCGGCGTCGCCACCTCGCCGTAGCCCGCGCCTTCGAAGACGTCGACCAGGCGCCGGTTGAGCCGCCGCAGCTCCCGCATCTCGTCGGGCAGCACGTCGCGCGTACCGGGTGGGATCGGGTGGATCATGCGGCGGACCTTATTCGCAATCACCCCGCCCCATGTTTCAAACCATCGACCCCGGCCGCCCAGCCCAAACCCCCGATCCCCGGTTCGCGACGAGGGCCGGATGTCGAGGGCATGCTGCGGCGTCGCAGGCCCTCGGTGGCACAGGACGGCGGACGGTGCGGGCCCGGGCGT
>DATJUK010000147.1:0-4200 GCA_035502495.1 Solirubrobacterales bacterium
CCCACGCCGGGGACGTAGAGCCCCGTACGCCACGGTCGCGAATCGCGCTCGTCCCGACAGCCCGGCCCCGAACCGCGGCCGTCCCCAACCGCAACGGCCCCGAACTCGCGCCCGCCCCCCTCAGTACGGCGGCAGATCCTCGTACCAGGTGCCGAGCATGCGGAAAGCACGCCAGAAGCGCTGCTTGGCGCCCTCTTCGTCGAGGCTTTCGTCGATGTCAGGGACGTAGAGGGCGTCGATCGTCGGGGTGAAGGCCTGGATCTCGCCGTCGCGCTTCTCGATCTGGCGGGAGAGCGGCACCTGCAGGCCGTTCAGGATCCGCAGGCTGGGCTCGCCCATGATCACGACGATCTTCGGCTGCACGATCGCGATCTCCTCGATCAGCCGCGCCACGCACTCCTGCGGGGCGAGGTCCGGCTCGGCGATCGGGCACTTGACGCAGAGGGTGCCGTAGACGACCAGCGGGTCGATCCCCAGCCGTTTGAACGATTTCATCAGCGCGTTGCCGGAGCGGCCGTAGAAGGCGACCCCCTCCTCGATCTCGGAGGCGAGCGGCGAGTGCTTCAGCATCAGGATGTCGGCCTGCGGGTGGCCGGAGCCGAGCACCGGCATCAGCTTGCCGCGCGGGCAGTAGGGGCACTCGAGGATTTCGCGGCTCATCTGGTTGAGCTCGCGGATCGCCCTCTCTAGATACTTCTCGCGGATCTCGTCGTCGGTGGAGTGCATCTGGGGAACCCTCTTTGACGAGGTCGGCGCGCCTCCTTCGCGACGAGTCGGGTGCATCAGGACTTGCTCGCCCTAGCGGCGCCCCGTCGCGGGCCGCCGGGGACGCCCCCCGCGCGCCGGTTTCGCGTTGCTGACGCGGCGTTTGGGCGCCTTCGGGCGCCCCGTCGTCTGCAGGAACTTCAAGGTCTGCACGTAGACCAGGTTCTTGTGCTTGCGGGTGATGTCGGCGTCCCGCATCGCCTCCAGGAACTCGGCCGGGCCGTCGAAGTCGTGGATCCGCTGGCGCACGCTCCCCAGCCCTTGGGCGACGTGCGAGTCCGAGCCGGCCGCCGGGATGATCCGGTACTTGCCCGCGAAGCGCACCGCCTCCTCGTTGAAGGCGGTCAGCGCCACCCGCGGGTTGAAGACCTCGAGCAGGTCGACTTCCTCGACGATGTCGAGCAGGTGCTCGTAGTCCGGCACCGAGTGGAAGCGGTCGAACGGATGGGGCACGTAGACGAGCCCGCCCTGCTCGCGGATCGCGGCGATCGTCTCCGCCATCGTCAGCCCCTTGGGGATCTTCTCCTCGAGGAAGAGGCCGATCACCTCGCCCTGCTCGGCGGTCTTCACCTCCTCGGCGACGATCACCTTGAGATCGTCCATCCCCGCCGCGATCTCCGCCGCCGCGAGCGCCCCACTCACCTCGTTGTGGTCGGTGATCGCGATCGCCCCGAGGCCGCGATCGCGGGCCGTCTGCAGCAGCACCTCGACCGGCGTCGCGCAGTCGCCGGAGTGGTCGGTGTGCATGTGCAGGTCGACCTCGATCAGCGGCCGCTTCGCCAGCTTCGCCCGCAGCTCCGGGTCCCCGGTCGGATCGTGGCGGCGCGCCAGCACCCGGCGGTAGACCGCTTCGAAGGAGTCGGCGACCGCCCCCCAGTCCCGCTCCCCGCCGGTCGCCGTCCAGCCCGCCGGCTCGACCAGCTCGTAGCTCGCCGGGAAGTAGCGCTGCAGCAGATCCGCGGTCGCCTGGCTGGTCACCGTGCGGGCGTCGATCCGGCCGAAGAAGACCTCCACCAGCGGCCGCGCCACCTGGGTCGAGAGCATCCGCTCCTGCGGCGCGTGGAAGGTGGCGACGTTGAGCGAGAGCGAGTGCCGCAGCGCCGCCGCCGAGACGCTCGGCGCGAACGGCTCGTGCACGTGGACGATGTCGAACGCCCGCGCCGTCAGCGGCCGCTTGACCGGCTCCCCGCTGCCGATGCGGACCACCTGGTGCCCGCGCCGCGACAGCTCTTCCGAGAGCCGCCCGACGAACTCGTTGACCGGTTTCCGCGTCGTCCGCCGATGCGGCGAGACCTGCGCGATCGTCAGTTTCTGCGGCGAGGGCACTCAGCTAAAGAATAAGAGCCCGCCGAAGCGAGCTCCTACGCAAAGCGCTCGAAGCGAGGATCCCGGGACACCCGAACGAACCTCCCTGCTTTTGTGAGGGAGGGTGTCCCGGGATCCTTGCTCCGGCCAAGCCCTAATCGACCGACCCGGAGACTTCCGTCGCCGAAGTCCGCGCACCCCGCGCGTTGACCTCGATGAATTCCTCGGTCAGTTCCCGCGCTTCGTCATCCGGACGCTGCGTGTGCGGGCTCTTCATCAGGTAGCTGGACGGCCCGTCGAGCTGCCCCGAGATGCCGTTGTTCAGCGCCAGCTTGATCAGCCGCACCGCGTCGATCACGACGCCCGCCGAGTTCGGCGAGTCCCAGACCTCGAGCTTCAGCTCGGCGGTCAGCGGCACGTCGCCGAAGGCCTTGCCCTCGAGCCGGATGTGCGCCCACTTGCGGTCGGTCAGCCACGGCACGTAGTCGGAGGGGCCGACGTGGACGTTCTCGTCGGGCAAATCGTGCCCCATGATCGAGGTGACGGCGTTGGTCTTCGAGATCTTCTTCGAGTCCAGCCGCTCGCGCTCGAGCATGTTGTAGAAGTCCATGTTGCCGCCGACGTTCAGCTGCGAGGTCCGCTCGAGACGCACGCCGCGGTCGTGGAAGAGGCGGGCGAGCTGGCGGTGGACGATCGTCGCGCCGACCTGGCTCTTGATGTCGTCGCCGATGATCGGCAGCCCGGCGGCCTCGAACTGCTTGTCCCAGTAGTCCTCGCGGGCGATGAAGACGGGCAGGCAGTTGACCACGCCGACGCCGGCTTTGAGGGCCTGTTCGACGTACCACTTGGTCGCCTCCTCGGAGCCGACCGGCAGGTAGCAGACGACGACGTCGGCCTTCGAGTCCTTCAGCACCTTGACCACGTCGACGGTTTCGCCCGGCGCTTTGGTGATCTTCTCCTTCAGGTACTTGCCGAGGCCGTCGTGGGTCATCCCGCGCTGCACGGTGACGCCGATGTGCGGCACGTCGGCGAACTTGATCGTGTCGTTCTGCCCCGACCACATCGCCTCGGAGAGGTCCTTGCCGACCTTCTCGGAGTCGATGTCGAAGGCGGCGACGAACTCGACGTCGCGGACGTGGTAGCCGCCCAGGTCGACGTGCATCAGGCCGGGGACTTCCTCGCTGGGGTCGGCGTCCTTGTAGTAGTGGACGCCCTGGATGAAGGAGTTGGCGCAGTTGCCGACCCCGACGATCGCGACGCGGACCTTCGCCTCGCCGCTGTTTCCGTTCTCACTCATAAGTCTTCTGGTTCCTCCTGGGAATCAATCGCGCTGAGTGGGAAAGGACACCCGGCGCCTTTGCTGGTTACAGGGCCTCCGCGCCGCCCTCGTCACGATCGGCCGCCGCGGCATCCATCTTGGTGAGCTCGTTGCGCACGTGCCAGACGCGCTGGAAGACCGTGAAGATGGTCAGCCCGGCGATCACGTAGATGGCCGGGGCGAGGAGTTCGAAGTCCCCGATCCCGGCCCCCTTGGCGAAGATCAGGCCGATCGAAAGTAGCACCACGCGGACCGGGCGGGTGGCGATGCCGACCTTGCACTCGACCCCGAGCGCCTCGGCGCGGGCGCGGGTGTAGGAGACCATCAGCGAGCCGAGCACGGCGACGACGCAGATCGCGGCGGCGAAATCTTCGCCGCGGGAGGCGAAGTAGCCGGCCACGGCGGCGATCACGATCCCCTCCTCGATCCGGTCCAGGGTCGAGTCGAGGAAGGCGCCGAAGAGCGTCCCCTTGCCCGACATCCGCGAGTAGCGGCCGTCGAGCGTGTCCATGATCGAGCCGAGGATGAAGGCGACCCCGGCGAGGAAGAAGAGGCGCTGGGTGACGAGGAACGCGGCGACCAGGTTGCCGAAGAGGCCCATCAGCGAGATCGCGTTAGGGGTCAGCCGCGACTCGATCAGGCGATCGCGGGCGTAGGTCCGCAGCTCCTGGCTGTTGCGGGGCGGGGCCGGGCGGCCGTTGCGTCCGCCGCCAGGGGCCCGTGGGGGCGCCGTTGCCATCTGCGTATGAGGCTAGAGGGTCCCGGGGCGCCGCGCCGGCCGCGCCCCGGCGTTGATGGGCCGAAAACCCAAG
>DATJUK010000148.1:0-9371 GCA_035502495.1 Solirubrobacterales bacterium
ATGACCGCATAGCGGTCATAAGTGCGAACGCACGGGGGCGGCGCCGGGAACCTCCGCGCGGGGCTCTGCGGCGAGGGATGACCGCCCTCGAGGCATTCGGCCCGGCGCGCGTCGTCGGCTGTCTCGCGGGCCTTCGGGATCCGTCGCGCTCGACCGCTCGGCTTGGCGCTCAGCCGGTGCGGCGCGCTTCGAGGATCAGGTTGAACGGAGTCTCGGTCGCGCGTCGCACCTCGGCGAAGCCGCCTGCCCGGATCACCTCGGTGAGGCGCTCCTGGCCGGCCTGGGCGCCGAGCGCCAGGCCCACCTCCTGGTCCAAGGAGGCCGGGGTGCAGATCATCGTCGACGCCCCGTAGAAGATCCGGCCCACCGGGTTCAGGTTGTCCTCGACGCTGTCGCCGGCGAAGGGCTCGACGATCATCCAGGTCCCGTCGGCGGCGAGCGTCTCGTGCACGTGGGCGGCGGCGCCGACCGGGTCGCCCATGTCGTGCAGGCAGTCGAAGACGGCGACCAGGTCGTAGTTCTCCCCCGGGTACTCCTTCGCCGCCGCGACCTCGAAGTCGGCCCGCCCGTCGACGCCCGCCGCCGCGGCGACTTCGCGCGCCCGCTCGACCGAGGCCGGGTGGTAGTCGAAGCCGTGGAACTCCGAGTTGGGGAACGCCTCCGCCATCAGCACGGTCGAGGCGCCGTGGCCGCAGCCGACGTCGGCGACCTTCGCCCCCTCGGTCAGCTTCTCCTCGACCCCGTCGAGCGCCGGGATCCACTCGGCCACCAGGTTGCCCTTGTAGCCGGGACGAAAGAAGCGCTCGGTCCCTTTGAAGAGCCGGTGGTCGTGCTCGTGCCAGCCCATCCCCGCGCCGCTCTCGAAGGCGGCGCGGATCTTGTCCTCGTCCGTATATAGGGAGGCGATCAGGTCGTAGGCCCCGAGCAGGTAGTAGGGGCTCTCCTCGTCGGCCAGCGCCATCGCCTGCTCGGGCGGCAGCTCGTAGGTGTCGCTCTCGCCGTCGTAGCTGACGTACCCACCGGCCGCCTGGTTGCGCAGCCACTCGCGCACCGAGCGCTCGGCGACTCCCGCCCGCTCGGCAACCTCCTGCGAACTGAGCGGGCCCGCGCCCGCCATCGCCTTGTAGAGGCCGAGACGGTCGCCGATCACGAAGAGCGGGGCGCTGATCGCCGCTCCCATGTCGGTCACCGCCTGGCCCATGAATGCTTCCAACTTGGCCGGGTCCACCTCGGTCGCGCTCATCGTCATCGCCTCCAGGCGTGTCAGGTCGCGTTTTTGAAAAGGAAACCTTTGTTATCCGAGTAGAGCCGACCGGGACCGCCGCTGTCAAGCCGGTTTTCAGCTTTTTAACCGGGCTCGTGCGTGGGCGCCGGCGAGGCGCCGTCGCGGGCACTTCGAGGCGACCGGGTAGGCTCGACCTGTGGCACGGCACGTCGACATCCCCAGCCACCGTGAGATCGAGCGGCTGCTGCAGGCCCGCGGCGAGGGCCTGGTCTCGATCTACCTGCCGACCACGCCGATCACGCCCGACGCCGAGGCCGACCGGATCGCCTTCAAGAACCTCGCGCGGCAGGCGCTCGAGGAGCTGCGGGAGCGTGGCCTGGGCGGGACCGAGCCGGCTGAGATCGAGGCCGAGTTCGACGACCTCCATGACGACGACGCCTTCTGGGCGGTGCTGGCCAACAGCCTCGCCGTCTTCGCCGGCCCCGACGGCCTGCGCATCTTCCGGCTGCCGAACCGGCTCACCGAGGCCGTCCACGTCGCCGACCGCTTCTACGTCAAGCCGCTGCTGCGCGCGGTGACCTTCCCGCAGACCGCCTTCGTGCTGGCGCTAGCCGAGGGCTCGGTGCGGCTGCTCGAGGTGACGCCGGACCTGCCGACCTTCGAGGTCAAGGTGCCCGACCTGCCGAAGGACGCCGCCGACGCGGCGGGCAAAGCGTCGATCACCGACCGCTCGCCGGCGCGGCGGCTGCAGGGGACCGAGGGGCGCAAGACGCTGGTGCGCAGCTACGCCCGCGCCGTCGACCGGGCGCTCCGCGGGGCGCTCGCCGGGCAGAGCGTGCCGCTGATCCTCGCCGCCGCCCAGCCGATCGACTCGATCTTCCGCGGCGTCAACACCTACCCGCACCTCGCCGGGCCGACGATCGAGGGCAGCCCCGAGGGCCGCGCCGACGCCGAGCTCGGCGAAGCGGCGCGGGCGATCCTCGACTCCGTCTACGCGGCGGAGCTGCGCGAGCTGGACGAGCTCTTCGAGCAGCGCTCGGCCGTCGGGCGCACCGCGGTCGAGATCAACGACCTCGGCCGCGCCGCCACCTTCGGCGCCGTCGACACCCTCTTCGTCGACATCGACGGGAACGTCCCCGGGACCGTCGACGCGGAGACCGGCGCGGTCACCCTCGACGGGGAGGAAGCCCCGGGGGACTACGGCGTGATCGACGAGATCGCCCGCCGCGTGATCCTCGCCGACGGCACCGTGCTCGCCGTGCGCGCCGCCGAGGTCCCCGGCGACGGGCCGGCGGCGGCGATCCTGAGGTACCCGGTCTGATGTCGCCGGGGACGGACGGCAGGCGCCCGGTGCTGATCGCCTACGACGGCTCCGAGCAGGCGAAGGGGGCGATCGCCGAGGCGGGCCGCGTCCTCGGCCCCGGCCGCCAGGCGGTGGTCCTCACCGTGCGCGCGCCGATCGAGAGCTACGACTTCGCCGGGCTCGGCGGCGCCACCACGCTCGACCCGGCGACCGTCTCGGCGATGCAGGACGCGGCGCAGAACGAGGCCACCGCTGTCGCCGACGACGGCGCGGCGCTCGCCCGCGCGGCGGGCTTCGACGCCGAGGCCCGGGTCGAGGTCGGCCCGAGCCCCTGGCAGGAGATCGTCGGCCTCGCCGACCGTCTCGACGCCGAGGTGATCGCGATCGGCTCCCGCGGCCGCACCGGCCTGAAGAAAGTCCTGCTCGGCAGCGTCGCCTCGGCGGTCGCCCAGCACAGCCGCCGCAGCGTCCTCATCGTCCACCCGGAGACCGACCCCGGCGACGCGGGTTGAGGGCCGGCCGGCGCCGGAAGGCGACCGGCCGTGCCTGTTGTTCGGCGAGGACGGGGCGGGCTCGGAGCGCTCAGTAGCCGCCGTAGCCGCCGCCCGAGCCTTCTTCGGATTCGCCGCCGCCGGCCGGGGCGCTCGCCTTGCCTTTGACCGCGGCGCCGGATTCGTCGAGGACGAACCAGGTGCCTTCGGATTCCTGGCCGTTCGCTTCGCCGGCGGCGTGGTCGCCGGTGAAGGTGTAGAGCGGATGGCCTTCGTAGGTGACCTGCATGCTGCCGTCCTTGCGCCTGGTCGTGCCGAGGGCGCTCGACATCGCGCCCGCGCCGGCGCTCGGCTTGCCGGTCGCGACCACCGGGGGCCAGGCCGCTTCGCAGCCGCCGTAGCAGCTCGATTCGGTGCCTTTGTCGGGGGTGAACAGGTAGACGGTCATGCCTTCGGAGTCGACCAGGACCGGGCCCAGGCCTTCGATTTCGGCGCTCGAGATCGTGGCGCCGCCGGAGCCGCCCGCGCCTCCCGTGGTGGCGCTCGCGTTTTCGGCGCCGCTCGCTTCCGGGCTCGGGGTGGAGCTGCTCGAACCGCCGCCGCAGCCCGCGATCACCAGCGCGGCGACCACCGCCGCCACCGCCCCCATATATATGGACCTCTTGCTCATGTCCTTACCTCCTTCGCAGTTGGGCGTGCGGGGATACGCACGCGGGAGGAGGCGGGTTCAGACGGCGACGATCTCGACCTGGGTCGAGAGCTCCTCGCCGCGCAGGGCGTGGATCGCGAAGCCGGGCGAGCCGGCGTGGAGCTTGATCTTTTCGGCGGCGAAGTCGGGGCGCGCCTGCAGGAAGGTGCTCGGGGCGGCGAGGACCGGGCGGCCGGCGAGGCCGGCGACCGCGACGCGGTGGAGGTGCCCGGCGACGATCGCCTTCGCCTGTGGATGGCGGGCGAGGACCGCGGCCAGCGCCTGGCGCTCCGGCACCGGCAGGTTGACGCCGTCCCAGTCGGCCATCGCGGTGGTCAGCGGCGGATGGTGCATGGCGAGGATCGCGGGCTTCGGCGAGGCGGCCAGCTCGGCGTCGAGGCGCTCCAGCTGCCCCGGGTCGAAGCCGCCGCGATCCTCGCCGGGGATGGTCGAGTCGAGGACGAGCAGGCGCAGCGGGCCGAGGTCGACCGCGTAGTCGAGCGGCGCGTCGCCCGCGCCGGGGGCGCCGAGGACCTCGCGCATCGTGGCGCGGTCGTCGTGGTTGCCCGGCAGCGCGTACATCGGGACGCCGAGCTTGCCGACCACCTTCGCCGCCAGGCGGTACTGCTTCGGCTTGGCGTGCTCGGCGAGGTCGCCGGAGACGAGGATCGCGTCGGGTCGATCCGGCATCCGCCTCAGCGCCTTGATCACCGCGCGCAGGCATCCCTCCGGGTCGGCGCCGCCGCGGGGCGGCTCGCCGAGGTGGAGGTCGCTGATCTGGGCGAGGAGGTAGGGACGGGCCAAGCCGCCGACCCTAGCGTCGTCCCCGGTAGCGTTGGCCGCCGACCGTGATCGAGCCCTTCGTCGACATCGGGTGGGTCCGCGCGCATCGCGACCGGGTGGTGCTCGCCGACAGCCGCTGGTACGCCGACGGCCGCTCCGGTCGGGACGCCTACGCCGCCGGGCACATCCCGGGCGCCGTCTTCGTCGACCTCGACACCGCGCTCACCGGCCGTGGGGACCCGGCGCTCGGCGGCCGCCATCCGCTCCCCGAGCCGGAGGACTTCGCCGCCGCGATGGCCGCGCTGGGGATCGGCGACGACGACACCGTGGTCGCCTACGACGACGCTGGCGGCGTGATCGCGGCCCGCCTCGTCTGGATGCTGCGCGCAATCGGTCACGAAGCCGCGCTCCTTGACGGCGGCCTCGCGGCCTGGGACGAGGCGTTGGCGGGCAACCAAGCGCCGGGCGTTCGCACTTATCCCCGCATAGCGGGGATAAGTGCGAACGCACCGGGGAGTGGGGATGGGTCTACGGCCCGGGCGTGGCCGGCGGACCGGCTGGCGTCGATCGACGAGGTGGCGGCGGTGGCGGCGGGCGGGGGGACCGTGCTCGACGCGCGGCCGGCCGACCGCTTCGCCGGCGCTCCCGACGACCTCGACCCGCGCCCCGGCCACATCCCCGGCTCGCGCAGCGTCCCCTGCCGCGAGAACGTCGACGCCGACGGTCGCCTGCTCCCGGCGGCCGAGTTGCGCGCCCGCTTCGGGGTCGAGGACGCTGCCGAGGTCATCTCCTCCTGCGGCTCCGGGGTCACCGCCTGCCACAACCTGCTGGCGATGGAGCAGGCGGGGCTCGGTCGCGGCCGGCTCTTCCCCGGCTCTTGGTCGCAATGGAGTCGGGACCCCACCAGGCCTGTACAGACCGGCGCGGGCTGAGCCCGGCGAGGGGGTAGGTTCTTTCTACCGACCCAACTTCAGCCGCGAGGGAGTCAGATGAGCGATTACGCCGTAGTCAATCCCGCCACCGGGGAGACGATCAAGGAGTACCCGACGATCACCGACGACGAGCTGCGCGACGCGATCGGCCGGGCCGACGCCGCCTACAAATCGTGGTCCGGCTCCTCCACCGTGGCCGAGCGGGCGGCGCTGATCCGCAAGGTCGGCGACCTGCACAAGGAGCGCAGCTCCGAGCTCGGCCAGATCATCGCCCGCGAGATGGGCAAGCCGATCGCCGAGGCGGTCGGCGAGGCCGACTTCGCCGGCGACATCTACCACTTCTACGCCGACAACGCGGAGGAGCTGATGGCCGACGAACCGATCAAGCTGCTCGGTGGCGACGGCACCGCGGTGGTGCGCCGCAGCCCCTACGGGGTGCTGCTCGGGATCATGCCCTGGAACTACCCCTACTACCAGGTGGCCCGCTTCGCCGGACCGAACCTGATCATCGGCAACCCGATCCTGCTGAAGCACGCGCCGCAGTGCCCGGAATCGGCGGAGGCGATGCAGAAGATCTTCGACGACGCCGGGTTCCCCGCGGGCGCCTACGAGAACATCTACGCGACCAACGACCAGATCGAGTGGGTGATCGCCGACCCGCGCGTGCACGGGGTGTCGGTGACCGGCTCCGAGCGCGCCGGCGCCGCCGTCGCCGAGATCGCCGGGCGCAACCTGAAGAAGGTGGTGCTCGAGCTGGGCGGGTCGGATCCGTTCATCGTGCTCGCCACCGACGACGTCGGCGCGGTCGCCCAGCAGGCCGCCGAAGCGCGCTTCGAGAACGCCGGCCAGGCCTGCAACGCGGCGAAGCGCTTCATCGTCAAGGACGAGTACTACGACGAATTCGTCGCCAAGCTGAAGGACCAGATCGACGGCATCAAGGCGGGCGATCCGAGCGACGAGGACACCACGCTCGGCCCGCTCTCCTCGAAGACCGCCGCCGACCGGCTCGAGGACCAGATCAAGCGGGCCGTCGACAGCGGGGCCGAGGTGGTGGTCGGCGGCAAGCGCGACGGCAACTACTTCGAACCGACGATCCTCACCGGGATCAAGCCCGGCGACGACGCCTCCCAGGAAGAGTTCTTCGGCCCGATCGCCCAGGTCTACAAGGTCGGCTCCGAGGAGGAGGCGGTCAGCCTCGCCAACGACACCCAGTTCGGGCTCGGCTCCTATCTGATGACCAACGACTCCGACCAGGCCGAGCGGATCGCCAACGCGATCGAAGCGGGGATGGTCTACGTCAACATCGTCGGCGCGGACAGCCCGGAGCTGCCCTTCGGCGGCTTCAAGCGCTCCGGCTTCGGCCGCGAGCTGGGCCGCTTCGGCGCCGACGAGTTCGTCAACAAGAAGCTGATCCGCGCCGCCTGAGGCCGGTCACCGGGCGGGCTGCCGAAGAGGGGCGGGGAGCGCGTCGCCGGCGCGCTCCTCGCATTCCGGCGCGCTCCTCGCATTCCGGGGCGGGCTCCTCGCGTCCCCGAGCGGGCTCCTCGCGTCCCCAGGCGGGCCCCCGCGTCCCCGGGCGGACCCCGCATCCCCGGGCGCGCTCCCCGCATCCCCGGATGCCCCGGCGGTCGGGCGTCTTCGCGGGCGCGGTCGTCCCGGTGGGTGCGGCCGCGCGCTAGGTGCTCGGGGCGGTCCGCCATGCCGGCGGGCTCGGCCGGCGGGAGCGCTGGTAGAGCAGGCCGAGCACCGGCAGGGCGAGCGGGAAGCAGCCGTAGCCGGAGCCGAAGCCCGACCAGACGGTCGCGGCGGGGAAGCGGGCGGGGTCGAGCAGGCTCCAGGTGCCGATCGCGAGGACGCCGGCGAGCTCGACCGTGCAGGCGGCGGTGCCGAGGATCCACCAGCGGCGGCCGTCGCGGCGCAGGGCGACGGCGGCGAGCAGGTAGATCGCGGCGCTCAGCGCGGAGAGGGCGAAGGCGAGCGGCGCGGCGTCGAATTCGGTGGCGATCTGGACGGCCGAGCGAGCGCCCGCGGCGAGCGCCATGAAGGCGTAGGCGGCGGTGAGCGCGCGGCCCCAGCCAGCGGCCGGGGTGGCGGGGCGCGTTGCGCCGCGCGGACGCGCCGCGCGGACGCGCCCGGGCGGGCGCAGGGCGCGGGCGCTACCGGGCGGGCGCGTTGCGCGGGCAGTGCCGGGCGGGCGCGGGGCGCGGGCGCCACGGCGCGGGCGCCCCGCGCGGAGCGGGCGCCTCACGCGGTCGCCTTGGCTCGGAGGATGACGACCGCGAGCGCGATCAGGGCGACGGCGAGCGGGGCGGGAGAGAGGCGGCCGTCGCGGTCGCGGGCGAGCAGCAGGCCGAGCGGCAGGAGGGCTACCGAGGCGAGGAGGTAGCCGCCGTGGACCGGGGCGTCCTGGCCGGGCGCGCCGAGCTCGGCCGCCCCGGCCACGGCGGCGCCGAGCAGCGCTGCCTCGAGCAGCGCCCCGCCGAGCAGCAGGTAGGGGCTCGGCTCGCGCCGCCGCACCGCGTCGCCGAGCGCCCAGAGCGCGAGGAAGCCGCAGTAGAGCGCCGCGGTCGTCGCCGCCCGCCCGGTCACTCCGCGGTCCCGCCTCGGCGGCGCCCCTTGCGCCGTCCCATCCGCCTGCGCATCACCCAGGTGACGGTGCCGGTGATCGCCAGCAGCAGCGGGGTCAGGCCGAAGGCGATCCAGCCGAGCCGCGGGATCCAGCCGACCAGCGTGCCCATGTGGATCGCCCCCGCCCAGTTCTGCATGAAGTTGTTGGTGACGGTGTCGTTGCCGGGGTCGGGGAAGTAGCGCCGGGCGCGGCCGCTGTAGCGGTCGACGAAGACGCCGTAGTTGCCTGGGTAGTCGCCGTAGGCGTAGGTGTCGATGCCGTGCGCGAACCAGAGTTCGTAGTAGGAGGTCCTTTCGCCGCGTTCGGGATTGGTGACCGAGACCAGGGTGGAGCCGGGCGGCGCGGCGGCGCGGGCGTCGGCGATCGCCTCGCGCATCGTCACCCCGGGGCCGGAGCCCGGCTTCGATTCGAATTCGTAGATCGAGTCGGGCGGCGGCGAGCCGGGCGTCACCGCGTAGAAGGCGCCTTCGGTCTGCTTCGGCAGCTCGAAGTTGATCCCGGTCAGCGCCCAGATCGCCAGCGCCGGCAGGGCGACGAAGCCGACCACCTTGTGCAGGTCGTAGTGGAGCTTGTAGCGGCCGCGCCCGCGCCGCACCTTGAGCCCGCGCCGGAGCTTGCCGCGCCCCGGCCACCAGAGGACGATGCCGCTGAGCACCAGGACCAGCAGCAGGATCCCGCTGATCGCGAGGATGAAGCTGCCCCAGTTGCCTTCGTTGCCGAGGGTGAGGTCGAGGCCCCAGATCCGCGCGGGCTCGGCGAGGAAGCCGACGTAGCCGGACATTTCTTCGCAGGTCAGCCCGCACTCGTGCAGGTTGGCGATGAAGGCCATCAGCCCGTGGTCGCGATCGATCGTGCCGAGCAGCTTGCCGTCGGTGTCGTCGACGCGGGCGACGTCGCCGTCCGGCGAGTGGACCTCCCAGGCTCCTCGGTTGTCGTAGATGAAGGTGCCCGTCGTGTCGAATTCGGGCAGCTTCTGGTGGACGATGGTGAGCGCTTCACCCGGCGCCAGCTCGGTCGGCCCGGCCGCGGTGTCGTAGAGCGAGGGGTGGGTGACCTGCTCGATCTCGGGATCGAGCACCAGCACCACGCCGGAGATCACGACGACGAGGAGCAGCAGCCCGAGCCCGAACGAGCCCCAGCGGTGGGCCTTGGTGAGGAGGTGTCGCGTCCGCCGCATGAGAGTCTCCTGAGAGGTGTTAGGGTGCCCTAAGTTCTGCCGGGCGCGGGCACCATAACGAATTCCGACGGAGACCGTCGGAAATCAATTCGCCGCCTAGCTCCCTGGCGAGACCCGCCGCCCCGAGAGTGCGTTCGCACTTA
>DATJUK010000149.1:0-8512 GCA_035502495.1 Solirubrobacterales bacterium
CCCCCCCCCCCCACCGCCGGGGGGCGGGCGGCGGGAGACGGGGTCTCGCCTTGATCAGCCTCGCGCTCGCGCCTGCTCGCGGGCCGAGCCGGCCACTAAAGGCGGGCGACCTTCTTGCCTGGGTTCAGGACGTTCGCCGGGTCGAAGCTGCGCTTGATCTGCTCGTGCAGGGCGACGGCGCCCTCGGTCCACTGGCGGGCGAGTTGGCCGCGCTTGACCCAGCCGATGCCGTGCTCGCCGGTCACCCCGCCACCGAGGTCGATGGCGAGGGAGAAGAGGCGGTCGGCGGCGCCGTTGGCGAGGTCGAGCTGGGCCGGGTCCGCCGGGTCGACGAGGAAGCTGGCGTGCAGGTTGCCGTCGCCGGCGTGGCCCCAGGTGCCGGTCGGCAGCTCGAGTTCGGCGCCCAGCTCGTGGACGCCGCGGATCGCGTCGGCGAGGCGCGGCAGGGGAACGAAGATGTCCTCCGAGACCTTCCCGCCCCGCGCCGCCGACATCGCGCCGCTCACCCCGTCGCGCCAGCGCCACACCGCGCTCGGCGCGGGCGTGTCGGTGAGGATCGCGGTCTCCGCCACGCGCGCCTGCAGCTCCGCCGACTGGCGGGCGGCTTCCTCGGCGGTGCCGTCGACCTCGGAGATGAGCACGAACCCGGCGTCCCCCGGCACCACCCCGGGATAGGCGCGCCGGACCACCTCGAGGGACGGCCCGTCGAGGAAGTCGAGCGCCGCCGCCTCGATCCCGGTGGCGATCACTTCCGCCGCCGCCGCGCAGCCGCTCTCGGCGTCGGCGAAGAAGGAGACGATCGGCAGCAGGGCCTCCGGCGCCGGCATCAGCCGCAGGGTGACCGCGGTGATGATCCCGAGCGTGCCCTCGGACCCGACCAGCAGGCTCTTGATGTCGTAGCCGCCGACGTCCTTGCGCTGGTCACCGCCGACCCGCACCAGCCGACCGGGCGGCACCGCCGCCTCGATGCCGGTCACCCAGGCGCCGGTGTTGCCGTACTTGAACGCGTGCGGCCCGCCCGCGTTGGTGGCCACGTTGCCGCCGATGTGGGACTGCTCGGCGGCGCCCGGATCGGGCGGGAAGAAGAGCCCGTTCTCACGCGCCAGCCGCCTCACCGTGGCGGTGGTCACCCCGGCGCCGACCGACAGGCGCCACGCCTCGGGCGAGATCTCGCGGATGTCGTCCAGGCCGGCGAGCGAGACGACTACCCCGCCCTCGACCGGGACGGCCCCGCCCGCCAGCCCGGTGCCGCCGCCCCGCGGCACCAGCGGCACCCCGCGCAGGCAGGCGAAGGCGACCAGGTCCGCCACCTCCTCCGGCGAGCGCGGCACGACCACCGCGTCGGCCGCCCCGCGCACCCCGCGCGAGGCCGTCGCGTCGGTCTCGTAGGGCCCGGTGTCGGCGCCGGTCAGCACCGCGTCCTCGCCGACGATCGCGGCCAGGTCACGCGCCAGGGAGAGGGCGACCCCCTCGCTCATGCCCGCCCGCCCCGGCTCGCCGGCACCCCGTCGACCATCGCCTTCGCCGGCCGCGCGGCGGCGTCCACGCGGCCGCCGAAGACCGCGTCCCGCAGGGTGAGCGACTCGAACTCGACCGACATCGCGCCCGCGTAGCCGACCTCGTCGAGCGCGCCGAGCAAGCCGTCCCAGTCGGTCGAGCCCTCGCCCGGCAGCAGGAACCAGAAGTCCTCGCCGTCCTGGCCCGGCCGGCCCACCGCGTCCTTCAGGTGCACGTGCGCGAGCCGCTCCCGCCAGGCGCGGACGAGCGCCGGCACGTCGTCACCGGTCATCACGAAGTGGCTCGGGCCGACGGGTCGGTGCGCCAGCCGCCGTACTTGCCGCCGATGCCGAGGCGCGGCCGCAGGTGGACGGGACGCCCGATCGCCCCCGACTCGACCAGCTCCCGCGCCCGCGCGTGCGGCGGGTAGAAGAGCTGGTTGTGCCGGACCCCCACGGTGCGGTCGGCGGCCCGCGCCGCGGCGGCGATCTCGTCGCACTCGACGACGGTGAGCGCCGGCGGCTTCTCGACCAGCACGTGCTTGGCCGGCGGCGGCGCCTCCAGCACCACCGGGAGGTGGAGCCGGTGGGGCAGGCAGACGCTGACCAGGTCGACCTCCTCGACCGCCGGCAGGTCGGCGACGGAGCCGTGGCCGCGGGCGCCGCTCCGCGCCGCGGGCCCGCTCGAAGCCGGCCACGTGGAACTGGCCGATCTCGCCGAGCCAGAGCACCCCGGCGCGCAGGGGCGCCGGGGACTCGGGACCGGTGGCGGGAGACTCAGGCATCGGCCGCCTCCGGGATGTCCAGCGGGGCGCCGCCGGCGCCGGGCACCGAGGGGGTCCCGTTGCGGAGGGCGATCCAGGCGTAGACCGTCAGCAGCGCGCCGATCCCCAGCGCGACGCCGAAGTAACCGATGATGCAGTGGTTCGCCGACGGAGCCAGGTAAGCGACGATAACTCCCGCGCACCAGGGGAGGGCCACACAGCACACCGGGATCAGCGCCTTGCCGAGCCCGAAGTACCCGGAACCGCTCGGCTCCGGGATCGCCCCGCGACACTGCCCGATGATCACCGCGATCACCGTCAGCGCGTAGGTCATGCAGTGGGCGATCACCGCCATGGCCGTGATGCGGAAGAAGACGACGCCGCGCGATCGCGTCAACCCCCAAACGGCGCCCCCGGCCCCGTCGCCGCCCCCGTCGGCGCCATCGTCGGCGCCATCGTCGGCGCCATCGTCGTTTGCTGAGTTGACCCCACCATGGCGGGGTCAACTCAGCAAACGAGGCGGGGCTCAGACCTTGGTCGGGACGGCGACGCCCGCGGCGCGCTCCTCGACCTCTTTGTCGCTCATCAGCGCGTGGACCGCACCGGGGACGCCGAACTCGTAGGGCCCGCCGACCACGCGCGGGATCACGTCGAAGTTGAACCGCGGCGGCGGCGAGGAGACCAGCCACTCGATCGAGCGCCCGTGCCAGGGGTTCGACCCCGCCTTCGGGCCGAAGCGCCAGGAGGCGACCATGTTGTAGAGGAAGACCAGCTGGGCGGCGCCGAGCATGAAGCTGAAGCAGCTGATCAGCAGGTTCCAGTCACCGAACTGGGAGGCGTAGTCGGCGACCCGGCGCGGCATCCCGTCCATCCCCACCCAATGCATCGGCAGGAAGGTCCCCCAGGTGCCGATCAGGGTCATCCAGAAGTGGACGCGGCCCAGCCGCTCGTCGTACATCCGCCCGGTGATCTTCGGGAACCAGTAGTAGAGGCCGGCGAAGATCGTGAAGACCGAGCCCGCGAAGAGCACGAAGTGGATGTGGGCGACGATGAAGTAGGTGTCGGTGACGTGGATGTCGATCGGCACCAGGGCGAGCATCACGCCGCTGATCCCGCCGATGATGAAGCTGATGATGAAGCCGAGCGCGAACAGCATCGCGGTCGAGCGGGTGTGGATCTTGCCGAAGTAGAGGGTGCCGAGCCAGGAGAAGATCTTGATCCCGGTCGGCACCGCGATCAGCACCGAGGTCAGCATCATCGGCACCCGCAGCCAGCTGAACATGCCGGCGACGAACATGTGGTGCGCCCAGACCGAGTAGCTGAGGACGATGATCGCGATCAGCGAGAGCGACATCAGCCGGTAGCCGAAGATCGGCTTGCGGGCGTTGGTGGAGATGACCTCGCTGATCATCCCGAAGCCGGGGATGATCATGATGTAGACCGCCGGGTGCGAGTAGAACCAGAAGATGTGCTGGTAGCTGACCACGTCGCCGCCGGACCCGAAGGCGAAGAAGTTGGTGTGGAGGATGCGGTCGAAGATCACCATCAGCTGCACGCCGGCGATGAACGGGGTGGCCGCGACCACCAGCAGCGAGGTGGCGAGGTTGGCCCAGACGACCAGGGGCATGCGCCAGAAGGTCATCCCCGGCGCCCGCATGGTGATGATCGTGACCAGGAAGTTGACCGCCGCGAGGATCGAGGAGAAGCCGGCGAACTGGACGCCGATGTTGAAGAAGGACTGCCCCAGCGGGGCGCCGGTCGAGAGCGGCGCGTAGCCGGTCCAGCCCGCGTCGAAGGCGCCGCCGGGGACCAGGAAGCTGCCCAGGAAGATGATCCCGGCCAGCGGCAGCAGCCAGAAGCTGAGCGCGTTGAGGCGCGGGAAGGCCATGTCCGGCGCCCCCAGCATCAGCGGCAGGACGTAGTTCGCGATGCCGGCGAACATCGGGATGATGAAGAGGAAGATCATGATCGCCGCGTGGGTGGAGAACAGGCTGTTGTAGGTGGCGGCGCCGACGATCTGGGTGCCCGGCTGGGCCAGCTCGGCGCGGATCAGCATCGCCATCAGCCCGCCGACGAAAAAGAAGAAGACGGTGGTGACCATGTACTGGATCCCGATCACCTTGTGGTCGGTGTTGAAGGAGAAGTAGTCCCGCCAGCTCGCGGCGCCGTGGTCGCGATGCTCGTCGGGCTCGGTGGGCAGGCCGAGGCCCCAGCGGATCCAGTAGGTGAAGGCGCCGAAGCCGACCAGGAAGCCCAGCGCTCCGGTGATCACCGGGACGACGACGTGCGGGTAGCCGGTCTGTTCGGTCTGCCAGATCGACAGGCCCGAGATCGCCCGCAGGACGACGACCAGGGCGAACCCGGCGGCCGCCCCTCCCAGCGCTCCGGCCGCGCCCCTGAGCCAGCGCCGGCGGAGCTCCTTCCCCGAGATGCCGAAGTCGGCCTCGCGCCCACGCTCGGCGCCCGCCACCGCCTGCCGCTGCTGTTGCTGGAGGGTCCTGCTCGCCATCGGTCCTCCGTCGGTCTGGGACTATTTACACACCAACAGTGGAGAAAATAGCAAGCGCGCCCCGGGCGCGGCGGCGATAATCGGCACATGGACGTGAGGCTGAAGCGCGCCTACGAGCCGGCCGAGCCCGGCGACGGGTACCGCGTCCTGATCGACCGGCTCTGGCCGCGCGGGGTCTCGCGCGACGCGGCGAGGCTCGACGAGTGGGACCGGGACCTGGCGCCGAGCACCGAGCTGCGCCGCTGGTTCGGGCACGATCCGGCCCGCTTCGAGGAGTTCCGCCGCCGCTACCTCGGGGAGCTGCGCGATCGGCGGCCGGCCTTGGCCGCGCTGCGGCGCCGCGCCCGCGAGGGGACCCTCACCCTCGTCTTCGGCGCCAAGGACACCGAGCACAACGATGCCGTCGTCCTCGCCGAGGCCCTCCGGCGCGGCATCCCGCGCAGCGCGCCCTGAGCCCATTTCCACAAGGCCCGTGTGTAAAAATGGGTCGGATGGATCTGCCCCTGGAAGACGACGTCCTCCGCCAGCGCACCCGGGCCCGGATCTTCTCCTGGCTGGTGAAGAACCAGGCCCCGGTCGGGACCGAGACGATCTCGACGGCGCTCGAGCTGCATCCGAACGGGGTCCGGCGGCACCTGGAGCGGATGGAGGAGGCGGGCCTGATCGAGCGCACCCGCAGCACCGGCCGGCGGGGCCGGCCCGGGGACCTCTGGGCCGTCGCCCCGAGCGCCGACCCGGGCGGGGACCGGCCGACCGGCTACGCCGACCTCGCCCGCTGGCTGGCCCGGGCGATCCCGCCCGGCCGCAACCGGCTGCGCGAGGTGAAACGGGCCGGCCAGGACATCGGCCGCGAACTCGCGCCGCACGGATCGATCGACGACCCGGTCGACGGCTTCCGCCGGGCGATCGCCTCGCTCGGCTTCCGGCCCGAGTTCGAGACCCGCGCCGAGGACGGCTTCGTCTGCAAGCTCGAAAACTGCCCCTACCGGGAGTCGGTGCGGGAGAACCAGGACGTGGTCTGTGCCCTCCACGAGGGCATCACCCGCGGCCTGCTCGCCGAGATCCTCCCGGAGACGAAGCTGACCCGCTTCGAGCCGCACGACCCGGAGCGGGCCGGCTGCGTGATCGCCGTCTCCGGGTCGACCCCCTTTGCCGACTGAGCCGCCCCCACCGGTGCCGTCCCCGGCGGGCCGGTGCCGCCGGCGCCCCGTCCCGCGCAGCCCCGGCGACCTGCGCCCTACCGACGTCGTCGGCTCCTTCTTCGTCTGCGGGATCGCCTTCCTCGCCGCGGCCGCGGCGGCGGCGCTGGTGCAGACCGTCGCCCCGTGGCCCTGGGGCCGCTGGCTGGCCCTGCACCTGGCCTTCGTCGGCGGCGTCTCCCAACTGGTCCTCGGCGCGGCGCAGTTCTTCGCCGGCGCCTTCCTGGCGACCGATCCGCCGCCGCGCGCGCTGGTCCGCGCCCAGCTCGCCGCCTGGAACCTCGGCGCGGTGGTGCTGGCGATCGCGATCCCCACCGGCGCCGGGACGGCGGTCTGGCTCGCCGTCTGCGCCCTGCTCGCCGCGCTGGCGCTCTGGGGATCCGCGATCGCGGCGATGTGGCGACGCTCCCTGCGGCGCTCCCCCTGGGCGGTGGCCTGGTACTGCGGCGGGGCGCTCTGCCTCGGCCTCGGGGTGGTGGTCGGGTCCCTCCTCGCCCACGGGGTCCGCTGGACCCACGGCGACCTGCTCGGCGCCCACATGTCGCTCAACCTGGCCGGCTGGTTCGGCGGCGCGATCGTCGGCACCCTGCACACCTTCTATCCGTCCTTGACCCAGACCCGGCTGCGGCTGCCGCGGCTGCAGGCGGTGGCCTTCGGCTGCTGGACCGCCGGCGTGGCGGCGCTGGCGGTCGGCTACGCGTGGACCCTCGACCCGGTGGCGACCGGCGGCTGGATCGCCCTCTGCCTCGGCGCGGCGGCGCTGCTGGCGAACGTCGCCGCCTCGCTGCGCGGCGCCGCCCGGCCGCTCTCGCTGGCGGCCCGCATGGTCGGCGTGGCCCAGCCGTTCCTGCTCGCCGGGCTCCTCCTCGCCACGGTCGCCTCGCTGGAGCACGGCCCGGCGCAGGCGCTGGCCGGCTCGACCCGGGTGACGGTCGGCACCCTGCTGGTGGTCGGCTGGATCGGCCTCACCGTGCTCGGCTCGCTGCTGCACCTGCTGGCGGTGGTGGTGCGGGTGCGCGGCGGCTTCACCGCCCGCATGCCTGCCCCGCGACCGCGCCTCGACCGCGTCCTCGCCGGCCTCGCGCTGCTGGCGGTGGCCGCCCTCGCGCTGGGGCAAGGGACCGGCGCGGATGCCCTGCAGGCGCCCGCCCGCTGGCTCCTGCTGGCGGTGTACGCGGTGCTCGCCGCGCGCGTGGCCCGCCTCGCCGGCCAGGTCCTCCTCCGCGCCCGGCCGAGCATCTGAGGCGTGCCGTGGCGAAACGTGCCGAGGCCCTGCGACCCCTCTCCCGCGAGCACCTGGCGGCGCTCCTGGCGGCGAAGGCGCTGCGCGAGGCTGACGACCTGACGATCGCGCGGCGGGACTTCCTCACCTTCTGGGAGGCGGCCGGGCGCCGGCACTTCCGCATCGAGGAGGAGGTGCTCCTGCCGGGCTGGGCCGCCTTCGGCGAGCTCGATCGCCCGGGCGTCGCGCGGATGCTCGAGGAGCACCTGGCGATCCGGCGCGAGGCGCTCCGCCTGGAGGCGGGCGAACTCTCGCTCGCGGGGGCGCACGAGCTCGGCACGCTCCTGCACGACCACGTGCGCTTCGAGGAGCGCGAGCTGTTCGTCGCCGCCGAAGCGGCGCTCGATCCGGCCGCCCTGCGGCGCCTCGCCAAGGCGATCGAGGAAGCCGAGGAGGACGCGTGAGCGCGGTCCCTCGGCGCGCCGCCTGGTAGATTTACACACCTAAAGTGTGTAAATCGATCGCAAGCAGGAGGAGCCTCAGATGGCCTACGTGATCACCGAGCCATGCATCGGCACCAAGGACAACTCGTGCGTCGAGGTCTGCCCCGTCGACTGCATCCACCCGACCCCCGACGAGGAGGGCTACGAGGCGGCCGAGATGCTCTTCATCGATCCCGACGAGTGCATCGACTGCGACGCCTGCGTCGAGGCCTGCCCGGTCGACGCGATCTTCGCCGAGGACGCGGTGCCGCCGGAATGGGCCCACTACATCGAGCGCAACGCCGCCTACTACCGCAAGCCCTGAACGCATGCTCCCGCTCGGCGCGTCGGTGGTCCTGCTGGTGGTCCACGCGCTCTCGGCGGCGATCTGGATCGGCGGCCTGGTCGCCATCTTCGTCGTCGCCCGGGCGGCCTCGGCGACGCTCGAGCCGGCCCAGCGGGTCGCCTTCTTCCGCTCGCTCGGCCGGACCTACGGGCTGGTCGGGACGGCGGCCCTCCTCCTCGCCCTCGCGAGCGGCGCCCTCCTCCTCCACGACCACCCCTGGGACGGCCTCCTGATCGCCACCGCGATCGTCGCCGCGGCCCTCCTCCTCGCGCTCGGCGCCGGCATGGCCCAGGCGCGGGCGATGACCCGCCTGCGCCGCCGCGCCCTCGCCCAGCCCGGCGACGTCGGCCTCGACCGCCGCGTCCACCGCGGAGCGACCCTGGCGACCTTCCTCCGCGCGACCATCGGCCTGCTCACCCTGACCCTGGTCGTGCTCGGCGCCTGCCTCGTCGACTGACCCCCCCAAGTGAGTTCGCAGTTGTCACCGCATAGCG
>DATJUK010000150.1:0-14847 GCA_035502495.1 Solirubrobacterales bacterium
CATAGCGGTGATAAGTGCGAACTCAGTCGGGGGTGGGGCGGGCGCGGGAGGGTTGGACGCGCTTCGGCTCGCCCGCCATCTTCGGGTAGCTCGGCGGGTAGGGCATGTCGCCCTCGCCCGCGGCGGCCTGGCGCTCGTAGAGGTCGAGCAGCGGCCGCAGCGAGTGGGCGACGTCGTCGATCGCCGCGTGCGGGTCGCCGATCGCGGCGAAGCGGGCGGGCACGGTGGCGACGGTGAAGTCCTCCGGCGCGACCGCCGGCAGCTCGTCCCAGGTCAACGGCGCCGAGACCGGCGCTCCCGGCCTCGGGCGCACGCTGTAGGCGGAGGCGATCGTGCGGTCGCGGGCGTTCTGGTTGTAGTCGAGGAAGATCCGCGCGCCGCGCTCCTCCTTCCACCACTTCGTCGTCACCTCGCCGGGGAGCCGGCGCTCCAGCTCGCGACCGAAGGCGATCGCCGCGTGGCGCACCTCGGTGAAGGTCCAGCGCGGTTCGATCCGCACGTAGACGTGGATGCCGCGCCCGCCCGAGGTCTTCGGGAAGCCGACGTAGCCGAGGTCGGCGAGCAGGGCGCGGGCCTCCGCCGCCACCCGCACCGCGTCGGCGAAGTCGGTCCCCTCCTGCGGGTCGAGGTCGAGGCGCAGCTCGTCGGGGTGGTCGACGTCGGCGTCGCGGACCGGCCAGGGGTGGAAGGTGATCGTCCCCATCTGGGCGGCCCAGGCGACGACGGCGAGCTCGGTCGGGCAGACCTCGTCGGCGTGGCGGCCGGAGGGGAAGTCGATCCGCGCCGTCTCCACCCAGTCCGGCGCGCCCTGGGGCACCCGCTTCTGGAAGAAGGCGTCGCCGCCGCCTTTCTGCCGGGTCGAGACGACGATCCCGGGATGGACCCCCTTCGGCCAGCGCTCCAGCGTGGTCGGCCGGTGGAAGACCGCCCGCAGGATCCCGTCGCCGACCGCGAGGTAGTAGGAGACGAGGTCGAGCTTGGTCAGCTCCGGGGTGCGCTCGGTGGCGGGGAAGATCACCCGGCCGGGGTTCGAGATCCGCACCTCGCGACCGCCTGCCTCGACGATCTGCTCCGCGCTGGCCATCGGCTCAAGGTAGAGGAGAGCGGCGCGGCCGAGCGGCACGGCGGCGCCCGATCGGGTGGGTCCCGACCCCGAAGCGGAACTCGCGCGATATCCTCCGCTGATTCGGGGTGAGGCAGGGGGCATAGCCGGCCTCACCGTGCTCGGATCGCCGGGGCCTTGGGGGGCAGCCGGCTACAAAGGAGAGTCATGCGTAAGTACGTAGCTCTGGTCATGGCCGTGAGCGCCCTGCTCGCGGTCGCGGCGGTCGGCATCGCCACGGCCGCCGGGGGAGAAACGCCGGTGACGGTGAAAGTCGGCAACCTCGAAGTGACCGCCAACGGGGGCTTCAGCCCGACCACCATCTCGAAGACGAAGCAGACCCCGATCGAACTGAAAGCCTCGGGTGAAGTCAAAGAGGCCGACGGCAGCCATCCGCCGGCGGCGCGCGAACTGATCATCGAAGGCGACAAAAACGCCGAAGTCCACGTCAAGGGCATCCCGACCTGCAAGTCCGGTCAGCTCCAGGCGACCGACACCGCGGCGGCCGAAAAAGCCTGTGGCTCGGCGCTGATCGGCAAAGGTCATACGACCGCCCAGGTGGCGTTCGCCGAACAGAAGCCGATCGACGTGCCGACCGTGCTGCAGCTCTACAACGGCGGCGAAAAGGGCGGCAAGATCATCTGGTACGCGCACGCCTACTTCTCCAACCCGATCAGCGGGGCGATCGTCACCACGATCACGATCACCAAGCACCGGCACGGTCGCTTCGGCACCCTCGCGGTGGCGAAGATCCCGCAGATCACCGGCGGCAGCGGCTCGATCATCTCGTTCAACCTGGCGATCAAAAAGAGCGTCGGGGGCATCAACCCGATCAGCGCCAAGTGCAGCGACGGCAAGCTGAAAGTCCACGTCCTGGCGAAATTCGAAGACGGGACCAAGGCGGAAACGGAAATCATCCGCGCCTGCACCGGCAAGTAGCCGTCCGGCCGCCCGGCGGCCGACAAGAACGCAGCAGCAAAGAAAAGGGCGGCCCTCGGGCCGCCCTTTTCGAGATACGCGCGGGGTGAATATATGGCGGCAGGTTCCGTTTGGCAACCGCCGCCGTACCGGCGGCCGGGGTAGGGGACCGACCTGCCGCGAACCGCTTTCGCGGACTCCTACAAGAAGGAGTAGATGAGCGCGAACCAGAGCGACAGCGCCGCGATCGCCGCCTCCCTCGCCGACCCGGGCGCCTTCGCGGCGATCTTCGAGCGCCACTACGACGCCGTCCACGGCTACCTGCGGCGGCGGCTCGACGCCGCGCGGGCGGACGAGATCGCCTCGCAGACGTTCCTGGTCGCCTTCGACCGGCGGGCGCGCTTCGAGCGGGGACGTGCCGACGCGCGGCCCTGGCTGTTCGGCATCGCCACCAACCTCGCCCACAACCACCGTCGGCACGAGCTGGTGGAACTGCGGGCGCTGGCGGCGCTGCGGCCGGAAGCGGCGCTCGCCGTGGAGGGGGTCGAGGCGCGGCTCGACGCGGAGCGGCTGCGCGCGCCGCTGGCGCGGGCGCTCGCCGAGCTGCCGACCGAGGAGGCCGACGTCCTCTGCCTCCTCGTCTGGGCCGAACTGAGCCAGGCCGAGGTCGCCGACGCGCTGGCGATCCCGCTCGGCACGGTGAAGTCGCGGCTCTCCCGCGCCCGCGGCCGGCTGCGCGACGCGCTCGGACTCCCCGCCGACGCGGAAGCGGTAGGCGCCAACTCGAACGGAGGCGACCGATGGACGAGCTGACCCTGATGCGGGACTTCCGCGCCGAGCGCGTGAGGCCTGACCCGACGGCCCGGACGCTGGCCCGGCGGGCGCTCGAGGCGCGGATCGAGGCGGCGCCCCCCGCGGCCTTCCCGGTCGACGAGGCTCCCCGCCGCGCCCCGGCTCCCCGCCGCGCCCCCCGTCACCGCCGTCGCCTCTTCGCCTTCGCCGCCGCGACCGCACTGGCCGCGCTCCTCGCCGGGATCCTCGTCTTCGGCTCCGGCCCGACCGCCCAGCCGGCCGGCGCCGCCGAGGTCCTGCGCCGGACCGCCGCGATCGCGGCGGCGGAACCGGGGCCGGGGCTCTTCCCGGGTCCCCACCAGCTGCTCTACGAGAAGACCGCGCAGGCGGAACTGCAGGAATGGGTCCCCGGCCGCTACACCGCAAGCTACGGCGGGTTCCTCAGCACCGACCCGGCGAGGGCGTGGGGCGGCCGCGTCAGCTACACGCAGGAAGCCTGGATGAGCAACAAGCGGCGCGGCCGCGACCGGCTGGTGCTGGGCGGCATCAGCTTCCTCTCGGCCGCCGAACGGCGCCGGTGGAAGGCGGCGGGATCGCCCCTGCCGGGCCTCTTCAGCGGTGCGAGCGGGCACGCGCCGGAAGAACGCGTGCTCGAGGTCGGCCGCGGGGTGCACGACGTCGAAGTCCTCGACGGTCCCGGCTACGGCCAGTTCGGCAAGCTGCCGACCGCGCCGGCGGCGCTGCGGCGGGCGATCGAGGCGCGCCGGCGCGGCAAGGTCGACGAGGGCCAGGTGATCGGCGAACTGTGGGAAATCCTCGACAAAGCGAACACCAGTCCGGCACTCCGCGCCGCTGCCTTCAACGCGCTCGCCGAAGAGCCCGGGATCGGCCTCGACCGCGACGCGAAGGACCTGGTCGGCCGCTCCGGCTACGCCCTCTCCTACGTCGGGCGCGGGTCGAGCGGCGACGCGCCCGCGGGCGTCCGCACCGAGTACATCTTCGACCCCGCCACCGCGGCGATCCTCGGCAAACGCGAAACCCTCGTCGACCCGGGCAGGCGCCCCTGGACGAAGGGCATCCCGGCGGGGACGGTGCTGCGCGACGTCGCCTACCTGGACCAGGGGATCGTCGACTCGATCCACCGGCGCCCGGGCGAAGCCGGCACATCCTGAACTGGGTTCAAGGTCGTCGGCGGTGCTGCCGATGGGGTGACGGCATGTCTCGTAGAAGTCTCTCGTCCACGTCCTGAACTTGCCGGCCCTGAGAATCAAGCGGACGACTTCGGTCGTCGGGGTCCTGCTCGTCCTGCTGTCGGCCTTCGCCGTCGGCTCGGCGGCGGCCGCGGGCACGGCCGGCCGCGCCGCGCTCGGCGACGTCTCCCGCCACGCCGCCTTCACCGACCAGGCCCGCCACGCGCACGCCGTCGACCGGCCGGCTCGCGCGGCGGCGATGATCGGCGCGCTCGCGATCGGCGCCGACGGGGAACTGCGGCTGCGCGCGGGGGGCAGCGGCGTGCTCACGATCTCGCTCGCCCGGCAGGTCGGCCGGCCGGTCCGGGTCGCGGGCCAGACGGTGACGGTCGCGGTGCCCCGGCAGTACCGCGCGGGCTCGGTCGAGGCGCCGGGCTGGAGCTGCGCGCGCCACGGCCGCACCGTGCGCTGCGCCGCCTCGCGCACCGTCGTCGCGGGCGCGCTCGGCCCGATCCAGGTGGGCCTCCGGGCCCGCCGCGGCGGCCGCGCGGCGATCCCGATCGAGGCCACCTGGCGCCAGGGCGGCCGTCGCTACGCCGCCGCCGACACGGCGCGCTTCCGCGTCCGCGGGGCGCTGAAGCTGCGCGCCCGCGCCTCCGCCGCCACCGTCCTCGACCCGGCGCCCGGCCTGCGGACCGCGCCGATCGTGCTCAGCGCCCGCCTCGGCCGCTCGGCCAAGGGCCTGCCGGTCACCTACCGCTGGCGCCAGCTCTGCGGGCGCGGCTGTCGCCGCGTCGCCTGGCTGACCCCGACCTCCGGGCGCGCCGCCGGCACGCTCGCCACCGCCCAGGTCCGCGTCCCCGAGGTCGCCCGCCCGACCCTGCTGCGCTTCGCCGTCACCGCCACCAGCTGGCGCGGCAGGGCGAGGGCGACCACCAGCGTCCTCGTCCGCCCCCAGGCCAACGTCCGCCTGCGCTCGCCGATGCGCCTGCGGCTGCTGAAGCACGCCCCCCGCCGCGCCGGCGCCAAGGCGCACCGTCGGATCGCCCGGGCGCTGTCGTCGGTGGGCGGATCGCGGATCCCGGCGCCGCTCGCGAGCCGGCGCGGCCCGGCGCGGGCCAAGGGCCCCGTGGCCGCGGCGGCGAAGCCGCTCGGGCGCGTCCTACGGCGCGCCGTCGACCCCGGCTCCGACGACGACTCCTTCTGCGCGATCTGGTCGGAGGCCGCGGGCGACGAGGCGGCGATCGAACTGGAAGACGGCAGCACGATCGGGCTCGGCGAGGTGACCCGGTCGGGCGACGGCTGCGAGGACGACGACGCCACGATCAAGTTCGCCGCCGCGACGCTGGAAGCGGGACCGGTCACCTTCGTCGACGTCGCCGGCACGCTCACCGCCGAGCGGCTGAAGCTCCGCTCCGGCGCCCTGCGGCGCCCGGCGGGTTGGCCGGACCAGCTGCCCGCGAAGCTGCACGTCGACCTCGGCGACTCCGCCGCCTGGGGCGCGCAGATGACCGAGGCGGGCTGGGGCCCGCTGCGCGCCCGGGTCGAGCTGGACGACGGCCTCGAACTGCTGCCGCTGCCGGCCGGCTGGAGCTTCCCGGCGGGCGGCTCGACGCTCGAATACGAGGCGCAGGATCGATCCTTCGAGCTCCGGGCGGTGGCCCGCGCGCCGAAGGGCGCTCGCGGCGAGGTGCGCCTCCAGGGCAGCCTCGAGGGCGGGACCACGACGCTGGCGGTCGAGGCCGAGGACCTCGCCGTCCTGCGCGGCAGCGGCGACGGCGCGGTGGGCCTCTCCGGCAGCGGCGAGGTGACGATCGGCGGCGGTAGGACGAGCGGCTCGGTGCGCCTCGCCACCGCCGCCGGCGAGGCGATCCCGCTGGCGGGCGGGGTCGCGATCGAAGACGCGGTGGGGACCTGGGACGAGAACGGGATCGCGCTCGGCGGCAAGCTGCGGGTGGACACCAAGAACGGCCCCTTCGAGGCGCAGGTGGCCGGCAGCTTCGTCTCGACCGCGGAGTGGAAGCTCGAAGTCGCCCAGTCGGCGCCGTTCGCGCTGACCGACGGCGTCACCCTGAGCGGCGTCCGCGGCCTGCTCGGCCGCTCCCCGGCGACGGCGAAGGTGGAAGGCACCGCGAAATCGGACGGCGCGGCGAAATCGGACGGCGCGGCGAAGGTCGAAGACGCCGCCAAGGCGAGCAGGGCCGACGAGGACAAGGCGGGCGGCGCCTTCGCGATCGACCTCGCCGGCACCGTGCAGGGCTGGGATCCCTCGCCGCAGCTCTCCGGCGTCCGCGTCGGCGGGCGGCTCACCAACGTCTGCGCCGAGGACGCCAAGGGCTGCAGGCCCGGCCCCGTGCGGCTGGCGCTGGAGATCGACGGCAAGGCCCACCTGCTGGGCCAGACCATCCCCTGGGAAGGCGAAGCCGAAGTCAAGCTGAAGACGCTCGCCCTGCGCTTCGCGGCGGGCGCGCGGCTGGCCGAATTCGGCCCGTCGGCGCTCGCGCTGACCGGGGTCGAGCTGGGGATGACGAACGAAGGCCCGCGCTGGTGCAAGGCGCCGGGGGCCGCCGGCTCCGCCGCGACCGACGGGGCGGCGGCGAAGCCCGAGGGCGAGGACGGCGACGAGCCCGGCGCCCTCGCCGCCGAGCAGGAACTCTCCTTCACGGTCTCCGGCGACGGCCGCATCCTCGGCGAGCCGTTCCACGCCCAGGCCGAGCTGACCTCCTCGGGCTACTGCCTGGCCGGGACCTTCGGCAGGTTCGACCCGGAAGGGCTGACCGCCGCCGGCCGGCCGCTCGTCGACAACGCCCGCCTCCTCTACGCCACCCGCGACGCGCAGGTCTCGCTCGCCGGCCGCACCGTCGCGGTCAAGGCGAACCAGCTGCGCCTCGCCGGCGACCTGAACCTGCCGGTGGGCCAGTTGCCGGAGCAGCTGCGCGACGTGCTCGGCGGCCGCAACGAGCTGACCCTGACGATCGCCCGCTCGGAGGGCAGCTTCGCGCTCGACGGCCAGGCCTCGTTCAACTTCGCCCGCCCGGTCTACCTGCTCGGCGACGCCGCCCACGCCGACCAGGCGCGCCTGCAGGCGCGCTCGGCCCAGCTCGCCTTCGCCTTCTCCACCGGGAGCGGCCTGCGGCTCGGCCTCGGCGCCCGCGCCGCGCTGCTCACCCCGGCCAACGCGGCGAAGGGGATCGCCGCCTCGACCACGCCGCTCTTCCTCGCCGCCGGCATCGACCTGGGCAAACCGTCGGTCGCCCTCTCGGCCGGGGTCGACACCGAAGATCCGTCGGTGGTCGACGGCACCGTCACCGACGCCTTCGGCCAGCCCCAGCTCGACGTGCGCAAGCTGGTCGTCGCCGCCTCGCTGGGCGCCGAAACCTCCTTCGGCCTCTCCGCCGCCGCCACCCTGCCGAGCGCCTGGACGAGCTCGCTCGGGATGAGCGCCCGCGCCCCCACCGCGGTCGCCTTCAACGTCTCCCAGACGGCGCCCTGCCTCGAACTCGCGGTCGGCAGCCCGCCGCCCGCCGACGGCGGCACCAGCCAGGCGCCGACCGTGATCAGGCTCGGCGCGCTCAGCGCCTCCTACGCGCAGATCGTCGTCGCGCCGACCGGCTGCCGGATCGGCGGCGCCGTCCCGGGCACCCCGGCGACCACGATCGACCCCGGCTTCAGCCTCGGCTTCGACGGCCAGATCGGCACCGCGCCGGTCACCTTCGTCGCCTCGATGCGGCTGGAGAAGCAGGCCTTCGCCCTGCGCACCAAGGTCCGCGTCGGCGCCTTCGACGCGGGCCCGATCCGCTTCCGCCGCACCGCGCTCGACCTCGACGTCGACCTCGGCGCCGAGCGCCGCCGCGTCGACGTCGCCTTCAGCGGCGGCCTCGACCTGGGCGAATCGAGCGTCGACCTCGACGGCCGCTTCCTCGCCGACGAGAACACGATCTCCGCCGCCCTCAAGGGGCAGGGCCGCCTGCGCCTCGCGGGCCGCACCTTCGCCGAGGGGCGGATCGACGCCGCCCTGCGCTTCCAGCGGCAGAACGGCAGCTGGAAGGCGGGCAGCGCCAACGTCGACGCCCAGACGACCGTGCTGGGGACGAGCGTCGGGGTGATCTTCGCCTACCAGGACGGCACCGTCTCGACCGCGGCGGGCGCCTTCGAGTACGCGGCCGGGGCGGGGCCGGCGCAGCTGCGCGGCGGCGTCCTCTTCGCCTACGCGCCCGACGGCGTCAGCCTCCGCGGCGACGGCTGCAACGTCGGTCAGCTCGCTCCCCAGGGCGACAAGCAGCTGCTGCTGCGGCTCTGCGGCGGGCTCACCGTCGGCGCGCTGCGGCGCGACCTGCAGATGACGGTGGCGCTGCCGCAGCGCTACGACTTCGACCTGCGCATCCCGCGCAGCGAGGTCGGCGTCTACGTCGCCTCGGTCTACTTCGAGGGCTCGCTGGGGGCCTCGCTCCAGCTCGGGCTGGAAGCGCCGCGCTTCTGGGTCCGCGAGGGCCACGCGCGGGCGGGCGGCTGCGTGAAGATGGTCTTCTGGAGCAAGTGCGCCGACGGGATCAGCGTCGACTTCAAGCCCGACACCGGCCGCTTCGAGGGCCACTTCCTCGGCGTCCCGGTGAGCTGGGGCTCGGACTCCTGGCGGGTCGCCCCGGCGGCGGCCGAAGCGGCGGGGCCGGCGGTCGGCGCCGACGACCGCGTCTTCCTCCGCGCGGCGGTCGAAGTGAGGATCGACCAGCGGGCGACGGACGGCGCCTGGCGGCGGGAGACCTACGCGCCGAGCCGCGGCCTCGAGCTGCCCGCGAGCGCCGTCTTCGATCCCGACCGCAAGCAGGTCTCGCTGCTGGTGCCGCTCCCGGTCGGCCTGCGCAAGGCGGTCACCAAGCCGGCCCTCGGCTACCTGGTCACCTTCTCCGGCGTCGCCTTCGACGGCAGCCGGCCGCGCACGACCCCCTACGGCGGCGCCCGCCAGGCCGCCTACTCCTCGGTCAGCGTCGCCCGCGTCACCGACGCCGACGGCGGCAGCCAGAGCGCGATAGTCGATCGCGGCGGGTCGCTCGTGCTGGGCGGCGACGGGCTCTCGCTGACCTGGAGCGCCGAGCGCGACACGCCGCCGCCGAGCGCCGCCGAGGCCGCCCTGGCCGGCTCGGTGCCGAGGTTCGTCGAGGAGGGGCTGCCGCTCGGCGTCTCGCTGCGCTTCGGCGACGCCGAGCCGACCGCCGAATCGCGCCGGGCGCTCGAACGGCGCCTCGGCTGAGTCTTTTCCATCGATGTCAACGTCAATCGACAACCCGACAGGTAGGTGATCCCGTCCATGATCAGGTTCCGCGCAGGCCGTCTGGCCCTGCTCCTCTCGTCCACGCTCTCCCTGCTCGCGCTGAGCGCGAGCGCCGCAGGTGCTGCCCCCGGCGCCGAAGCCGACGCCAAGTTCGCCGACAAGATGACCTTCATCGGTGACTCGGTGACGGCAGGCTTCGGCTTCTGCGGCCCGGCGGAGAACGCCAAGAACGTCCACTGCAAGCCCAACGAGGAGATGGCGAACAGCTGGAACCTCGGCGACAACAGCCTCAACGACTGCAAGCCGCCGAAGGGCACTCCCAACGACGCCTGCAGCAACAACAACTTCGACGGCAAACCGTGGCACTCGGAGCCGTGGAAGGCCGGCCCGAACGCCCCCGACGTCGCCTACCCGTTCCAGATCGCCGCGCGGCAGACCGGCCACGAGAAGGCCGAGGTCTCGAACTGGGCGCTGACCGGCTCGACCCCCTCCGACTGGGATCCCGACGGCGGCGGCGCCTTCGGCTCGCTGCTGGGCAAGCTGAAGAACCAGTACGTGGGGATGACGCTCGGCGCCAACCCGCTGCTCGCCTACTACACCAACATCGACATCAGCATCCCCTTCATGGACGTCGAGGGCCCCTGCGTCGACTCCACCGGCTACAAGGCAGGCATCTGGGGCTTCCGCTCCTGGTACGCCGGCCCGGTCCAGAACCAGGTCGACTGCCTCAAGGAGCACTGGAACAAGCTGCACCAGACCCAGCACCTCGTCCACATCTACACCCAGCTGCTCGAGCAGAACGACCGCGTGGTGGTGATGGGGTACTACCGCGCCTGCTCGTGGTCGTTCGGCAACTGGCAGCCGAAGGCGAACCCGTTCAAGGGGCCGGCCTCCGGCAACGACTGCAAAGGCGAAAGGCGGCCGACCAGCCGCGACGACTCGGCCAAGGTCTCCCAGTGGGACCAGGCAGTCGCCGTCGGCGCCGAGCTCAACAACCTGATCCACGACGCCGTGATGAAGGCGAAGGAGCACGCCCGCAAGGCCTGGCCGGAGACCAACCGCGACGACGACATCGTCTATACCCAGCCCGACGAGGCCGAATGGGAAGACCACCAGCCGACCAGCGCGCACACCTGGGTCCTGCTCCGCGACACCTGGATCCACCCGAACAAGGCCGGCGCGGGGAACCTCGCCGACACCGTGACCAAGGCGATGTGCCGGCACTTCGACCACTGGTGCGGCCACACCGAGTGGACCAGGTAGCCGGCCAGGCGACCCGGTCCACGGCGGGCCCTTCCGTGCGCGGAGGGGCCCGCTTTTCGTGAACAAACCTGCTTAAACCGTCGCTCCTGCCGAAATCGGCAGGTCAGGTGGTCATCGCGGGCGGCCTGGGCGATGTCGCACTTCGCCCGCTTCCGTCTCACCAGCGTCGATGTCGAGGGACGACCTGTTGCGGCAGTGCTGGCGCCGCGGATACCTCGGCGACTCCCTCGCCGAGCGGAGCTGAGGCCGGGGCGCCCCGGAGCGCGGGCTCAGACGCCCTCGGTCGCCTCCAGCTCGCCCGCCGCGATCGCTTCGGCGAGGCGCGCGTGGTCGCGTTCGTTGCGGTCGGCGTAGCGGACCGCGAAGTCGGCGATCGCGTCGTCGAAGCGGCTTCCCTTGCCGAGGTAGGCGGCGATCGCCAGTCGGTCCCCGGACCGCGCGTGGGAGCGGGCCAGGGACCAGGCGCAGGCCCGGGTGTAGGTGACCAGGCCGCGCTCGCTCATCCGCGAGAGGTCGGCGGACGCCTTCCAGTCCCACAGCTGGCGCATGTAGAAGTCGTGCTCGAGCCCGTCGAGGCCGGTGCTGCGCTGCCAGCTGAGGAAGATGTCGGTGGCCGCCTGCATCATGCGCTGCCCGCGGACCACGCGCTCGCCGTGGTTCTCGTAGGCGCTCTCGCCGAGGTGGGGCTCGAGCACCGAGGCGACCGCCTCCTTGGCCTGCAGGACGAGCGGGTCGCCGACGCCGTGGGAGACGAAGAGGAAGACCCAGGCGCGGGTCCCGACGCTGCCCACGCCGACCACCTTGCGCGCCATGTCGACGAAGCGGTAGGAGCGGAAGAGGTGCTCGCGGTCGGCGTGCAGGCCCGCCGCGTAGGCGTCGAGCAGGCCGCCGATCCAGGCGGCGCGCTCGTCGGGGTCGCTGCTCGCGCGCAGCTCCGACAGCGGCGTCAGCAGCGGCGGCGCGGAGGCGAAGCGCAGCTCGCCGTCGACCACCTCGGTCAGCTTGCGCGTCGCCCGGGCGCTGTCCTTGCGCCGGCCCTTGGCGAAGGTGCGGGCGAAGATCTGCTGCGAGCCGGGGTCGAGGCGGGTGCCGAAGCGCGCCGTCAGCTCGTCGGCGTCGAGCCGCTCGTACCAGGCCTCGAGCATCGTCTCGGCGGCGAATTCCCGCATCCCGTCGCGGTACTGGGCGACCGCGGCGGCGACGATCCGCCGCCGCCGCTTCGCCCCGAGGCCGAGTTCGCGGGCGGCTATCTCGATGCTCGCCGCCATCCGCTTGACGTCCCACTCCCAGGGCCCGGGCAGCGTCTCGTCGAAGTCGTTGGGACCGAAGACGAGGCGCCGGTCGGGCGCCGCGAAGCCGCCGAAGTTCGCGATGTGGGCGTCGCCGCAGACCTGGACGACGAGGCCGGAGCCCGGCGTCCTCGCGAGGTCCGCCGCCATCACCGCGGCGGCGCCGCGGTAGAAGGCGAAGGGCGAGGCGACCATGCGGCCGTAGCGGATCGGCAGGAGCTCGGCGACCCGCGTCTCGGCCTGGCGGCGGAGGATCGCGATCGGGTCCTCGCGGTCGGCCGCGGGCTCCCACCCGGCGTGGGCGGAGCGCGGCGCGGCGGCGCGCGCGGCCCGCCCTCGCTCGGCGTCCTCGCCGTGTTCGAGTCGGGCGACGCGTCTCACCGGCGGGACGTTAGCGCGGCGCCTCCGCGGTCCTGCGGCCGAAGAGGCTGACCAGCGCCGGGACCAGAAGCGGCCGGGCCACCCAGGTGTCGAGCATCAGGCCGACGAACATCGCGAAGGCGAGCTCGCGGAAGGCGGCGATCGGGATCAGCCAGACGGCGGCGAAGGAGAGCGCCAGGATCAGCCCGGCCACGGCGATCGCGCTCGAGGCGCGGGAGCCCGCGGTGCGGATCGCCGCCCGCAGGCCGCGGCGCTCGGCCTCGCGCCAGATCCGCGAGACCAGGAAGACGTTGTAGTCGGCGCCCAGCGCCAGCATCAGGATCGCGGTGGCCACCGGGACGAAGAAGGCGAGCTCGTTGTAGTCGAGCAGGCCCTGGAAGACGTAGACGGTGAGCCCGAGGGAGGCGGCGACGACGAGGAGGCTGGAGGCGAGCAGGTAGAGCGGCGCGGTCCAGCTGCGCAGCAGCGCCCAGAGCAGGAGCAGGAGCACCGCGAGCGCGACCTTGAGGCCGGCCTGCCAGGTGTCTTCGGTCAGTTCGTGGCCGACGACGGTGTCGCCGGTGACGCCGAAGCTCGCCCCTTCCAGGCCGCTCCGGTCGAGCAGCGCCGGCAGCTTCGCTTCCAGCGCGGCGACGAGTTCCGGCGCCACCGGTCCGTCGGGGTCGGCTTCGAGGACGACGAGGTACCGCGCCGCGCCGGCGCCTTCGGCGACGAAGACGCCGGGCGGGAGCGGACCGAGGCGCGGCGAGGGCCCGAGCGCCGAGGCGACCCCCGGCTGGGCCGCGAGCCGTTCGCGCAGGGCGGCGATCACCAGCAGGCGCGACCAGACGATCGCCCGGCCGAGCCGGCGGGCGGCGCGGCGGCGGGTTTGGATCGGATTCCCGTTCCGGCATCGGGCTTGCCCGTACCCGGCGGCGCCGAAACGACCCGTGGCCCCGGGCCAGGGTGCGCCGGCCCGGGTCAGGGTGCGCCGGCGGGTCAGGGAGCGGCGCTCAGTAGGTGGGCGGCGGTGGCGGCGGGTCTTCCGGGCCCCGGTAGCCCTGGGTCCGGCGGCGCGCCATCCCCTGCGCGACGAAGCCGAGGATCAGCCCGGCGGCGCCGGCGATCATCAGGATCACGCCCACCGTGTCGAGGTTCACGTGCGCGACGTGCCAGTTGGTGGCGAACTTCAAGATCGCGCCGACCACGATCAGAAATATCGATGCCCCGATCGTCATCCCAAGGGCGCAGGTATCCGCTCAGCCGAGATTGAAACCCGGCCGGCGCGGCACCTGGTTCGCCTGCGAGCATTGCGGGATCCTCCCCGACCTGATCACCGGCGCCGCGGGCATCGCCTGCGGCCGCATGCCGCTCGCCCTCGCCGCCGGCGGCCGGGTGCGCGCGGCGCGGATCGGGGCGACGGCGGAGGTGGGCGGTTAACCGCTTCGCCGACAAGTCGGCGCTGGTCACCGGCGCCACCGACGGCATCGGGCGCGAGGTCAGCCGCCGCCTGATCGCCGAGGGCGCCGCCGTGCTGATGGTCGCCCGCCGTGCCGAGCGCGGCGCGGCGCTCGCGGCGGAGCTCGGCGGGCGCGCCCACTTCCTCGCTGGCGACGTCGCCGACCCGGCCACCGCCGAGGCCGCCGTGGCGAGCGCGGTCGAGCGCTTCGGCGGGCTCGACGTGCTGGTCAACAACGCCGGGCTCGACCACACCGCGCCCCTGGCGACGGCCCCGCTCGGCCCCGTCCGCGAGGTCTTCGAGGTGAACTTCTTCGGTGCCCTGCGCTTCATGCAGGCGGCCGCCGCGGTGATGTTCGACCGCGGCGGCGCGATCGTCAACGTGACCTCCCGCCTGGCCTCGATCGGGGTCCCCGAGATGTCCCTCTACGGCGCCTCCAAGGGCGCCCTGCTGGCGCTCACCAAGGGCGCCGCGGTCGAGTGGGCGCCGCGCCGGGTGCGGGTCAACGCGGTGGCGCCGGGGATGACCGAGACGCCGCTCTTCCGCCAGTGGAACGAGGCCGCCGCGGACCCGGCGGCGGCGCGCGCCCGGGTCGAGGCCGCGATCCCCCAGGGCCGCCTCGGCACCACCGCCGAGGTCGCCGCCGCGGTCGCCTACCTCGCCTCCGAGGAGGCGTCCCACGTGACCGGCGCCTCGCTGCCGATCGACGGCGGCTACACCGCGGCGTGAGGCCCCGGGCCGGCGCCGCCGCGCGGGCTCAGCTCGCCGCCGGGGAGGTGATCCAGAGCAGCTCGGCGTCCGATTTGCCGCGGTTCTCGCAGCGGTGGGGCACGTGGCCCTGGAAGGTCAGGCAGGAGCCTTTGTCGAGCAGGAATTCCTGGTCTCCGAGCTCGAATCGAAGCCGGCCGTGGAGGACGTAGACGGACTCGCAGCGGCACTGGCTGACCACCCGCTCCTCGCCGGTGCTGCCTTTCGGGTGCATCTTCACCCAGAGCATCGAGATCCTTGCGGATGACCGGGTGCTCGGTCGGCGGCGGGGAATTGAAGAGGTCCCCAATCTGGACGTCGAGCGCCCGGCAGACCTTCGACAGGGTGCCGAGCGAGGGGGTCGAGAGACCCCGCTCGATCTGCCCTGCACGCGGGTGCCCCTATAGCCCCTGCGGCAGGCCGCCAAGCCGTGCGTTCGCACTAATGGCCGCATAGCG
>DATJUK010000151.1:0-4495 GCA_035502495.1 Solirubrobacterales bacterium
CGCTATGCGAGAACAACTCGCCACAGGGCGCCTCCCGCCCGTCGGATGCCTCACGTCTCCGTGGCGTTCCCCACGGGACGCGCACGTCCCTTCGTACTTCTCGCCCAAAGGCTCACGTCCCGGCCCCTACCTACTCGGTCAGCCGCTATAGACCCAGGCGTACTTCTTTGCCGTCGGTTCGTGGGCTCGCTCGCGGGCCTTGGCGAAGGCCAGGTTCTTGGTCAGTCCCACGCCCGCGACGAAGACGCCGTTGCGCTTCAGCACCAGGGCCGCGTACTGGTTGGCGACCCAGACGGCGACCCGGCAGCCGAGCTGGTGGCACTCGTGGAGCGCCCGCTGCTTGGCTCGGTGAGCAGTCGGATAGTCGTAGGAGACGCCGACCTTGCCGGTGCGCGGGCTGACCGCGATCGCGCCCCAGTCGGCCGCCGCGAAGGCGGGGGCGGCGAGGCCGAGCGCGAGCGCGCAGACCGTCGCGAGGACAAGGACACGGGTGCGTTTCGTTCTCCCCATCATGGCCGGACGCCTACCCAGTTTCGGGTGGCTGAACACGTGCGTGAGCGAACGTCCGGGTCAGGCGCGCGGCAGCGCCCAGAAGGCGATCACCGAGAAGTGCACCACCGCGGCGGCGATGACGAAGGCGTGGAAGACCTCGTGGTAGCCGAAGATCGCCGGGCTCGGGTTCGGCCGCTGGATCGCGTAGACGACGGCGCCCGCGGTGTAGAGGAGGCCGCCGACGACCAGCATCAGCGCGCCGCTCGGACCGAGCGTCGACCAGAGGTCAGGGAAGGCGGCGGCGGCGACCCAGCCGATCGAGAGGTAGACGATCGCCGAGACCCATTTCGGATGGCCGATCCAGATCATCTCGACGATCGCCCCGGCGATCGCCCCTACCCAGACCACCACCAGGATCGCGGTGGCGAGGGCGCCGTGCATGACCAGCAGCGCGAACGGCGTGTAGGTCCCGGCGATGAGGAAGAAGATCATCGAGTGGTCGAGGCGGCGCATCCAGGTGCGCACGTTGGGCCGCTTCCAGTTGACCCGGTGGTAGAGCGCGCTGGTGCCGAGCAGGGCGGAGAGGCTGACCGCGTAGATCGCCACCGCGAGGGTCGCCTTCGGCGTCTTGGCGAAGAAGATCAGGGCGGCGCCGAAGACGAGCGAGGCGAAGAACGCCCACTCGTGGGAGACGCCGCGCAGGCGCGGCTTGACCGCGGCGATCGCCTCGACGGTCGCCTCGCGGGCGGCGACGGCGCGCTCGTTGACCGCCTCGCGGGCGTCGCGGGCGGCCTCGTTGACGGCGTCGCGGGCGGCGACGGCGCGCTCGCCGGCAGCATCGCGGGCGGCGCTCGCCCGCTCCCCCACCGCCTCGCGGGCATCGCGGGCACGCTCGTTCACGGCCTCGCGGGCGTCGCGGGCGCGATCACCCATGGATTCGGCGCCCCTGCGGAGGTCATCGACCATGCGCGGAGGGTACCCACCGGCCACAAGTTCTGCCGGTATTGCGGACTTGCCAAAATATGTCTCGAAAGAAAGGTGCCGTAGGGGCCAAAATCGCCCGGTTCCGTCCGACGCGGGGAGGAACCTCGTCAACCCCTAAAAGACGCCTGCGAGAGGAGCAGTTCAGATGTCCAAGACCGCCACTACCAGTCCCAAAAACGGTCTGCGCGGGCTCTCCGTGGAGCGTCGCTTCTCCACCTCCGGCGTGCATCCTTTCGACCAGATCGAGTGGGAGATCCGCGACGCGATCATCGGCAACCCGGAGGATCCGGCTTTCGAGCAGCGCGGGGTCGAGTTTCCCAAGTCCTGGAGTCAGAACGCGACCAACATCGTCGCCCAGAAGTACTTCCGCGGCCGGCTCGGCAGCCCGCAGCGCGAGTCCTCGGTGAAACAGATGATCGGGCGCGTCGCCGGGACGATCGCCGGCTGGGGACGCGAGGGCGGCTACTTCGCCTCCGACGAGGACGCCGACGCGTTCGAGATGGAGCTGACCGCGATCCTGCTGAACCAGAAGGCGGCCTTCAACTCGCCGGTCTGGTTCAACGTCGGCTTCGAGGAGCAGCCGCAGTGCTCCGCCTGCTTCATCTTGAGCGTCGAGGACACGATGGAGTCGATCCTCGACTGGAACACCAAAGAGGGGATGATCTTCCGCGGCGGCTCCGGCTCGGGGATCAACCTGTCGAACATCCGCGGCTCGGTCGAGCACCTCTCGAAGGGCGGCCTCGCCTCCGGCCCGGTCAGCTTCATGCGCGGCGCCGACGCCTGGGCGGGGACGATCAAGTCGGGCGGCAAGACCCGCCGCGCGGCGAAGATGGTCGTCCTCGACGTCGACCACCCGGACATCGAGCACTTCATCTGGTGCAAGGCGAAAGAGGAGGAGAAGGCGGGCGCCCTGCGCGACGCCGGCTTCGACATGTCGATCGACGGTGAGGGCTTCACCTCGATCCAGTACCAGAACGCCAACAACTCGGTGCGGGTCACCGACGAGTTCATGGAGGCGGTGGCCGCGGGCGACGACTGGAACCTGACCGCGCGCACCGACGGCTCGACCACCAAGACGCTGCCGGCGCGCGACCTGATGAACCAGATCGCCGACGCCGCCTGGCGCTGCGCCGACCCGGGCATCCAGTACGACACCACGATCAACCGCTGGCACACCAGCCCGGAGTCGGGTCGGATCAACGCCTCCAACCCGTGCAGCGAGTACATGCACGTCGACAACTCGGCCTGCAACCTGGCCTCGCTGAACCTGATGAAATTCCGCCGTCCCGACGGCAGCTTCGACGTCGCCGACTTCGAGCACGCGGTCGACATCGTCTTCCTCGCCCAGGAGATCATCGTCGGCCCGTCGAGCTACCCGACCGAGGAGATCGGCGTCAACGCGCGCGCCTTCCGTCAGCTCGGGCTCGGCTTCGCCAACCTCGGCGCCCTGCTGATGGCGGACGGGATGCCCTACGACTCCGACGAGGGCCGCAACGTCGCCGCCGCGATCACGGCGCTGATGACCGGCCGCGCCTATCGCCAGTCGGCGCTGATCGCCGCCGAGGCGACCGGGCCTTACGACGAATACGCGAAGAACCGCGAGCCCCACAACGGGGTCATGCGGATGCACCGCGACGCCGCCTACGAAGTCGAGGCGGACGGGATCAAGGGCGACCTGCTCGAGGCCGCGCGGCGCTCCTGGGACGAAGCGGTCGAGCTCGGCGAGGAGCACGGCTACCGCAACGCCCAGGCGACCGTGTTCGCGCCGACCGGGACGATCAGCTTCCTGATGGACTGCGACACGACCGGGATCGAGCCGGACTTCTCGCTGGTCAAGTTCAAGGAGCTGGTCGGCGGCGGCTCGATGACGATCGTCAACCGCTCGGTGCCGCTGGCGCTGCAGACGCTCGGCTACTCGCAGTCCGAGATCGAACAGATCGACGCCTACATCGCGGAGAAGAACACGATCGTCGGGGCGCCGGGCCTGAAGGCCGAGCACCTGCCGGTCTTCGACGTCGCGGTCGGCGAGCGGGCGATCTCCTACACCGGCCACATCGACATGATGGCCGCGACCCAGCCGTTCCTCTCCGGGGCGATCTCGAAGACGGTGAACCTGCCCGCGTCGGCGACCGTCGCGGACATCGCCGACGCCTACACCCGCGGCTGGCAGGGCGGCCTCAAGGCGCTCGCCATCTACCGCGACGGCTCGAAGACCGCCCAGGCCCTGCGCACCGATGCGCAGGAGGAGAAAGAGGCCGAGGTCACGATGGCCGAGCCGGTCCGCAAGCGGATGCCGCAGGAGCGGGAATCGATCACCCACAAGTTCAACATCGCCGGGCACGAGGGCTACATCACCGCCGGCAAGTACGACGACGGCACGGTCGGCGAGATCTTCCTCACCGACATCGGCAAGGAGGGCTCGACGATGCGCGGGCTGCTCAACGCCTTCGCCACCGCGATCTCCCTCGGTCTGCAGTACGGGGTGCCGCTCGAAGACTTCGTGCGCAAGTTCTCCTACATGCGCTTCGACCCGGAGGGTATGACGCAGAATCCGGAGATCCCGTTCGCCAAATCGATGCCCGACTACATCATGCGCTGGCTCGCGAGCCGGTTCATCGATGACATCGAGACGCTCGAGGAACTGGGGATCATGACCCAGGACGTGCGGAACAAGAAGGAAGCGGAGACGTCCCAGCTCGGCCTCGGCATCGCTACCGACACGGCGGGCCCGGCCAATGGCGGGAACGGCGGGAACGGGAACGGTGGCGCCAAGCCCGCCGCGGCCGCGTTCACCGACACCCCCCCGGTCCGCCCGGCGCGGATGCAGGGCCTGGAGCTCGGCCCGGCCTGCGACCAGTGCGGCGGGATGATGCAGCGGACGGGCAGCTGCTACACGTGCTCTTCCTGCGGCAACAACACCGGCTGCGGCTGAGTCGTCAGGGCACACTTCGCCAGGGGCCGCCCGCGGCTGCGCGTCGTGGGAGCACTGCCGCTTCGCCGCAGGTGGCCCCTGGCTCGG
>DATJUK010000152.1:0-3144 GCA_035502495.1 Solirubrobacterales bacterium
CGGCCCGGGCAGGCTGTGGCCGCCACGAGACGCCCGGGACGCGAGCCTTTCTCAGGGAACGACACAGGGACGTGGGCCTTCCGGGGGAGATCCCACCGCTCAGGAAGGTGTGTGGAACGTTTCGGGTGCCTGACACCCGAAATGTTTCCACGCAGACCCTTTGAGCAAAGTCTCGGGGCAGGGCCCGGTGGCGATCCACGTCTCCGTGCGTTCCTCCCGCCTTCGTGGAGTTCCTCCCCTCTTCGTGGGGTTCCCGTCCCTGCGATGCCTCCTGTACCCCCGGCGTCCCTCGCACCTCTCCCCGTGGACCCGCCCTCCCGGCGGCGGCCTCAGCCCGCCCGGGCCGCCGCCGGGAGGGCGGGTCCCTCGACGTCCCTTGCCCGGGCCCCGTCGGCCGCGGGGCCGCCGCGTCCCTCGGCCGTCGCCCACCGGCCCACCGGCCCCCCGGCCCGCCGCGTCCCTTGCCCGTCCGCCGCCCGGGCCCACGCCCGCCGGGCCACCGCACCCTCGCCGTCGACCACTCGGGCCGCGTCCCTTTCGGCAGGCCCGGGCGGCTGCGGGCGTCCGTCAGCCGACGGTCTCGGCGGCGGACTCGGCTTTCGCCTCGTCCGCGGCGTCGTCGGCAGTCGTCGGGTCCTCTTCCGGGGGCAGGTCGCCGCCGCGCTCGGTGCCGGCGATCAGTTCGTCGGCGGTCTTGCCCTCGGGGATGAAGCCGGACTTCATGCCGAAGTAGACCGCCTGCGGGTGGTGGGCGATGATCGCCACCGTCGACTGCTCGGGCATCACCGCGTAGCCACCGGAGAGGGTCATGCCGATCGATTCGAGGCCGAGCAGGCGCCAGACCTTCTCGTGCTCGGACTGGTCCGGGCAGGCGGGGTAGCCCCAGGAGTAGCGGCGCCCTTGGTCGAGCGGGATGTCGAGGCCGCGGCGCACCTGCGAGTGCAGCCACTCGGCCAGCCCCTCGGCCGACTGCACGCCGAGGCCGTGGACGTAGTACTGCTCGGTGACCTCGCCTTCGGCGCCGAGGCGGTCCATCAGCTCGGTCACCTCGGCGCCGACCGTCACTCCCTGCAGGGCGACGATGTCGCGTTCGCCGGAGTCGAGCGGCCGGTAGAAGTCGGCGAGGCAGATGCGGTCGTGCTTCGGCTGCCGGGGGAAGACCAGGCGCTCCAGCTCGACCTCGGGGTTCTCGGGATCGAAGACGACCAGCTCGTTGCCGTCGGAGTTGCAGGGGAAGTAGCCGAGCCGCGCCTTCGGGTGCAGGTAGTCCTGCTCCCGCCACATCCGTTCGAGGCGCGGGACGAAGCCCTCCTCGCCTTCGTGCCCCTCGACCAGCTGTCGCCAGGCCTCGCCCTTGATCCCTTTGCCGCCCCAGTGCAGCTTGAACAGCACGTGGCGGTCGAGGTAGGGATAGATGTCGTCGAAGTCGACCGCGACGTCGCGCACGCCGAGGTAGGGCGCGGCGGGGATCGGGTTGTCGGTCGCCGCCTTGGAGCGGACGCTCGAATCGGTGGTCGGCGGGCCGGTGTCGACGTCGACCGGCTTCTCCCGCAGGGTCTTCGCCTCCGAGCGGATCCGCTCGACCAGCGCCGCGCGCGCGTCCGCGTCGACCAGGGCGTCCATCGTGTCGAGCCCCTGGAAGGCGTCCTTGCAGTAGAAGACGCCGGGCTCGTAGATCTCGTCCGATTCGCGCCCCTTCGGGTAGAGCGTGCGGCGGCCGAAGTCGCGGTTGATCGCGGCGCCGCCGATCAGCACCGGGAAGTCGAGCCCGCGCTGGTGCAGTTCGCCGATGCAGGTAGGCATCTGTTTCGAGGTCGAGACGAGCAGCGCCGAGAGGCCGATCGCGTCGGCTTCGTGCTCCACCGCGGCCTCGATGATCGCGTCGACCGGGACCTGCTTGCCGAGGTCGATCACGGTGTAGCCGTTGTTGGTGAGGATCGTGTTGACGAGCGACTTGCCGATGTCGTGGACGTCGCCGAAGACGGTAGCGATCACGACCTTGCCCTTGGTGTGGCCGTCGATCCGGTCGAGGTAGTTCTCCAGCTGCGCGACCGCGCGCTTCATCACTTCGGCCGACTGCAGGACGAAGGGCAGGATCAGTTCGCCGGCGCCGAATTTGTCGCCGACCTCCTTCATCGCCGGCAGCAGCACCTCGTTCAGCGTCGGCACGGCGCCGATCTTCTCCACCGATCTGTCGATCCACTCCTCGACCCCGTCCTTCTTGCGGCGCAGGATGTGCCAGTGGAGGGCCTCCTCGGGCTCCATCCCGGCGGTCGGGTCGGCCGCCTCGGCCTCGGTCTCCTCGCCCTTCGACTCGAAGTAGGAGATGAACTTCTCCAGCGCGTCGGGAGCCCGGTCGAAGACCAGGTCGTCGGTCAGCTCGCGCTCCTCGTCGGGGATCTCCGAGTAGGGAGTGATGTGGTTCGGGTTGACCATCGCCAGGTCGAGCCCGGCCTCGACGCAGTGGTGGAGGAAGACCGAGTTGAGCACCGCGCGGGGGCGCGGGCTGACCCCGAAGGAGACGTTGGAGACGCCGAGCGAGGTCTTCACCTCGGGGATCTCGGCCTTTAGCCGGCGGATGCCCTCGATCGTCTCGATCGCCGACGGCTTCCACTCCTCGTCGCCGGTGGTCAGGGTGAAGGTGAGCAGGTCGAAGATCAGCGACTCGGGGTCGAGCCCGTGCTCGTCGCAGGCGATCTCCTTGATCCGCCTGGCAATCTCGACCTTGCGCTCGGCCGTCTTCGCCATCCCGACCTCGTCGATCGTCAGCGCGATCAGCGCCGCGCCGTGTTCCCGCGCCAGCGGCACGACCAGGTCGGCCTTGTCGCGCCCCGCCTCGAGGTTGATCGAGTTGACGATCGCCCGGCCGGGGATCGTCTCCAGCGCCGCCTTGATCACCTCGGGTTCGGTCGAGTCGACCTGGATCGGCGCCGGCTGGGTCAGCGAGACGCGCTTCACCACGGCGCTCATCTGGTCGTCCTCGTCCTGGCGCTCGGTCAGCGCGACGCAGACGTCGAGCACGTGGGCGCCGCCTTCGACCTGGTCTTCGGCGACCTGGACGAGGCCGTCGTAGTCGTCGGCGAGCAGCAGTTCCTTGGCTTTTTTCGAGCCCTGCGAGTTGACCCGCTCGCCGACCAGGGTCGG
>DATJUK010000153.1:0-36637 GCA_035502495.1 Solirubrobacterales bacterium
GGGCCGAAAAGCGCTCTATACGAGCGCTTTTCGGCCCATCAACGGGGGGGCACCACGAGGGCGACGTAGCCGTCGGCGATCTCGCTGGGGGTGAGGCGGCCGCGGGGGCGGTGCCACTGGGCGGTGTGGTTGACCATGCCCAGGAGGGCGGCGAGCTGGAGGCGGGGATCGACGGCGGGGCCGTCGCTTTCCGCCCGGGCGCGAGCGAGGACGTCCTCGACCAGGCGCTCGAAGCGCTTGCGGCTGTCGCGCACCTCGCGCCACTGGGCGCCGTGGTCGATCAGGTGGCGCTCCTGCTGGAAGACCAGCATGTGGTCCTGGTGGTCGACCACGTTGGCGACCCAGCGGCGGACCAGGTCCTGGAGCTGCGCGGTCGCCGGCGCGTCGGTCGCCACCAGCCCTTCGGCCTCGGCCAGCAGCGGTTCCATCAGCTGGTCGCAGATCGCGATCAGGAGCTGCTCCTTGCCGCTGAAATAGTGGTAGATGCTTCCGGTCGCCTGCCCCAGCGCCTCGGCGAGTTCCGGCACCGAGGTCTGGTCGTAGCCGCGCCGGGCGAAGACGTGGGCCGCCCGTTCGATCACCTCGGCGCGCCGCGCGTCCCAGCGCGCCCGCGTGGTCGGGGTCTCCGGTCGGGCCATCGACGGATGGTAGAGCGGCGGCTCCCAAATTGCTCGAAAGCTCGTTCAAATTTTGAACGAGCTTTCGGTATGCTGCGGCGATGATCTTCGACCTCGACGACGACACCAGGCTGCTCCAACGCACGGTCCGCGAGTTCGCGCGCGAGGAGGTCGCGCCGGTCGCGGAGGAGCTCGACCGCACGAAGTCCTTCCCCTACGAGCTGGTCGCCAAGATGGGCGCGCTGGGCTGGATGGGGATCCCCTTCCCGGAGTCGGTCGGCGGCGCCGGCGGCACCTCGCTGCAGTACGCGGTGGCGGTCGAGGAGCTGACCCGGATCGACTCCTCGGTCGCGATCACGCTCTGCGCCCACACCTCGCTCGGCACCCAGCCGATCTACCTCTTCGGCTCCGACGAGCAGAAGGAGCGGCTGCTGCCCGACCTCTGCGCCGGCCGCAAGCTCGGCGCCTTCGGGCTGACCGAGCCCGAGGCGGGCTCCGACGCCGGCAACGTCCGCACCCGCGCCGCCCTCGACGGCGACGAATGGGTGATCGACGGCGCCAAGCAGTTCATCACCAACGCGGGGACCGAGATCTCCGGGCACGTCGCGATCACCGCCCGCACCGGCGAGGACGAGATCTCCAACCTGATCGTCGAGAACGGCACCCCCGGCTACATCCAGGGCGAGCCGTACCGGAAGATGGGCTGGAACGCCTCGGACACGCGGCCGCTCACCTTCGACGGCGCCCGGGTCCCGGCCGAGAACCTGCTCGGCCCGCGCGGGCAGGGCTTCAGGCAGTTCCTCCAGGTGCTGGACATCGGCCGCATCGGCGTCGCCGCGATGGGCGTCGGGCTGGCCCAGGGGGCGCTCGACGAGGCGCTCGCCTACGCCAAGGAGCGGCGCGCCTTCGGCAGGCCGATCGCCAAGTTCCAGTCGATCCAGGCGAAGCTCGCCGACCTCTCGACCGAGATCGAGGCGGCCCGCCTCCTGGTCCAGAAATCGGCGGTGCTGAAGGACGAAGGGCGGGACTTCAGCCTCACCGCGGCGCAGGCGAAGCTGAAGAGCGGCCGGCTCGCGGTGCGGGCCACCGAGGAGGCGGTGCAGATCCACGGCGGCTACGGCTTCATCGAGGAGTACCCGGTCTGCCGCTTCTACCGCGACGCGAAGATCCTCACGATCGGCGAGGGCACCGACGAGGTCCAGCAGATGGTGATCGCGCGCGCGCTCGGGGCCTGACGTGCTGCCCGCCGCGGTGAAGATCCGCGAGGTGGGCCCGCGCGACGGGTTCCAGAACGAGCCCGAGGTGATCGCCACCGACGACAAGGTGCGGCTGGTAGAGATGCTCGCCGCGACCGGGCTGCGCCGGCTCGAGGTGACGAGCTTCGTCCGCGCCGACGTGATCCCGCAGCTCGCCGACGCCGGCGAGGTGCTGGAGCGGGCGCGGATCCCCGACGAGGTGTCGGTCTCGGTGCTGATCCCGAACGAGCGCGGGCTCGACGCGGCGCTCGCCCACCGCGACCGGATCGACGAGGTGAACGTCTTCCTCTCCGCCTCGGAGTCCCACAACCGCCACAACGTGAACCGCTCGGTCGCCGAGTCGCTCGCCGGGGTGGAGACGGTGCTCGGCCGGGCGCGCGCCGAGGGGCTGCGCTGCGAGGGCGTGATCTCGACCAGCTTCGGCTGCCCGTACGAGGGCGACGTCGACCCGGCGCGGGTCCTCGAGATCGCCGCTCGCCTGGCCGCCGCGGGGGCGGAGGAGGTCGGCTTCGGCGACACCACCGGGATGGCGAACCCCGCGCAGGTGCGCGAGTTCTTCGCGCGGGCGGCGAGCGAGCTGCCGGGGGTCGAGCTCACCGCCCACTTCCACAACACCCGCGGCCAGGGGCTCGCCAACGTCGTGATGGCGCTGGAGGCGGGGGTTGCCTCCTTCGAGTCGAGCTTCGGTGAGCTCGGCGGCTGCCCGGTGCCCCCCGGCGCGACCGGCAACATCGCCACCGAGGACCTCGTCTCGATGCTCCACGAGATGGGGATCGAGACCGGCATCGACCTGGAGAAGCTGCTGCTCGCCGCGCGGGCGGCGCAGGAGGTCCTCGGGCGCCCGCTCGGCTCGCACACCATCGTCGCCGGCCCGGTCGACCACCACCGCTGATGCCCGGGCCGCGCACCAGCGCGTCAGCACTTCGCCGCGCCCACCGCGCGAAAGCGCGGACACACTCGGTCGGCCAGGCGCAGTGTTCTCGGGCGCGGACGCACTCGGTCAGGGACGGGCAGTGTTCTCGGGCGCGAACGCACGCGCTCGGCGGGGAGGGGCAGTGTTCGACCGCGTCCTGATCGCCAACCGCGGCGAGATCGCGGTGCGGATCGAGCGCACGCTGGCGCGGCTCGGGGTCGAGTCGGTGGCCGTCTTCTCCGACGCCGACGCCGGGGCGCCGCACGTGCGCGGCGCCGACCTCGCCGTCCGCATCGGCCCGACCGCGGCGCGCGACTCCTACCTCTCGGTCGAGCGCCTGGTCGACGCGGCGCTCCGCAGCGGCGCCTCCGCCGTCCACCCGGGCTACGGCTTCCTCTCCGAGCGCCCCGACTTCGCCGCCGCCTGTGCCGACGCCGGGCTCGTCTTCGTCGGCCCCGGGCCGGAGGCGATGGCGATGCTCGGCGACAAGGGCCGGGCGCGCGCCGTCGCCGACGCCGCCGGGGTGCCGACGCTGCCCGGCTGGAGCGGCGCGGAGCTGAGCGACGCTGAGATCCTCGAGCGGGTGGGGGAGGGCGACCTGCCGCTCCTGGTGAAGGCGGCGGCGGGCGGCGGCGGCAAGGGCATGCGCCTGGTCGAGCGGCGCGAGGACCTCGCCGAGGCGCTCGGCGCGGCCCGCCGCGAGGCGGCGGCCGCCTTCGGCGACGAGCGCCTGCTGATCGAACGCTTCGTCGAGCCCTCCCGCCACCTGGAGGTCCAGGTGATCGCCGACTCCCACGGCAACGCGATCCACCTCGGCGAGCGCGAGTGCTCGCTCCAGCGGCGCCACCAGAAGGTGATCGAGGAGTCGCCGTCGCCGGTGGTGGACGAGGGGCTGCGCGAGGTGATGGGCGCGGCGGCGGTGGCGCTGGCGAAGCAGGCGGGGTACGTGAACGCGGGGACCGTCGAGCTGATCGCCGAGCGCGACGACCCGAGCCGCTTCTACTTCTTGGAGGTCAACACGCGGCTCCAGGTGGAGCATCCGGTGACCGAGGAAGTCACGGGCTTGGACCTGGTCGAGCTGCAGCTGCGGGTCGCGGCGGGCGAGGAATTGCCGCTGGCGCAGGCGGACGTGAGGCGGAGCGGCTGGGCGGTCGAGGCGCGCATCTACGCCGAGGACCCGGCGGCCGGGTTCCTGCCTTCGAGCGGCGCCGTGGTGGCCTATCGCGAGGCGCCCGGCGTGCGCACCGACAGCGGCATCGAGGAGGGCGCGGTGGTCGGCACCGACTACGACCCGATGCTGGCCAAGGTGGTCGCGCGCGGGGACGACCGCGACGAGGCGCTGGAGCGGCTGCGACGGGCGCTCGGTGAGACGGTGGTCGCCGGACCGACCACCAACACGGCCTACCTGCGCGCCCTGCTGGCGCGGCCCGAGGTGCGGGCGGGGGAGATCGACACGGGCCTGATCGAGCGCCTCGGCGACGAGGTCGCGGCCTCCCCGCCGGGGCCCGAGCCGGCGGCGCTGGCGCTGGTGGCGATGCTCGGCGCGCCCGAGGACGACGACGTCTGGTCGGACCGGACCGGCTGGCGCCTGCAGGGGCCGGCCTGGATCCGGCGGACGCTGGAAGGCGCGGACGGCCCGCTCGAGGTCGCCGTGCGCGCCGCGGCGCCGGTCGGCCCCGAGCCTCCCTCGGTCGCGGACGCCGATGCGGCCAGGTCCGCGATCGAGGGAGGCTCGGCTCACCGCGCGCCCGGCGACCCGCCCGCGGCCTGGGAGTGGAGCGTCGGCGACGCCGCCGGCCTCCTCGCCTACGACGGCGCGCTCCTCGGCACCCTCGAGCCCTCGAGCCCCGACCCGACCCCGGCCCATCAACGGCGGGTCGCGGTGTTTGGTGATGGGGACGGGGTCTGGGTCTTCGAGGCGGACGTCGGGCCGGTCCGCTTCGCGCCGGCCGTGGGGGAGGCGGACTCCGCGGGTGGGGGCGAGGCTTCGCTCGAGGCGCCGATGCCGGGGACCGTGGTCCAGCTGCGGGTCGAGCCCGGGGCGACGGTCACCGCCGGCGCCACCCTGATCGTCATGGAGTCGATGAAGATGGAGATCTCGATCCAGGCGCCGCGCGACGGCGTCGTCGACTCGATCCTGGTCGCCGCCGGCGACCAGGTCGACCGCGGCGCCACCCTGATCGAGCTGGCCGAGGAGCATGCCCTTGTCCTTGGTAACCATGTGGGTGACAAAGGACAAGGGCCCGCTGACGGAAGTGTGTCGGGAGAGGCGGGATCGGCGTGAGTCGGGTGCTGGGGACGCGCGTGGACCCGGCGAGCGCCGAGTTCCGGGCGAACGACGCCGAGCACCGCAGGCTGGTCGGCGAGCTTCGCGAGCGGCTCGACCGCGCCGCGCTCGGCGGCGGCGAGAAGGCTCGCGCCCGCCACGTCGAGCGCGGCAAGCTGCTGCCCCGGGAGCGGGTCGACCGGCTGCTCGACCCCGGCAGCCCCTTCCTCGAGCTGGCGCCGCTCGCCGCCGAGGACCTCTACGACGGCGCCGCGCCGGGCGCCGGGATCATCGCCGGCGTCGGCCGGGTCGAGGGGCGCGAGGTGGTGATCGCCGCCAACGACGCGACCGTCAAAGGCGGCACCTACTACCCGATGACGGTGAAGAAGCACCTGCGGGCGCAGGAGGTGGCGCTGCAGAACCGCCTGCCCTGCGTCTACCTGGTCGACTCGGGCGGCGCCTTCCTGCCGATGCAGGACGAAGTCTTCCCCGACCGCGAGCACTTCGGCCGCATCTTCTTCAACCAGGCGACGATGTCGGCGCAGGGGATCCCGCAGATCGCCGCGGTGATGGGTTCCTGCACGGCGGGCGGCGCCTACGTGCCGGCGATGAGCGACGAGACGATCATCGTCGCGGACCAGGGCACGATCTTCCTCGGCGGCCCGCCGCTGGTGAAGGCGGCGACCGGCCAGGAGGTGACCGCGGAGGAGCTCGGCGGCGGCGCCCTCCACGCCCGCACCTCCGGCGTGGTCGACCACCTCGCCGCCGACGACGCCGACGCGCTCCGCACCGTGCGCTCGATCGTCGCCACCCTGCCGCCCGCCGGCCGCGCCTGGGAGCGCGCCCCGGCCGCGCCCCCCGCCGTCGATCCGGCCTCCTTATATGGAGCGGTGCCGCCCGACAGCCGCACCCCCTACGACCCGCGCGAGGTGATCGCCCGGATCGTCGACGGCAGCCGCTTCCACGAGTTCAAGGCCGAGTACGCGACCACGATCGCAACCGGCTTCGCCCACATCCACGGCCACCCGGTCGGCATCCTCGCCAACCAGGGGGTGCTCTTCGGTGAGAGCGCCTTCAAGGCCGCCCACTTCGTCGAGCTCTGCGACCAGCGCGGCATCCCCCTGCTCTTCCTCCAGAACATCACCGGCTTCATGGTCGGCCCCCGCTACGAGGCGGGCGGGATCGCCAAGGACGGGGCGAAGATGGTCGCCGCCGTGGCCACCGCCCGGGTGCCGAAATTGACCGTGATCGTCGGCGGCTCCTTCGGCGCCGGCAACTACGGCATGTGCGGCCGCGCCTACTCGCCGCGCTTCCTGTGGATGTGGCCGAACGCGCGCATCTCGGTGATGGGCGGCGAGCAGGCGGCGACGGTGATGACCGAGGTCGGCCAGGCCGAGCTCGGCGCCGAGCTGCGCGAGCAGTACGAGCGCCAGGGCAGCCCCTACTACTCGACCGCGCGGCTCTGGGACGACGGGGTGATCGACCCGCTCGACACCCGCACCGTCCTCGGCCTCGCCCTCGGCGCCTGCGCCAACGCCCCGCTCGCCGCCCCCGCGGCACCGGTCTACCGGATGTAGGCCCACGCCCCGCGACGACGCCGGCGCCCCGCCGACGCCTCTAGGGTGCTCGCCGATGCGCGCCTTCCGACCGATCCTCCCCGGGGCGACCGGCCGCGACCGGCTGCTCGCCTGCCTCGGCGCCTTCGTCGCGATCTCCCTGACCGGGCTGGTCGGGGCGCTCGTCCATGGCGACGGCGAGGCGGTGCCGTGGATCGTCGGCCCGATCGGGGCCTCGGCGGTGCTGCTCTTCGCCATCCCCGCCAGCCCGCTCGCGCAGCCCTGGCCGATCGTCGGCGGCAACTCGCTCTCCGCCCTTACCGGCTTCGCCGTCGGCGCGGCGCTCGGGCACGGGGCGATCGCCTGCGGGATCGGCGTGGCGTTGGCGATCGGGGTGATGTCGGTGACCCGCTCGCTGCACCCGCCGGGCGCCGCCGCGGCCCTGACCGGGGTACTCGGCGGCGCGCTGGTCAGCGACGCCGGCTGGTGGTTCCCGCTCGCCCCCGTCGGCCTCGACTCGGCGTTGCTCGTCGCCGTCGGCTGGGCCTTCCACCGCTTCTCCGGCCACCCCTACCCGCACCGCAGGGCGGCCGAGCAGGCGACGGCGGACCCGCTGCCGACGGTCCGGGTCGGCCTCCGCGACGGGGACCTCGACGCCGTCCTCGCCCGCGTCGGCGAGACCTTCGACATCGACCGCGAGGACCTCCGCCTGCTGCTCTCCCAGATGGAGCTCCAGGTGCTCTCGCGCCGCCACCCGGACCTCACCTGCGGCGAGATCATGTCCCGCGACGTCATCTCCGTCCCCCGCGCCGCCGACCCCTCGGTCGCCCGCAAGCTCCTCCTCGACAGCGGCGTCCGCCTGCTGCCGGTCCTCGACGGCGCCGAGCGCCCGGTCGGCGGCGTCGGCCTGCGCGAGCTCGCGCGCCGCGGCGGCACGGTCGAAGAGGTGATGACCCCACCGCTCACCGTCGCCCCGGCCGAGCCGGCCGTGCACCTGGTCGGCCCGCTCAGCGACGGGCACCGCCACGCGGCGATGGTCACCGACCCCGAGAGCGGCGCGATCCGCGGCCTCGTCACCCAGGCCGACCTGCTCGCGGCGCTGGCCCGCTCCTCCTCCGACGAGGCCCTGGCCCCTTACTAGCCCGCCGCTTCAGCGGCCCCTCCCCGGGTACCCACGCGCAGCCGAGAACTGGCGCGATCAGAGGAGGGAAGGACATGGCGGACAACCGCGGAGTCGCCTACATGGGGACCGGCAAGGTCGAGGTCCAGGACATCGACTACCCGGCCTGGGAGATCAAGGCGGGCCCGGGGGTGCCCGACGAGAGCGTGGGACGGGAGCTGCCCCACGGGGCGATAGTCAAGTTGGTGGCGACCAACATCTGCGGCTCCGACCAGCACATGGTGCGCGGCCGGACCACCGCGCCGGAAGGACTGATCCTCGGCCACGAGATCACCGGCGAAGTGATCGAGACCGGCCCCGGGGTGGAGTTCATCGAGGTCGGCGACCTGGTCTCGACCCCGTTCAACATCGCCTGCGGGCGCTGCCGCAACTGCAAGGAACGGAACACCGGCGTCTGCCTCAACGTCAACCCGGCGCAGCCCGGCGGCGCCTACGGCTACGTCGACATGGGCGGCTGGATCGGCGGCCAGGCCGAGTACGTGATGGTCCCCTACGCCGACTGGAACCTGCTCAAGTTCCCCGATAAGGAGCAGGCGATGGAGAAGATCCTCGACCTGACGATGCTCTCCGACATCTTCCCGACCGGCTACCACGGCGCGGTCAGCGCCGGGGTCGGGACCGGCTCGACCGTCTACGTCGCCGGCGCCGGCCCGGTCGGCCTCGCCGCCGCCCACGCCGCCCAGCTGCTCGGCGCCGCGGTGGTGGTGGTCGGCGACCAGAACGAGGACCGCCTCGGCCAGGCCCGCAGCTTCGGCTGCGAGACGATCAACATCGACGCGGGCGAGGTCGCCGACCAGCTCGAGCAGATCCTCGGCGTGCCGGAGGTCGACTGCGGCGTCGACGCGGTCGGCTTCGAGGCCAAGGGCCACGGCCCCGACGCGGGCGAGGAACCGGCGGTGGTGCTGAACGCGCTGATGGACGTCACCCGCGCCGCCGGCCGCCTCGGCATCCCCGGGCTCTACGTGGTCGAAGACCCCGGCGCCGAATCGGAGGAGGCGAAAGAAGGCTCGCTCTCGCTGAAGCTCGGCGCGGGCTGGGCGAAGTCGCTCAGCTTCGTGACCGGCCAGTGCCCGGTGATGAAGTACCACCGCGAGCTGATGGAGGCGATCCTGAACGACCGCTGCGAAATCGCCAAGGCGGTGAACGCCACGGTGATCAAGCTCGACGACGCCCCCGAGGGCTACGAAGACTTCGACAAGGGCGCCGCCAAGAAGTTCGTCATCGACCCCCACGGCCTCGTCGCCGCCTAGCCGCCGGAAGCCGGTTAGGGATCCCTGCCCGCGGGTAGGAGGCTGACGCAGGCCGGAGAGCGGATCAGTCGACGCCCTCGGGCCCTCCGATAACCGCACGCAACCGCACGCCCGTGGGCTCAGGGCGGTTGAGTCGGGAAGACCCCACCTGACGGGAGGACCCGATGAGCGGAATCTCGACGACGGTCGACGAGACCCACGAGAGGCAGTTGTGGAGGCGCCTCAACTACCAGCGCGACCAGGCCGCCCGGGACGAGCTGGTGCGGATGTACCTGCCGGTGGCGCGCCGCATGGCAGGCCGCTACGCGGGCGTCGTGGAGCCCTATGACGACCTCGTCCAGGTCGCCAGCCTCGGCCTGCTGAACGCGATCGACCGCTACGAGCTCGACCGCGGCACCCCCTTCATCGGCTTCGCCAAGCCGACCATCATGGGCGAGCTGAAACGCTACTTCCGCGACAAGGTCTGGACGATCCGCGTCCCGCGCGCCCTGCACGACCGGATGGCGGCGATCGAGACGGTGACCGAGGAACTGACCGAGGAGCTGTCGCGGCCGCCCTCGCCGGAGGAGATCGCCACCGCGCTGGGGATCGAGGTCGAACAGGTGCTGGAGACGCTGGTGGCGCAGGAGAACCGGCGCCCGGTCGGGATCGACGCGCCGGTCTTCGGCGAGGACGGCAGCGGCCCGCCGACCGCCGAGTGGCTGGGCCGCGAGGACGACAACTACGAGCTGATCGAGGACCGGATCGCGGTCGAAGCGGTGCTCCCGGCGCTCGACGAGCGCGAACGCGAGGTGCTGCGGCTGCGCTTCGTCGAGGACCTTCCGCAGGCGAAGATCGCCGCCCGCATCGGCTGCTCGCAGATGCACGTCTCCCGCCTCCTGCGGGCGACGCTGGCGCGCCTGCGCGAGCAGGCCGAGATCGGCGTGACGGGCACGCCCTCGCTCGATCCTCCCCGGGCTGGGTAAGGTTGGAGCCGGACCGCGAGGTTCGGGGCTGCGCAACGACCTCCGGGCCTTCGGAACCTGCCCACGATGGCCTCGTCCGCGGTGAGGAGGTGTGTGAGCTTGTCAGAGCTGGTCCGGGACCTCGACGCCGGCGAGAAGCGGATCGACGTCGAGATCTCGCGTGAGATCGTCCGCATCCATGCCCACTACTACGGGCGCGGGCCGACCAAATCGAAAACCTACGTCAACGACGAGGTGATCCTCTGCATCCTCGGTGACATCTACACGCCCTCCGAGCTGATGCTGATCGAGGCCGGGCGCTTCGGCGAGGTGCGCCTCAACCGGACCGCCTTCCAGGACACGGTCGAGCCGATCATGCGCGAATCGGTGGAGCGAATCGCCGGTCGCGCGGTCGAGTCGTTCTTCAGTCAGATCAGCCCTGACGGCCGGGCGAGCGAGGTCTTCGTGCTCGTCGGGGGCAGCGGTCTGGAGGGGGCTCCCTGACTAGGCCCGGGTCGCCGCGCCGCGCCGTGGCTGCCGACCCGGGACCTTGACCATCGAGTCGATCCCGGTCAGCGTCAGGACGCGGGCCACGGCGGGAGCTGCGCTGGGGACGATCCGCAGGCCGCCGCCGCTGCCCCCGAACCCGGCCAGCGAGACGAGCAGGGCGATCCCGCTCGAGTCGATGAACTCCAGCCCGGTGAGGTCGACGACGAGCAGCTGTCCCTCCTCGTCGGCGCCGACCGCGTCGGCGATCGCCTGCCGAGCGGTCGCGACGTTGGAGTTGTCCAGTTCGCCGCTCAGCGAGACGACGGTCACGTCGCGGCCGTAGCGCAGCCAGGCGGCGGCGAGGGGACCGTCCATGAGCACTTCCTGTTCTTCGCGCATCGGGGGACCTCCGGTCGGTGTCTGTGGAGATCCCGCTCGGGTCGGGGGCCCGAGGCGGTGTCTGTGAATTGGGGTGATCGGCGCGATGCGATTCCGCCTCCCGTCGATCTACCAGGACCATAGCTCGCCGGTCGATCGGGCGTGCCTCCTCGTCTCACGGCGCCTCGGTCGGCATGGGGGCATGCAAGACTCGGTGGGCGGCGCCTTCGTGGTCCGCGGAGCGTCGAACATGGAGCCGAGTACACACAACGAGACGCGGACCCTGCCGGTGATCGCCGAGATCTCCCGCGAGGTCGTCGGCGTCTATGCCAACCACTTCGGCCGCGGGCCGACGAAGGCGAAGACCGTCTGGCGCGACGACATCGTCGTCTGCGTCCTCCAGGACGTCTTCACCAAGTCCGAGCAGTTCCTGGTCGGGGCGGGGAAGTTCGAGCAGGTGCGGGCCAACCGCCAGGCCTTCCAGGAGGCGATCGAACCGCCGCTGCGCCGGATCGTCGAGCAGGCGACCGGCTCCGTGGTCAGCGCTTTGCTCAGCCAGGTCAGTGCCGACGGGGTCGCTTGCGAGGTCTTCCTGCTGGATCGGACGGCGCGTCCCTGAGGGCCTCGGCCGCGTGCGCCGCGGCCGGTTAGCCTGGGACGGGTGCGGGCGTCGGCGGCAGAGACGAGGAGCGTCCTGGCGGCACGGATGCGCGAGCGCGTGTCCGACCTCGAGGCCGGGGTGCTGACCCGCGCCCACGCGATCGCCGACCCGGCCGCGGTCGCCGACCCGACCTACGGGCGGCGGCTGGACGCGGCGCTGCGGGCGAGCACCGGGTACGCGCTCGCCGGGCTCGAGGCGGGGGAGCGGCGGGCGCCGCGGCTGCCGGAGGAGATCCTCGCCCAGGCGCGGCTCGACGCCCGCCTCAAGGTCCCGCTCGACACCGTCCTGCGCCGCCACTTCGCCGTCGACGCGCTGTTCGGCGACCTGCTCGCCGAGGAGGTCGAGCGGGCGGGCGTCCCCGCCGACCTCGCCCGGCGGCTGCGCCGCGAAGGGACGAGCCGCTTCGACCGCCTGCTCGACGCGGTCGGCGACGAGTACGCGCGCGCGGCCCAGATCCGGCCGCTGGGGGGCGCCGAGCGGCGGCGCGAGTGCGTCAAACGGCTGCTCGCCGGGGAGCTGGTGGTCGCCGACGTCGACCTGAACTACGACCTCGACGAGGCTCACCTCGGGGTGCTGGCGGAAGGGGAGGGGGCCGACGCGGCCCTGCGGGAGCTGGCCCGGCGCTGCGACCGTCGGCTGCTCGCCGTGCAGCGGGAGGAAGAGCCGATCTGGGCGGCCTGGCTCGGCGGCGCCCGGCCGCTCGCCTCGGCCGAGGCGGCGCGCCGGCTCGGCGAGTTCGACCACGCCGGGGTCGTCGTCGCCCTCGGGGAGCCGGCGCGCGGCCTCACCGGCTGGCGCTTCAGCCACCTGCAGGCGAAGGCGGCGCTGCCGATCGCCGCCCGCGAGGGCGGGGTGGTCCGCTTCGCCGAGGTGACGCTGGTGGCGGCGCTGCGCCGCGACGAGCTGATCGCGACCTCGCTGCGCCGCCTCTACCTCGACCCGCTGGAGGCGGGCCGCGACGGCGGGGCCGCCAGCCGGGAGACGCTGCGCGCCTGGTTCCGCTGCGAGCGGAACATCTCCTCGACCGCCGCCGCCCTCGGCGTCGATCGCCGCACCGTGCGCAACCGCCTGCGCGCGGTCGAGGCCCAGGTGGGCCGGCCGCTGACCGAGGTCGCCCTCGACCTCGAGCTCGCCCTGCGCCTCGATCCCTGACCCGGCCCGCGGCCGAAGCGCCGCAGAGCAACCTGATCCAGCGGGCGCCGGGCCTGGCGCGGGTGCCCAGAGTGGGGAGTCGGGACGCGCCCGATGCCCCAGATCGGGGCGGCGTCGCGCTTCCCGCCGCGCACAGGATGGGGCATGAAGACGAAAGCGCTCACCGCCCTGGCCCTGTTCTCGCTCCTCCTCGCCTGCGCTGCCGCGCCCGCCGACGCCGCGCGCGAGGTCGTCCACCTCGGCAACCTCTTCCTCGCCGACGACGGCGGCATCTTCCCCTCGACCCTGCCCCGCCACGGCAACGCCCCGATCAGCGCCCGCCTGGAAGCCGAAATCGGCACCACCGACGGCAGCCATCCGCCCGCCCTGCGCCACATCGACCTGGACATCGACCGCACCATCGGCATCGACGCCGCCGGCCTGCCGACCTGCAAGCTCGGCCGGATCGAGGCGACCAGCGGCGACGCCGCGAAGCGGGCCTGCCCGGAGGCGATCATCGGCTCCGGTTGGGCGAAGGTCGAGGTCGCCTTCCCCGAACAGGCGCCGTTCTCCTCGACCGGCCCGGTCGTCCTCTTCAACGGCGGCGTGCGCGGCAAGACCACCACCGTGCTCCTGCACGCCTACGTCGACGTCCCGGCGCCGACCGCGATCGTCGTCCCGGCCCGGGTGGTCCGGGTCGAGAAGGGCCGGACCGGCCTCGAGATCGTGGCGACGATCCCGCCGATCGCCGGCGGCGCCGGCTCGGTCACCGCCTTCCGCCTCACCGTCGGCCGCCGCTTCACCAGCGGGGGCCGCAGCCGCAGCCTGCTCACCGCCGGCTGCCCGAGCGGCCACTACCGGACCGACGGCGAAGCCGAATTCGCCGACGGCACCGTCCTCTCGGTTAACCATGTCTTCCCATGCACACCGAGCTCTTGACCGGTTTCGGGTGTTATTTTCGTCGCGGACAGGGTGCCACCGGGAGGGGGATTTGAGATGAAGCGGACCATTGCGATCGGGACCGGGATGTTGATCGTCGCCTTGATGCTGGCGGCGGGAGCGTTCGCGGCCGAAGTCAGCCGTGACGAATACAAGGAAGCGGCGGAACCGATCTGTAAGACGAGCGCGAAGGCGAACGAACAGATCCTCGCCGGGGTGCGCAAGGAAGTGAAACAGGGCAAGCTGAAGACGGCGGCGGCGAAGTTCGCCAAGGCCTCGAAGGCGCAGTCGAAGTCGCTGAAGCAGCTGGAAGCGCTGCCGCAGCCGACCGCCGACGAAGCGCGCCTCGGCAAGTGGCTCGGCTACCTCAAGGTCGAGGCCCAACTGTTCGAACAGGCGGGCAACAAGCTGAAGGCGGGCGACAAGGCAGGAGCCGAGCACGTCTTCGCCAAATTGACCCCGAACGCGAACAAGGCGAACAACCAGGTCCTGCCGTTCGAGTTCCGCTACTGCCGGCTGGAACCGCAGAAGTTCTCCTGATCCGCCCCGGCGGGCTCAGCGAGCCCGCCGGCCCGCTTCCCTGGGAACGACGAACAGCTCGAACCAGTCCGGCACCGCCCGCTGCAGCCCCGGGTAGACCAGCGCCGGCTCGGCCGGGATCACGATCCAGAAGCCCTCGACGTGCGGCGGCTCCTCGATCTCGACCACCTGGTAGAGCCGGCGCAGGGCGGACAGCATCCTTTCCCGACCGAGTCGGGTAGCGACCAGGTTCGGTTCCGGAGCCAACCGCGTGCAGGCCATTTGATCCAGGTTGCCTGCGCGGTCGAAAAGACATGCTCGGTCTGGACGAACGATCGATGCCGGAATGCGCTCCGAGCGGGGCCGGCGGATAATCAGGGGTCCCGGCAGTTTCGCCCGCCTCGTTCCCCGCCCTCGCCTTCCCGCGCCCCCGGCCGATGTCCAAGTCACGCTCGAACACAGCCCTGCTCGCGCTCGCCGCGCTCCTCGCCCTGCTGATCGCGGGCTGCGGCGGGGGCGGCTCCAGCACCGTCGACGACGGCTCGGAAACGGCGCCCTCGATCGCGCTCGAACCGGGCCTGGTCGACTGGCCCTACTTCGGCCGGATCCCGCAGCGCACCCACTACCTGCCGACCACCCAGGGGTCGATCGACCGGCCGCTGGACCCGGGCTACACGCCGGTGATCGCCGACGGCAGGCGCCTGATCGCGGTCGGCTACTTCACCGTGATCGGGCTCGAACCGACGAAGCCTTAGAGCGGTCGAGCCCGCCGCCCTCGAGGCGTTTGCGCAGGCGCCGCAGGGAGCGGGAGAGGATCTGCTGCACGTTGGCGAGCGTCAACCCGGTCATCGCGGCGATCTCGGGGCCGGTGAGGTCGCCGCCGAATCGCAGCGCCAGCACTTCGCGGTCGCGCGGAGCCAGTTCGGCCAGGGCCTCCGCCAGCTCCGGCTCGATCCCCAGGTCCGGTTCCGGCAGCTCGCTCCCCAGCTGCCCCTCCGGCACCTCCTCGATCGCCTGCTGGCGCGCCCAGACGTCGGCCCGGTAGTGGTCGATCAGGAGGTTGCGGGCGATCGACAGCAGCCAGACCCGCGCCGGCGCCCGCTCCGGGTCGAAGCGTCCCCAGGCCCGCAGCGCCCGCTCGAAGGTCCGCTGGGTCAGGTCCTCGGCGTCGGCGACCGAGGGCAGCCGGTAGGCGAAGAACCCGTAGACGCTCCAGACCTCGTCGTCGTAGACAGTGGCGAAGTCCCCCCCGGGCATCGACGCAGAGTATTTGGCCAAACGGCCGTCATTTCGACAGGCGGACGAAAAAGCGGCCCGCACGTGGCGGGCCGCTCGAGATGGTCGATCGGTGAAGGGACCTACTTATGGCCCTTGCCGTGGTGCCCTTTCTTGGGCGGAGCCTTGATCGTGACCTTGACCGTCTTGCTGATCGGGCTGCCGCCGGTCGGCGTGTAGGTCACCTTGACCTTGATGCTCACCGAGCCCTTTTTCTTCAGCAGTTCCTTCTCTTTTTTGGTCAGCTTGATCTTGATCTTCACCGTGCCCGGCTTGACCGAGATCGTGGTCGTCTTGATGCCCTTGCCGCTGATCTTGACCTTGCCCGGCGCGTTGACCACCAGCTTGATCGTCGAGCTGTGCGGCTTGACCTTGATTTCCTTCAGTTCGATCGCCGGGGTGACGCAGTTGGGGTAGGTGCCGATCTGGCCCGCGGCGCAGGTTTTCGGCGGGGTCGTGGTGCCGCCGCCTCCACCGCCACCGCCGCCGTTGTCACCGCCGCCTCCGCCACCGCCGCCTCCACCGCCACCACCGGTGGGCTTGTGGCAGTACGGGGGGGTGCCTTCTTCGCCGGTCGGGCAGTACGGGTGATACGGGTTGCCCGCCGAGGCGGAGCTGACCGCTGCGAACGCCATCACCGCGAGGGCGGCGACGACGACGAGACTGGAAACGATCGACCACTTCTTCATGGGATTGAGGCTCCTTTCTAAAGCTTCAAGAAAGGATTACGCGCGGACCCGCGAATTGCTGACACCCGATCCCGTCCGGGTCAGCGCTGGCTCCAGCTGAGGCTGTTCAGCGCGCCGAGCCTGGCCCGCAGGTTGGCGAACCGAAGCAACTTCAAACTGGCCGTGAACGGCCTGCCGGGCCCCTTCGCCGCCACCGTCGCGATCGTCGTCCACCGCCCCTTGCGGAGCGCCTGCACCCGCACCTTGCCGCGATGCGGCGCGATCCCCCAGATCCCCACCTTGAACGGGCTTTCCCGGTGGGCGACGAAGGGGAACGCCATCGCCGTCTGCGACGGCTTCGCGGTCCCGTCGAGGAAGTAGACGCCGGACTGGAAGGTTTCGCTGTAGCTCTTGCCCTGCGGAGCGTCGATTACCTGCAGGCAGATGGCGACGCTCGCACCCTGTTTCCAGAACGAATAGAGATCCTGCTCGTACCACCGGGCCTGCCGGGCGAGCGATACGCCGGTCGGATCGGGCGGATCGCTGTCGTACCAGAACTCGGTGACCCAGAGCGGCTTCTTCCCGGCGGGAAGAACCTGCTTGGTCGCTTCAGCTTTTTGCAGCACATGGGTTAACCGCCCGAGGTCCGGCGTCGTCGCGTCAAATTCGCTCGCCGCGGATTCCGTCGGTGGCCCGACCGCGATCGGATGATGAGAGAAAGCATCCAAGCGAGCGGGCTGAGGGCAGGCCAGCTTGATCAGTTCGCCGCCCCGGAAACAGAAGAGCTCCCGCGTGAAAATGACCGGTGGGACTCGTTCGCCGCCGGGACGGTCACCGAAAGGGGCGAGGCTACCTCCGACTACGGTCGCGGTTGGTTGGACGCTTTTGATGCCGGCGTAGAAGGCGTTGAGGAGGTTCCGGTAGATGTCTGCCGAGATCGGCTTCATGCCTTCCCATTGCGGCGTCAGGTAGTTCGAAAGGTTCGGCTCGTTCCAGGCTTCGAAGAGGTGGACGCCCGGAAGGACCCCACCAGTGGGGACGGTGAACGCTCCGCTATAGCGGGTCGCAATTGCCGTCGCGAAGGCTTCAAAGGCAGTTGGGTTAGGGTTCCACGTGCCTGCGGCCGCGGTGGCGGGTCGCGAAGGTCCTTCCGCCCAGGTCGGCGCATTGCTGACGACGAGCAGCACCTTGAGGCCATGCGCGGTGACAGATCGGACAGCGGTGTCTAGTCGTTCCCAGTTGTAGCCGGTACTCGCCGGATTGCTCGCTTGGAAGCCCGCGGGAGGGATTGCGGGAGCGATTGCTCTCCAGGACACGCCGAGCCGTGCGATCGATGCATGGGTGGCGACGGCATCGGAGAGGGCCGTTTCGCGACTGTTTGCCGATGGCGAGGAGAACAGCGGATCGGCGAAGCCGGTCACAAACTTGCTCGCCTGAGCGGTCGACGCGGACATGCCGACGAGAAGTCCGAGGACGGCGAGGAGAAGAGGAAGGCGGCGCATGGGATCAGATTACGGTCCCCAGCGCCCGAGGACGCTCAGGAATCGTCTGCGGCTTCGTTGGCGGTGACCGCAGTTCGCGACCGCTGGTCCGCCGGAGGACGCCCATAGTAGCCCGCGTCATAGCCGTATCCATACCTGGTGCGGCGACCGATCTTCACGGCGTTGACGACAACCCCGAGGACCGGCGCGTGTAGCTGACGGAGCTGGTCACGCAGACGTTCGGCATGGTCGCGGGTACTTAGGCCGAGCCGGGTCACGGCGACTACTCCATCGACCTCGCGCAATAGCGGGAACGGGTCCGAGACGACGCCGATCGGTGCAGTGTCGACGACGATAAGGTCGTAGCGCTCGCGCAGATCCTCAATCAGGTTGCGCATGGTGTGGCTTTCGAGCAGCTCCGCCGGATTCGGCGGAGCTGCACCGGCGACGATGACGTCGAGCGAGCGCCCCGAAGGCTCAGCCCCATTGTTCCCGGCGCTGATCGATTTAGACTGGATCGCTTCATCGAGACTCGCCTGGTGCGTCAGGAAAGCGGCGAGCCCTGGCCCCATCCTGAGGCCGTGCTGACTACCCAGGCTCGGGTTACGCAGATCCGTCTCGATCAACACGACGTTCGAAGACGTCGCGGCCACACGAGCGAGGTTCCAGGAAACCGTGCTCTTGCCGACACCGGCCGAATAGGACGTGACAAGCACTGACCGGACCTCACGGTCGACGTTGAAGTAACGCAGCGAAGCCCTGAGCATCATGAACGACTCGTTCTCGACGAACGGAAGTTGTGGTGCCGATCCTCCGGTATTCGTCTCCATGATCGCCTTGCTCTCCGGCACCGTTGCAAGGACCGGTAGTTCGAAGAGATCGGCAACTTCCTCCGCGTCGCGGAGCCGATGGCTCAGGCGTTCGAAGAGGAACGCGAGCCCAAGGCCGATGATCAGGCCGAGGAGCGCCCCGATGATCCCGTTGCGGACCGGTTTCGGAGATGAGGGGGAGGTTGGCAATTCAGCTGGCTGGACAAGCTCGGCGTTGCCGGTCTGCAATGAGGCGAGCAGGCCAAGTTTCTCGGCGCCTCGGCTGAGAGCCTGCCCCCTGACCCCCTTTTGCTGCGAGTGCGAGAGCTTTTCGTATTGATGTTCGGCGAGCTTCTTGGCTTCTTCGAGTTTGGATCGATCCGTTTCCGCTCTGAAGGAGATGAATTGACGGGCGAAGGTGTTGGCGACTTCCTGGGCCTGCGCCGGATCCGGCCCCATTGCCGTCACCTTCACGACTTCCGCTTCGCCTTCTGAGGAGACGCTCACCATTTCGGACACCTGCTTGGCATTGAGGCCAGGTATCTGACGTGCTGCGCGGACGCCGACTACGGCGAGACCGACAAGCTTCTCGTTGGTCGCTGCTTCGCGGCTCGCATCGGTCGGCGTGGAGGCGGTGGCATTGGTCCCGAAGAGGTCTTCGGCGAAGCCGGGATTGCGGAAAAGCAGGGACGCCGAGGCGGCGTATTCCTTCGTCTGCAGCGTGGACAGCCCGTAGGCGCCGGCGCCGGCGATGATCACGCAGGCGACGATCAGCAGAAAGCGCCGCCTGAGGATCGTCAGGATCCGCTCTAGATCCGTCCCCCGATTTCGTTCGTCTGGTTGCTGTGGCGGCAAAGGTGGAGGTGAAGGCTACGTCAAGGAATTGGACGAACCAGGTGAGAACGCGGAATTTTATCGGTCGACGGCGGACGAACCCAGTTCACCCGTCGAATGACCGAGGTTCTCTCGGAAGCTCTTCGCCGTCGCCTCCAGCCCGTCCGAGAGCGAGACCTGCGCTTTGAAGCCTATGGTCGAAAGGGCCCTCGTCACGTCGAGGAAGCGCACCGGCTGGCCATCCGGGCGGGTCGTGTCCCAGACGATCCGACCTTCGAATCCAGTGATCTCGGCGATCGTCTCGGCCAGGTCGCGGATCTTTGTCTCGATCCCCGATCCGACGTTGAACGGCTCCGAGCTGGTGGCGTGCTCGGCTGCGAGAAGCAGGGCACGCGAGGCGTCTTCGACATAGAGGAACTCTCGAGATGGCTCGCCGGTCCCCCAGAGGACCACCTCTTCGCGCCCTTCATCGACGGCGGTCACGAACTTGTTGATCATCGCTGGGATCACATGCGAGTCCTCAAGGTCGAAGTTGTCGTCCGGTCCATATAAGTTGGCGATCACCGGCACGCAGGAGTCGAGGCCGTACTGGCGTCGGTAGGCATCAGAAAAGACGATCAGCATCTTCTTTGCTAGGCCGTATGGCGCGTTTGACTCCTCCGGGTAGCCGTCCCAGAGATCGTCCTCCTTGAAAGGGACGTCGGTGAACTTTGGGTACGCGCAGACCGAGCAGGCGGCGACAAGTTTCTCTACGCCGAGATCCCGGCTGGCATCGAATACGTTGATCCCCATCGCGAGGTTGTCGCGGGCCAACGGGGCCGGGTTGCGCCCGTTGTACCCGATCCCGCCGACGTTTGCGGCGAGGTGGATGACAATCTCGGCACCGTCGAGGGCCCTGCGACAGGCGGTTGGATCAGTGAGGTCGTATTCGACCGAGCGCGGTACCGAGACCAGTGCGCCAAGGCCCTCCAATAGCCTCACGGTCGGCTTGCCCAGAAAGCCACCCCCGCCCGTGACCGTCACGCGGCGCCGATCCCAGAAGCTCCGGCTGAGGCTCTTTTCCACGCCTAGCTGACTTTCCCCGCAAGCTGGTCCTTCAACGCTGCGATGTCCGCGTCAACCATCAACTCGATCAACTCGCGGAAGCGGACTCGCGCTTCCCAGCCGAGCTTCTCCCGGGCCTTGCTGGGGTCGCCAAGCAATGAATCGACCTCGGCGGGACGAAAGTAGCGCGGATCGATGACCACATGGTGGGCGGGATCCAGGCCCGCGTGCGCGAAGGCGATATCCAAAGCTTCGCGGACCGTGTGCTTCTCTCCGGTCGCCAGGACGTAGTCGTCCGGGGTTTCGGCTTGCAGCATCAGCCACATGCCCTCGACGAAATCGCGTGCATAACCCCAGTCGCGCTCGGCGTCGAGATTGCCCATGTAGAGCTTGTCCTGCAGCCCAGCCTGGATCCGTGCAACGGCACGGGTGATCTTCCGGGTCACGAAAGTCTCGCCGCGCCGTGGTGACTCGTGGTTGAACAGAATCCCATTGACCGCGAACATTCCGTAGGCCTCCCGGTAGTTGACCGTGGCCCAGTAGGCGGCGACCTTGGCAACCGCGTAGGGACTGCGAGGATGGAAGGGAGTTTTCTCGTTCTGCGGCGGCGGAGTCGAGCCGAACATCTCCGACGAAGAGGCCTGGTAGAAGCGCGTGTCGACGGCCGACTCGCGGATCGCCTCGAGCAAGCGAAGGGTTCCGGCACCGGTGATGTCGAAGGTGTACTCGGGGATGTCAAAGGAGACACGAACGTGACTTTGCGCGCCCAGGTGGTAGATCTCGTCCGGCTGTAGGTCGTAGATCATCCTGGTCAGGGCGACTGGATCGGAGAGGTCGCCGTAGTGGGTGCGCAGACGCGCGTCCGCTTCATGCGGGTCGCGGTAAAGGTGGTCGATGCGGCCGGTATTGAAGCTTGAAGAGCGACGGATGATCCCATGGACCTCGTAGCCCTTTTCCAGCAGTAGTTCGGCGAGATAGGAGCCATCTTGCCCGGTCAGGCCGGTCAGGAGGGCGCGCTTCGGGGTGGATTCAGGCAAGGCGCGAAGTCTTACACCATTTCTCCGACGCTGGACTCCCGTACGACCCGCTCGAGCATCGTCTCGAAGCGGGTCGTGAATCCGTCCTCGAGGAAGTGCGCTGCGGCGAATGCGCGAGATGCTGCGCCGCGAGAAGCCAGAATGGCTTGATTGCCAAGGATCTCAGCGAGAAGCGTCGGAAAAGCGTCAGGATCGGCGCTGTCGACGATCCATCCGGCCTGAGCTTGCTCGACCACCCGGGCGACCTCGCTTGCTGGGTCGACAACGCCGATCACCGGAAGCCCGTAGGCCATGAAATTCATCAGCTTTGAGGGAAAATTGAACTCGGCTCCGGCGTACCGCTGGCTAACCAGCGCGACCGAGCACTCTCGCAATTCGCGCTCTAGGAGGACGTCGTCAACCACGCCGAGGAGTCGCACGCGGTCGGAGCGCACCTCGGCGGCGACATCTTCGGCAGCGACCCCCGTGCCGGTAATCACCAGTTCCGCGCCGATCCGCTTCATTTCCTCGGAGCGCTCGAATGCCGCAACCAATGGTGCCAAGCCCTGCGAGTGGCCGATGTTGCCCATGCTCAGTATCCGCGGGCGTCCCGTTGCCTTGGGGCGTTGCGTGGTCTTCGGCGGGGTGCGCGTCGCGGGGTTGTAGATGAGGTCGATCTTTGTGGATGGCACGCCCTTGGCTTCGAGATTGGCCGTGAACGCCTCGGAGATCACCGCGATCCGGTCCGCACGCTCGTAGGCGGCGAGCTCGAGGCGGCGGGACATACGTAGGACGCGACTTGATTCGTCGACGATCCCAGCTGAGGCGGCACCGTCAGGCAGGAGGTCTTGCAGCCAGAGAATCCAAGGGAGGGCGCGTGTCCGGACGTTGGCTAGTGCCGGCAGCAGCGCCGGGAAGGAAGGAGAGACGGAGACGAGAACGTCGGGACTGCCAAGTGCAGGCGTCGCCGCCGCAAGGGATCCGACAAAGGAGAGCTCCTGTCGGTAGCGCTCAGCTGCAGTTTTCCGGCCGACCCAAAGCGGCAGCCGTAGCACTTCGACAGATCCTTGGCGTTCGCGATACGGCCTACGGCCGGTTTGCCACATCGGCTTCGGATAATGGGGATGGGCGGCAACTACCGAAACATCGTGACCGCGGCGCGCCAAGCCATCGGCGAAGACCCGACTGACCGGACCGATTCCGGTTGGCTCCGGGTGATAATGGAAGCTCCAAAGTTGAATCCGCATCTCGACCTCGGACATCCTTGCGGTCAGCTCGGCTGCCAGGGCGGAGATCGAGCGCTCTTACCTAGTTGACGGCGGACAGGCGTCCAGGCGTCGACGGACTCGTCTGTATCTTTGCCCGCGAAAAGTTGGAGGCGGGCATCGTCAGGACGGGATCGCAGGCATTGAGAATCCTTTTGGTGAACAAATACGCGCAGGTCACTGGCGGCGCGGACGTTCACTGTCGACTCCTAGCTGGGGCACTCGAATCACGTGGCCATCAGATCGCCTATCTCGCGACCGACATCGAGCATGGGATCGGTGACCCGGCCTGTGCGGTGGGGGGCGTCGTTACCCACCAGAATCGCGACGGGCTCGGCGGGCGTGCCGCCGCGCGGGTGGCGGCAACAGCATTCTGGAATCGGACCTCTGCGAGTGCAACCGCAGATCTCATCCGCCGTTTCCGGCCGGAAGTGATGCATGCCCACAAGCTGTATCCACAGCTATCGGTGGCGCCGGTTGTTGTCGCCGCCCGGTTGGGGATTCCGATCGTGCAGACCGCCCACGACTACGAGTTTGTGGCCGCTTCGCCGACCGATCACACCGGGAGCAAGCGGGACCGCGAGGAGTCGCGGGCGAGCTTTCGTGCCCTCAACACGAGCCTCTTCGCCGTCAAGCGCTTCATCCACGTCCCACGGGTCACCCGGTGGGTGGCTGTCTCGCGGGCGCTCGCGGATGTCTATGAACGCCGCTCGCTGATTCCGTCAGTGCTGCCGAATTTCGGCATCGGGAACTCGGCCAGGGTGCCGACATTCGATGAAAGACGCGGCGTGCTCTTCGCTGGACGTCTCGCTGAGGAGAAGGGCGTTCACCACGTAGTCGCCCTCGCCGGTCTTGATGGCGGCCCGCCGGTGACCGTCGCGGGTTCGGGCGATCTCGAGCCGCTTGTCCGAGGAGCCCAGGCGGAATGCAAGCTTCGCTATCTCGGACCGATCTCCAATGAAGCGGTGCGCGGCGAGATGGAACGAGCGCGAGTGGTGGTCATGCCGTCCCTTTGCGAAGACTCGGGACCGCTCACCGCCATCGAGGCGATGATCTCCGGCACGCCGGTTGTCGCTTACCGCAGCGGAGGCTTGGCCGAGTATGTCGAGGACGCGCGCGCCGGGAGAGTGGTCGAGCCTGGAACCGAGGCGCTTTCGGCTGCGGTTCGGGCGCTTCACGACAATGAGGACCTATGGCGCGAGCATTCCGCGAACGGACGGTCGGCGGCGAGAACTACCCACTCACCCGCCCGGTACGTCGAGTCCCTTGAGGCCGTATACGCGGCAGCGATCGAAGGTCGGCGATGACTCTTGATCGACTTCGCTGGACAACGCGTCAGCGGCTAGGCGCGCGGGACCTGACCCATCCGATCCTTCGCGCACTCGCTCGCCAGGATTCAAGTTGGTTCGTCGGCCGGGAGACCGACGTCTGCATCGAGGGATATCCGCGTTCGGGCAATTCATTCGCAGTCGAGTCGTTCCGTCAAGCGAATCCTGCGGCCCGGATCGCCCACCATGTTCACGTGCCCAGTCAAATTACCCGCGCTCTCTCGCTGCGGATCCCCGCTGCACTGGTGATTCGCGATCCCGCAGATGCCGTCACCTCCTTTGCGATCTATTGGGGAGGGCGGATCCCTATCGGGATCCTGCTCGGGAACTACATCGATTTCCATCGGGCGCTTGAGGACAAACTTGACGAGATAGCGATCTGCCCGTTCGAGCTTTTCGCAGATCGCCCTGCGTACGTTGCCAAGGCGGTCGACCGGCGCTTCGGCACCACCTATGCCGCCAAAGCGGGCTCCATGCTCTCCGAGGGCGAAGGCGAATCCCGCGCCCGGATCCTGAGCGCGATCGAATCCAGCCATGTGCAGCGCTTTGGCGGCGACGCGGTGCGCTCTCCTGCGCCTACCGACGCAAAGCGAGAGCTGAAGACCGCCGTACTTGCCGAGCTTGAGTGCCAGCCCCGCCTAGAGGCTGCCCGGACGCTCCACAAGAGTTTCCTCACCGCGGTTCAGGTGCCGGGTTGAGCCGGAGCTGGTCCGCTCGTGGATGCAGGGCCTCGACTACGCTGCGGGCGGTGCCGCCCTTCGCGAAATCTGCGCGCCCCGTCCTGTTCATCGGTGGCAAGGGTCGCAGCGGCAGCACTCTGATGTCGCGGATGCTGAGCGGGCATCCGGGCGTCGTCTCGGTCGGCGAGCTGCGGTTCGTCGCGGTGCGGGGCTGGCAACGTAATGAGCTCTGCAGTTGTTCACTTCCGTTTCGCGAATGTCCCTTTTGGCGCGAGATAGGAAGGGCGGTCGCAGGCCGCCGGCCCGGAGATTGGTACGACGAGTTTGCCGTGTTGGCGAGCCGGGTCGCCCGTATGCGCCACGCGCCCAAGGTCCTGCTTGCGGCTTGCGGACGCGGGCGGCCAACCGGTGACCGGGCTGCGTACGTGGCGATGCTCGGCGAATTGGTCGACGCGATCGGCGCAGTGTCCGGAGCGAAAGTGATCCTCGACTCGTCCAAGGATCCCATTCATGGGCTTCATCTCACGATGGCTGACACTGTCTCGATCTATCCAGTCCACCTCGTTCGCGACTGCCGTGGCGTCGCCTTCTCGCTTCAGCGCCGGCGGATACGTCCCGAGGTTTCGGGCGGCGAAGAGTTGATGCCCCGCGCTGACCCACGACGCACCGCAATCGACTGGGATCTACGCAACTTGCTGACTCACGTCGTCGGGCGTAGCGCCGGACGCTATCGCCGAATCCTCTACGAGGAGATGGTGAGCGATCCGCAAGGAGCCTGTGGCCAATTGCTCGACTGGGCAGGCCTGGATCCGGCAGAGACAGCCGAATCTACCGCCAGTGAACATGAAGTGTCGGGTAACCCAATGCGCTTCGACCCGACGTTGGCGATCAAGCCTGACCTTGAGTGGGTTCGCAGCATGGACTCTTCCTCCTATCTGGTCAGTACCGCGCTTGGCACCCCGCTCCTTTCCTACTACGGCTATCCGCTTTCACGGTCGGCGGTCGCCGCGAAGCTCGATGCTTGAGCGCATGTCTGCCGGACGTCTCGGGTCCGCTGCGGAGTGGGCGACCGCCGCGGCGATCTGCGCTCTGGCCGGATTGGCTGTTGCCACGCTCGCTCCTCATGTGGGTTCGGATCTGTTGCCCGGACTGCTCGTTTGGATTGTCGCCATCTCCCTTGCGGTCGTCGCACGGCGCACGCTCCGGGGCCGATCCTTCGTCGGCCTCGTGCTGGTCTATGGATTTCTCTCGATCGGTGGCATTGCGGCCCTCCTTTACAGCCCTACGGAACGCGAACTTGGCGGCGTAAACGGGAGCCTCGCCCAGATGGCCCAGGTGACGCCAGGCTATGTCTATCTGGGGGCCTTCCTGGTCGCCGCAGCGGCTGCTTGGCTGGGCACGATGGCGGTAAGTGGTCGTCTCCCACGTGCCGCGACCATGACTGCGGGGAAAGCGCTGAGCCTGCCGGGGTGGCTACTGCCGGTGGCCGCGGTGCCGCTCTTCGCCTACGTATTCGGAGTCGGCGCCGCAACGATCCTCCACGCTGATCGCTACTTGGAACACAACGGTCCGGTTGGCGCCTTGAAAATAGGCCAGACGACGGGTCCAATCGGAGTCCTTCTCTGCGGCTACTTCCTCTTCAAGCCGGGCGAAACTGGAGGTCGTAGGGCGGGCGCTTTTATTTTGGCGCTGGCCTATGAGGCGGTCTACCTCGGCTACGCTTCCCGCGCGTTCGCCCTCTGGGTGCCGTTGATGCTTGCGGGCGGGATCCTCGCCAACGCTTGGGACGCGAAGGGTCGGCGCCGCGCCGGCGCGGTGGCATTGATCCTTACGGTCCTCGCGCTACAGATCACGCTCAGTGTGCGCAGTGAACGGGAGCGCGGCCTGATTCCCGCGCTTGACTTCATCGGCGGCAACCCGACCAAGGTGGTCTCTCCGCAGGGTCAAGCCTTGAACAACATCGTCGTCGGCGCGCCCCTGACGGTTTACGTCGCCCATCACGTCGGCGCCTTGCCGATCGGTGATTTGAAGACCGAGGCCAACCCACTTCCGGCCGGCACCACCAACTGGGCCGATTTGAGTAAGCAGCTGCGGCTGAACGAGCATGTCCCTTACAGCGCGCTCGGCGAACTGTTGAACCATGGCTGGGCTGTCTATGCGATTGCGATCTTCGTGTTCTCGATCGGTTTCGCGGTCGCCGAGCGAATAGCGCGGACGATGCGAGGGACGCTCTCCAGTCTCGCCTATGTCGTAGTGCTCGGCACGGCTGCGCTCTTCGTGGTGCAGAGCACCGAGTATCCATTGCGCACCTCCTCCCGTCTCCTCTACGCAGCGCTGGGCGCGATGGCATTGCTCTGGCTCGGCGATGCGCTGATCCGTCGTGCAGAGCGGCCGAGGACCTCACATGTGGCACGTGGAATCGTCCCGGTGATGGCGGCGGCTTCGCCCGGGATCTTCCCCCCACGATTGTCGCTACCGAGGCCAGCGTTACCGGGGCCGATCGGGCGTTTGGCCGAATTCGCATCGGGCACGGAGGGCGATCTCCGGACCCTGGTCAGAGGTGCGGGGATTGCCTTCGTCCTTCAGGTGTTGGGAGCCGGCCTGGCCTTCCTCCTCCAGATCCTTCTCGGGCGTTGGTTGGGAGCAAGCGGGTTCGGCTTATATAACTTGACGATCTCGTGGGCTGGGCTCGTCGCCGTGGTCGTCGGTCTTGGTCTGCCGACTACTTTGGTTCGGTTCCTTCCCGACTACCTAGCCCATGAGCAATGGGACAGGATGCACGGCCTGCTGCGAATGAGCGTCGTTGTCACGGCTGGCGCCGCGGTTGGCATCGCTGCGTTGGTGACCGCGGCCGTTGCTGTTGCACGGGCGGCCGGTTCGACTATCGGACCCGATGTGTTGCTTGGTATCTGGCTGGTTCCCGGACTGGCCCTGATCGAACTGCAGCGCGAAGCGATTCGCGCCTATCACCGGATTGGTCTTGCCTATAGCCCGAACCAAGTCTTCCGACCGGCCTTGATCATTCTTGCCGGCGTCCTCTATGTCCGCATCGACGGGACTCTCACCTCAAGTGAGGCGCTACTGGCGACGATCGCCGTCACCTGCTTTGTACTGCTGATTCAAGCAGCTCTTTTCTGGCGCAAACTGCCGGTCCAGGCGCGGATCGCGACGCCCACCTATGAGGTGCGGACCTGGATGAAGGTCGCCCTTCCGCTGCTCCTCGTGGCGAGTTTCGTGATTATTCTCTCGCAGACCGACATCGTCATGGTTGGTCTGATCGCCGGCTCCCATGAAGCGGGCCTCTACTCCGCCGCCTCCAAAATTGCCGCCCTTGTCGGTCTCGTGCTACTCGCGGCAAACGCGATCGCAGCGCCGATGTTCTCCTCATTTTTCGCCCAGGGGATGCACGAACGACTCCAGCGGCTGGCCACCCGGGTGGCCCACGGCGTGTTCTGGCCATCGCTGGCGATCAGCCTGTTTCTCGGCATCCTTGCCCGTCCTCTTCTGGGTCTCTTCGGCGCGCAATTCCCGGCTGCGCAATGGGATTTGATCGTGCTCTTGATCGGAGAGCTTGTGAACGCCGCGGCCGGTTCGGTCGGATACCTGATGATCGTCACCGGGTACCAAGGCGAGGCGGCCAAGGTGTACGGCTGGGTAGCGGCTCTCCATATCGCCCTGAACGTTGTTGGCATCCTTCTTTTTGGCGCCCTCGGCGCGGCGATCGCGACGACGATCAGCTTCTGCATCTGGAATATCTGGCTGAACGCTCTCGTCGTACGACGGCTAGACGTCCATGCTTCGATCTTTTCTCGCCCGCGCTGGAGGACGAGGCCGGGCGGGTAAGGTCAACTGCTCAGGCGGCGAATGGTCCGACACCGGCGAGCCCTACTGCCGCGACCAACATCAGTACGGCGCCGGATCCGGCACAGCTGAAGATGGCGCGCCGCAGATGCTGCAGGCCGCGAGCAGTACCGGCGCCGTCTCCTTCCAATCGGCGCCGTAGGTTGCCGCGGAAGGTTGGTGCCGGAATCGGGGGTTCGGCGAGCCGAGCAGCCACGGAGACGAGGCGGTCCTTTTCCTCGCGCGGCATATCGGCGGGAAGTTCGTTTCGGATGTCATCAGGATGGGGCATGTCAATCGAACACGGGGGAGCGTGGATTGAGTGCCTTCGCTTCTTTCAAGGCCTGTACTGCTGGCTTGGCGTTGCCGCGCTCCGCTTCGATCCGGGCAAGGATCAGCCAATTGCGCCAATTGCTCGGCTCGCGAGTCGCGGCCGCTCGGGCAGCTTTCGCCGCAGCGTCGAGCTGGCCCTGTTGCTCGAGAAGCAGCGCCTGCTGAAGACGTGGCATGGCTGCGCTGGGCTGCACGTTCTGCGCGGTGCGGGCGGCTTCGATCGCCGCGGGAAAGTTGTCGGCGAGAGCGTCGGACTGACTCTCCCTCAGTAGCCGGGCCGAGGTGAACGGTACGGTGATCGCGACGAGCGCGGCTGCCGCAGCGACCAGTAGTCCAGCCCGGGCTACGAGTCTCAGATTTGGGCGTCGGTTCGAGCGAGAACGCATGCCTGCCGAGATAAGTGCTCCGGCGAGCAGCAGAGCTGCGACCGGAATGACTGGCAGCTGCCAGACCCAGTCAAACGCTGCCGCTACCAAGAAAGCGACAACTCCCGCCAGCAGGGCGGCGAGCTGTGGTCGTCCGCGGTTTCCGGACGCGCTGCGGATCAGCCAGACACCGACCCCGATCACGATTGCGAAGAATCCAACGAGAAGCAGGAGTCCAACAACCCCGAGCTCTCCCAGAGTCTGGAAGTAGAGCGAATGCGCATCTTTGACCGAGCCACCACGGTGACCGCTTTTGGCCCACCAGAATTCGTAGGTTCCGGCACCCGTCCCGTGCAGGGGTTGACTTTCCGTCTCATGCATGGCGGTCTTCCACATCTGGTACCGGTAGCCACCGGCCGCGCTGGTAAGGCGAGAGTTGCCTCCCTGCGCAAAACCGCCTTGCTTGAACTGAGTCCAAGCATGGGAGATGCGATGCGGCGCATTGATCGCCGTCGCGCCCGTCAGCGCAGCGACAACGACGACCGCCCAGCAGATCAGAGCAGCGCGACGACTGGGTCGCGTCCAGGCGGGACGGAGGTCGTTCGTGAGCACCATCGCCAGTGCCGCCGCCAAGAGGCCGACGCCGACGCACACCACCAGGGTCATCGTCAATAGTTCGTTGCCTTGATGGCGGGCCGCTTCGGTCAGCAGTCCTTCGTGCAACTGGGTGCGCTGAGAAGCACCGACTACAAGAATCGCCCCGCCGAGACCAGCGAGAAGAAGCATCGTCAATCGCTCCAGGCGATCGCTGGCGACCGCCAGGTAAACGGCGACGGCTATCGCCGCCGCGGCGATCCCGCCGCGCGACAAGGTCAAGGCGATCGTCAGCATCATGGCCGGGAGACTCGCGGCGGCCAGTGACCGCAACAGGACCGACCTGACGCTGGTTGCGAGATGGAGCATCAGGGGAAGCCCGACGGCGATGAGCGCGGCCAACCCGTTCCAGTAGTTGAGCGGATAGCCGAGCCGGTCGCGGGTGCTTTTTAGAAAGTGCGACGTTTGAGCGGCGTTCGGGAACCAAGCGGGGTGCAGGCGGGAGAGCAACGCGACAATGGCGATCACTCCGATCGCAGTGGCTACGGCGGCGACCATGCGGCGAGCCCCGCGTGATCCACGCGTGAAAAGCGCAAGCGCGAAGACGCCCAGGTAGGTGCAGATATTGGCTAGTTCCGCACCGGTATTGCCCGTGCTCTCGGTCCAGGTGAGGCTGAGCGCAGCCCACGCGGCGAAGGCCGCAAGTAATCCGAGGCTCGACCAACCGATACGCCCAAGATTGCGCCGTGGGAAGGCACCGACCAGAAGGCCAGCGAGGACCACCCACCAAACGACGATGCCGATCTGGTCGGTGACCAGAGGATCGTAGCCTCCTCCCTTGAGGCCTAGGTACACCGTGAGGCCGAAACCCAGGAGCCACGTCCACGCGGCTTGCCAGTCGAAATCGGCAATTGCGGCGAGGCGCTGACGCGTGTCTTGCCTGGCGGTGGCTTCCACTGCTCTAGATACGCGGTGGAAGGTGCGATCCTGACTCCTCAGTTGTCAGTCTTGCGGAGCTTGATTCGTACCTAACGCCGTGAAGCGAATCCTGGTGGCCTTTTTTGTCTGCGTCCTGACTCTCGCGACGGTATCGGTCGCAAGCGCCGGGGCGGCAAAGCTACCGCCAGGCAACTCTGCCGCCAATCAGTATTCCCAGACTCTGCCAGGGGTCGGCGGCGAAGAAGGCGGGAGCGGTGGGCCGACCGGGACCCAGGTCGGCAAGCCGGGTGAAGCCTCCGCCCCAACGACGACTCCCGAAGATGTTGTCGGTAGCGTCGCTGCGGAAAAGCTCCGAGCGCTTGGTCCTGAAGGCCAGGAAGTCCTTCGTGCCGTCGCCCGCTCCGCGGCACCGCACGGGTATCGCGCCGATAAAAAGATTGTGGACGAAGGGTCTGGTCGCTCGCCTGGCGGATCGTCTGGGCTTGGCGAATTCCTCGGTGATGTCACCGGAAGTTCTGGCGGCGGCGGTCTTGGCGCGCTCCAGTTGGTAATCCTTGTTCTCGTCGTGTTGGGAGCGGGCACTTACGTCGCGCGCCGGCGGCGTCCAGATCGCCCCGATCCGACTGGCTAGATTCCGGCAAAGTCCGTCGGCTCTTGCTGGGCAGCTCTGGCCTCGCGCCCGTCATTCATCCGGCTACGCAAAATTTGGGCCACCGGGCGATTTGAGGCTCGTCTGAGTCCTTTTCCAGAGCCGAAGAATCTTTTTTCAAAAAGTGCCTCTTGTCTGGTCGACCGATGTTCGGTAGAGAGTGGGGCCTCGACGGATCGGAAATTCGTCCTGTGACCCGGCAAGCGGAAGGTGTGGGCGCGTGAGTATGCGGTTTGTATGGAGGGGGAAACCGGCCTGATGGAGTCAGGCACGGTAAGTGGTGGGATCAGCGGCGAACTGCAGACGCCCGCCCGCGTCGATCGCCTCGTCGCCAGCCGCCACCGTGATCGCGACTACGGTCTGCGGCGCTTCCTCTTCCTCGCCGACACCCTCGCGCTCTTCTCCTCGCTCGAGCTGGCGCTCTGGGTGGTCGGCGATCGGCGTGGGCAGCCGGAGGTCGACGCGCTCTGGATCGTCCCCACGATCCTCGTCTGGTTCCTGCTCCTCCGCGCCTACGGCCTCTACCAGCGCCCGCTGCGCAAGTTCGAGCCGACTCACCTGGACGACGTCTCCTCGGTCTTCCACGCGCTGGTGATCGGGACGCTGGGGCTCTGGGTCTGGTTCCGGTTCATGCCGGTCCAGCGGCTCGGCCTCGAGGACGTGATCGCCTTCGGCGTCTTCGCCTTCCTGCTCTTGATCTCGTTCCGCGCCGCGGTGCGGATCATCGGCCTGCGGCTGCGCGGGCCCGAACGGGTGCTGGTGATCGCCCCGCTCGCCGACGTCAAGATCCTCCAGCGCAAGTTCGGCAACCACCCCGAGTACGAGATGGAGGTGGTCAGCGCGATGACGGTGGCGGGCGAAGGGCACGAGGGCCTCGACCTCGACATCTGCGAGGACTTCGACGACGTCGGCCACATGCTGCGGGCCGGCGAGGTCGACCACCTGATCGTGCAGTTGAACCAGACGCTGATCTCGCAGGAGGAAATCGCCGAACTGATGCGCACCTGCCACCGGGCGCGGATCCGCTTCGGCACCTTCCCGCGGGAGAAAAGCCTGCTGCCCCCCGGCGTCGACGTGAACCACGTCGAGGGGACCGGCTTCCTCAGCTACCACCCGCCGGTGCTGTCGCGGAGCTCGCAGGTGATCAAGCGGGCGATGGACCTGGCGATCACGGTCCCGCTGCTGATCCTCTGCGCGATCCCGATGGCGATCATCGCCCTGGTGATCAAGCTCGACGACGGCGGCGACTTCCTCTTCAGCCAGACCCGGGTGGGCCGCGACGGCGAGCGCTTCCAGCTGCTCAAGTTCCGCACCATGATCCCCGACGCCGACGCGCTGGTGGCGGAGCTGATGGCGAAGAGCCTCGACCCCGACTGGCTGGTGATGGAGGACGACCCGCGGATCACCCGCGCCGGCCGCTTCCTGCGCCGCTCCAGCCTCGACGAGCTGCCGCAGCTCTGGAACGTGGTGCGCGGCGACATGAGCCTGGTCGGCCCGCGGCCGCTGCCGATCCGCGACGACGAGGCGGTGCGCGGCTGGGGCCGGCACCGGCTCGACTGCATCCCCGGGGTCACCGGCTGGTGGCAGGTGCTCGGCCGCAACGACATCCCCTTCCGCGAGATGGTCGAGATCGACTACGCCTACGTCACCAGCTGGACCTTCTGGGGCGACGTCAAACTGCTCGCCCGCACGGTGCCGGTGGTGCTCAGCCGCCGCGGCTCGAACTGAGCGGGGCGACGCCCGGGGGAGAGGCGTCGCGGATCAGCAGCGCCACCTGGACGCGGTTGTCGACGCCGAGCTTCTCCATCACCTTGGAGACGTGGGCCTTCACGGTGGCGACGCTGAGGTGGAGCTCGGCCGAGATCGCGGCGTTGGCGAGGCCGCGGCCGACCGCGCGGGCGACCTCGAGCTCGCGCGGGCTGAGCCCGGCCAGCAGCCGGTCGGCGTCGGCGCGGGGCGTGCCGGCCTCGCCCTCGGCGGCGACCAGGTCGATCAGCCGGCGGGTGACGGCGGGGGAGAGCATCGAGTCGCCCGCGTCGACCAGCTCGATCGCCCGCACGATCTCGGCCGGCGGCGTGTCCTTCAAGAGGAACCCGGCGGCGCCCGCGCGCAGCGCCCGGAGGACGAGGTCGTCGGCGTCGAAGGTGGTCAGCATCAGCACCTTCGGCGGCGCCGGCTGGCGGGCGAGGAGGGCGGCGGCGGAGACGCCGTCGAGGCGGGGCATGCGGATGTCCATCAGGACGACGTCGGGGCGGTGGCGATCGACCGCGGCGAGCACCTCGTCGCCGTCCTCGGCCTCGGCCACCACCTCCACCTCGGGCGCCCCGCCGAGCAGCATCCGCAGGCCCGAGCGGACCAGCGGATCGTCGTCGACCAGCAGCACCCGGATCATCGCTGCCGGCGCCTCCACGGCAGGGTGGCGGCGAGGACGAAGTCGCCGTCGGCGGCGAGCCCGTGGCGCAGCTCGCCACCCGCCGGCGTGACCCGCTCGCCCAGCCCGATCAGGCCGCTGCCCGCGCCCGGCAGCGCCGGCCGGGGCACCGGGCTGAGCGGCGCCCGGTTGCGCACCTCGATCGCGATCGTCTCCTCGTCGGCGACCACCCGCACCCGGACCAGCGTCCCGGGGGCGTGCTTGCGCGCGTTGGTGAGGCCCTCCTGGACGATCCGGTAGGCGGTCCGCGCGGCGGAGGCGGCGCCGTCTTCCTCGGCGGGCAGCCGGAGCTCCGCCTCGACCCGCATCCCCGCCGCCCGCGACTCGGCGATCAGCGCCGGCAGGTCGGCCAGGGTCGGCTGCGGCGGCCGGGCCTCCGACTCGGTTCCCTCGCGCAGCACCCCGATCACGTCGCGCAGCTCCTCCAGCGCCGCCGCCGCCGACTCGCGCACCACGCCGGCGGTGGCTTCGATCTCGGCGGCCGGCGCGTCAGGCCGGTATTCGAGCGCCCCGGCGTGCAGGCTGAGCAGGGAGATCCGGTGGGCGAGGACGTCGTGCATCTCGCGCGCGATCCGCTCGCGCTCCGCCGCCCGCGCCTGGTCGGCGCGCAGCCGCCCTTCCTCCTCCAGCCGCGTCGCCCGCTCGTGCAGCTGGACGACGAGGTCGCGCCGGACCCTGACGAAGAGCCCCCAGCCGACCGCGAAGCCGAACAGCAGGATGCCGATCAGGACGTTGTCGCGGAAGTCGGCGACGCTGGTCGCGTAGAGCAGGCTGTAGAGGACCGAGGAGGCGAGGGAGGCGACGACGATCCAGCCGAGCGCGCGGCGGTCGCAGCGGATCGCCGCGTTGAAGAGGACGACGAGCCCGGCCCCGCCGGAGAAGGCGGAGACGGCGGCGGCGGGGATGACGAAGGCGGCGACGCCGACCGGGTGGCGGCGACGGTCCCAGAGCGCCGCGGTCGCGGCGACGCCGAGGACGAGGTCGAGGACGAGGGTGGGGGTGTCGTGCCGCGCCCAGGTGTCGTGCAGGGCGGCCGCCCCGAGGCCCAGCGCGACCGCGGTGACCAGCGCGTCGACCGCCCAGTCGCGCAGGCTGCGGCGGTCGGCGCCGGGCCCGTCGACCATCGAGCCGGGCAGCAGCGAGCGCTGCCAGCGGGCCGGGGCGGGCCGTTCGTTCGCGTGTGCGGAGGCCACGTCCACAGGGTAGGGACGGCTCGCGGTCCGGAGTCGCTACCAAAGTAGGGGCCGACCATCGACCGACGATGGGGCAAGGAGAAGACCGCGGGCCGATGTGGGCGCGGCGCCGAGCGGGAAGGCTGGGGACATGATCGAAGCCGAGAAGTTGACCAAGAGGTTCGCCGGGAGGGCCGTCGTCGACGGCGTCTCCTTCCGTTGCGAGCCGGGGACCGTGACCGGTTTCCTCGGCCCCAACGGGGCGGGGAAGACGACGACGATGAGGATGATCTGCGGGTTCGCCAGGCCGGACGCCGGCAGCGCCTCGGTGCTGGGCGGCGAGTACCGCCGGCTGCCCAACCCGGGGCGGCGGGTCGGGGTGCTGCTCGATGCCTCCGCCCAGCACGGCGGCCGCCGCGGCCGCGAGGCGCTGGCGATCTCCGCCCAGACGATGGGGGTCGACGAGGCCCGCGTCGACGACCTGCTCGACCGGGTGGGGCTGGAGCGCTCGGCCGCCCGCAAACGGGTGCGCCAGTACTCGCTCGGGATGCGCCAGCGGCTGGGGATCGCCAACGCCCTGATCGGCGAACCCGAGGTGCTGATCCTCGACGAGCCCGCCAACGGGCTCGACCCGGAGGGGATGCGCTGGATGCGCGGCCTGCTGAAGGACTTCGCCGAGCGCGGCGGCACCGTGCTGCTCTCCTCCCACCTGCTGCACGAGGTCGACGTGATCGCCGACCGGCTGGTGATCATCGGCGCCGGCAAGATCGTCGCCCAGGGGAGCCGCGACGAGCTGCTCTCGAGCGCCGGCACGCTGGTCCGCGCCGACGACGACGCGGCGCTCGCCCGCGCCCTCGCCGCCGCCGGGCTGACCGGCCGCGAGGCGGAGGGCGGCGGCCTCCTGGTCGACGCCGAGCCGCGCGCGGTCGGAGCCGCCGCCCGCGACGGCGGCGTCGCCCTGGTCCACCTGGCCCCGGCCGGCGACGCGGGCCTCGAGCAGCTCTTCTTCGACCTGACCAGCGGGGAGGAGGAGCGATGAACGAGCGACCGACCCTCGCCCGCCTCACCCGGGTCGAGCTGCGCAAGATGGTCGACACCCGCAGCGGCTTCTGGCTGCAGTTGGCGGTGCTCGGCCTGACCGCGGTGACGGTGGTGATCACGGTCATCGCCGGCCACGAGGACGACATGACCTACCGCCACATCTTCGCCAACGCGCTGTTCCCGGCCGGGATCCTGCTGCCGGTCGTCGGCATCCTCCTGGTCAGCTCCGAGTGGTCGCAGCGGACCGCCCTGGTCAGCTTCGCGCTGGTGCCGGAGCGGGAGCGGCTGATCGCCGCCAAGGTGCTCGCCGGGATCGTCCTCGGGCTCCTCGCCACCGCCTTCGCCGCCGTGGTCGCGGCGATCGGCACCGCGGTCGCCTCCCCCGACGTCGCCCACGTCTGGACGATCCCGGTCGGCCTGATCGGCCAGGACGTCGTCTACGTGGTGACCGCGATGGTGATCGGGGTCGGCTTCGGCGCCGCCCTGCTGGCCTCGGCGCCGGCGATCGTCCTCTACTTCGGGCTGCCCGCGGCGCTCGGCGCGCTCGGCTCGATCCACGCGCTCCACGGCACGGTCGAATGGATCTCCAGCGGCTCGCTCGAACCGCTGACCGAGCAGGTGCTGAACGGCCACGAATGGGCCCAGGTGGCGGTGACGCTGGTGCTGTGGATGGCATTGCCGCTGGCGATCGGCACCTGGCGGATCACCAAGCGCGACCTGAGCTGACCCGCCCCCCACCGCGTGAGTTCGCACTTATCGCCGCATAGCGGCGAT
>DATJUK010000154.1:0-6580 GCA_035502495.1 Solirubrobacterales bacterium
TCCGTCACGCCCGGCGCCGGGCGGGCCCGTGAGTTCGCACTTATCGCCGCATAGCGGTGATAAGTGCGAACTCACCGGGGGTGGCGGGTTGTCCGGACCCTCGCCCGTCCCATGCCCGTCCCTCGACGTCTCCCCGAGACCCGGCCCTCCCGGCGACGGCCTCAGCCTGCCCGGGTCGCCGCCGGGAGGGGGGGTCCTTTCGGGGGTCTATGCGCCGGGCTCGATCACTCGGTTGGCGATCGCGAAGCGGACCAGTTCGGGACGCGTCGAGACGCCGATCTTCTCCAGGAGTTTGGCCCGGTTCACCTCGATCGCTCGCACGCTGAGGAAGAGCTGCTCGCCGATCTCGCGGTTGGTGTGGCCGAGGGCGATCAGGCGCAGGAGCTCCAGCTCGCGCTGGCTCAGCGACTCCAGCGGATCGGCCTCCAGCTTCGCCATCGCGCCGCCGAGCTGGGGGTCGACGTAGGAGCCGCCCGCGGCGGCGGTCCGGATCGCCTCGCCGAGGTTGCGCTCGGCGGCCTGCTTGAGGACGAAGCCCGCGGCCCCGGCGCGCAGCAGATCGCGGGCGACGCGCGGGTCGCTCTGCATGGTGAGGACGACGATCGCGGTGTCGGGCAGATCCTCGCGCAGCCGCGGGATGTCGTGGCGTGGGTCGGCGCCGGGCATCTGCAGGTCGAGCACGAGGACGTCGGGGCGGCGGTCCGCGGCCAGCCTCGCCGCCGCCGGGGCGTCGGCGGCCTCGCCGATCACGCGGAGGTCCGGCTCGGCTTCCAGGAGGGCGCGGAGGCCGGCGCGGATCACGTTGTGGTCGTCGGCGAGGACCACGGAGATCTGGGCCGCGGCCGGGCTCGGCATCGGCTCAGCGTAGCGACGGGCGGGGCCCGGCCGAGGCCGACCCTCAGGGAGCCGGGGCGACGAGGACGGGGCAGGGGGCGCCGCGCATGATGCGCTCGGCGATGCTGCCCAGGGAAGTGCGGCCGGGCTCGGCGTAGGCGGCGCGGGAGCCGAGGATCAGAAGGTCGGATTCGCTCGCCAGGCCCTGGATGATCTGGTCGGGCAGGCCTTCGCGCAGCTCGGTCTCGACGCTCAGGCCTTCGAGGTCGTCGACGGCGTGGGCGAGGTGGCGGCCGAGACGGTCGAGCTCGGCCGGATCCGAGGGGCGGGGATGACCGGCGAGGTCGAAGCGGAGCTCGGCGACGGCCACCAGGCGCAGGTCCCAGCCGAGCGAGCGCGCCAGGCCGGCCGCCGTCCTCAGCGCCGCGGCGGCCTCCCGGCTGCCGTCGATGCCGACGTCGATGCGGTGCGGGCGCGACTCCTCCGTCATGAGGTCACGGTAGGGACGGCGGGAGTCAGGAGCATCCGTATGGGGCCACAACCTTGTGAGGTGACGGATGCGAGGCGACGAGCCGGGGGACCCCTGAACGAACCTCCCTGCCGTCGTGAGAGAAGGGGTTCCCCGGCTCGTCGCTACGCTGCGTCGGAGTGGGCGCGGACGGGAAGATCGGCGTGGTGTTGGCGGACGATCACGCGGTAGTGCGCGGAGCTTTGCGGGCGCTGCTGGAGGGCCGGCCGGAGATCGAGGTAGTGGGGGAGGCCGGGACCGTCGCCGAGGTGAAGGAGGTGGTCGCCGCGGTGGCGCCCGAGGTGGTGGTGCTCGACGTGAACATGCCGGACGGGCTCGGGATCGACGCGGTGGGGGAGCTGCGGGAGCGATCGCCCGGGACCGGCATCGTGCTGCTGACGATGGAGCGCGACGTGGGGCTGGCGCGGCAGGCGCTCGCGGCGGGGGCGCTCGGGTATCTCTTCAAGGACGCGGCGCACCTGGAGCTGGTCGAGGCGATCCATGCCGCCGCGGCGGGGGAGCGCTACCTGACCGCGGCCGTCGCGGCGGGGCTCTCGCACGAGGACCCCGGCGCCGACGCGCGGGAGCTCTCGCCGCGCGAGAGCGAGGTCCTCCGGCTGATGGCGCTCGGCCACACCAACCGCGAGATCGGGGAGCAGCTCGGGCTCAGCGTCCGCACGGTCGAGACCCACCGCTCCCACGTCCAGCAGAAGCTCGGCCTCACCACCCGCCCCGAGCTGACCCGCTACGCGCTCGAGCGCGGCCTCGTCGACTGACCCGGCGCTCGCGCCACTTTCCCACCGGTCCGGCCGGTTGCGTTCGCAGAAATCACCGCTATGCGGTGATTTCTGCGAACGCACCGCGGTGCGGGCGGGTGGGCGGCGCGGGTCGGGGCCACACGGGGGCTTGTGGGCTTTCCCGGATGGAGGTCGCGCCGGGCGTTCATAGCGTGGCCTCGATGACGGCACTGGAACTCGCCCGCTGGCAGTTCGGGATCACCACGCTCTACCACTTCATCTTCGTCCCGCTGACGATCGGGCTCGCCCTCTCCGTCGCCATCTTCCAGACCAAGTGGCACCGCACCGGCGAGGAGCACTGGCTGCGGGCGACGCGCTTCTGGGGCAAGCTGATGCTGATCTCCTTCGCCCTCGGGGTCGCCACCGGGCTCGTGCAGGAGTTCCAGTTCGGCATGAACTGGTCGAACTACTCGCGCTTCGTCGGCGACATCTTCGGCGCCCCGCTGGCGATGGAGGGGCTCGCCGCCTTCTTCGTCGAGTCGACCTTCCTCGGCCTCTGGATCTTCGGCTGGGGCCGACTCTCGAAGAAGGTCCACCTCGCCTGCGCCTGGGCGGTGGCCGGCTCGACCGCGCTCTCGGCCTACTTCATCCTCGCCGCCAACTCCTGGATGCAGCACCCGGTCGGCTACCGGATGGCGGACGGCAAAGCCGAGCTGACCAACATCGCCTCGGTCCTCTTCAACAACACCGCGCTCTACGCCTTCGCCCACACCATGCTCGCCGCCGTCCTCACCGCCGGCATGGTGTTGATCGCCGTCTCGGCCTGGAACGTGCGCCAGGGCCGCGAGACCGCGGTCTTCGGCGGCACGATGCGGATCGCGGTGCCGATGGTCACCCTCGCCGCGGTCGCGACGATCGTCGTCGGCCACTTCGACGGCATCCTGATGACCGAGCAGCAGCCGATGAAGATGGCCGCCGCCGACGCCGTCTTCAACACCGAGAAGGGCGCCGGGCTCTCGCTCTTCGCCACCGGGGACTTCAAGTCCAACCCGGAAGGGCTGAACCGCAACGTCCAGATCCCCAACCTGCTCAGCTGGATCACCACCGGCTACCCGCAGGGGGAAATCCGCGGCATCAACGACATCAACCGCGAATACCAGCGGAAGTTCGGCCCGGGGAACTACACGCCGATCGTCGCCGTCGCCTACTGGAGCTGGCGCGGGATGCTCGGCTGCGCCTTCGCGATGCTGGGCTTCGCCGCCTGGGGCTGGTGGCTGCTGCGGAAGGGGACGCTGCGCGACTCGAAGTGGTTCCTGCGCCTCGCCGTCCCCTTCGCCGCCCTGCCCTTCCTCGCCAGCTCCTGCGGCTGGATCTTCACCGAGATGGGCCGCCAGCCCTGGGTCGTCTTCGGCCTCCTGAAGACCGACGTCGCCAACTCGCCGACCGTCGGCGCCGCCGAGGTCTGGATCACCCTGCTCGGCTTCACCCTGCTCTACGGGGTGCTGGCGGCGATCGCCGCGCGCGTCTTCCTGAAGGCGGTCAAGAAGGGGCCGGTCGAGGCCGGCAAGGCCGAAGACCCGGGCCAGGAGCTGGCCCTCGCCTACTGAAAGGAGCCGCCCGCCGATGCCCGACTACACCACCCTCCAGGTCGTCTGGTTCGTCCTCATCTCGATCCTCTGGCTCGGCTACTTCGTGCTCGAGGGGTTCGACTTCGGCGTCGGCATGCTGATCCGCGCGGTGGGCCGCGACGACGCCGAGAAGCGCGCCGTGCTGCACACCATCGGCCCGGTCTGGGACGGCAACGAGGTCTGGCTGATCGTCGCCGGCGGTGCCACCTTCGCCGCCTTCCCGCAGTGGTACGCGACCCTCTTCTCCGGCTTCTACCTGGCGCTCTTCCTGATCCTGGTCGGGCTGATCGTCCGCAACGTCTCCTTCGAGTTCTGGGGCAAGGGGGAGTCGGCGCGCTGGCGGCGCGGCTGGGAGTGGGCGATGATCCTCGGCAGCGCCTTGCCGGCCCTGCTCTGGGGCGTCGGCTGGGCGAACATCGTCCACGGCGTGCCGATCGACGCGCGGATGGAGTACACCGGCACGCTCTTCGACCTGCTCCACCCCTACGCGCTGCTCGGCGGCGTCGCGACGCTGCTGATGTTCCTCACCCACGGGGCGGTCTTCCTCTCCCTGCGGACCGAGGGGGACCTGGGCGAGCGGGCGAAGGCGATCGCCGGCCGGGTGGCCGCGCCGGCCGCCGCGGTCGGCATCGTCTTCCTCCTCTGGACCGTGCTCTCCCACCGCGGCGGGATCGACGTGGCCTCCGCGATCGTCGCCGCGCTCTCGGCCGCCTGCCTGCTCGCCGCGGCGGCGCTGGCGCGGCGCAGCGCCGGGCGCGCCTTCCTCGCCACCGCGCTCGCGATCGTCACCTTCTTCGTCGCGCTCTTCGTCGACCTCTTCCCCCACACGATGGTCTCCAGCACCAGCGGTGCCTTCGACATGACGCTGAACGCCTCGTCCTCCTCCAGCTACACGCTGACCGTGATGACCGTGGTCGCGGCGCTCCTGGTGCCGGTGGTGCTCGTCTACCAGGCCTGGACCTACTGGGTGTTCCGCCAGCGGGTCTCGGCCGAGGACTTCGGCGCGGTCCGCAACCCGCTCGACCTGCTGGCGGCGCGCCACGAGGACGAGGGCGAGGACGATGAGCTCGAGCCGGCTGGATCCCGCAGCTAGGTCGCGGGCGCGCGCGACCCAGCGCCGGCTCGGCCGGGCGAGCCGCGCGGCGCGGGCCCAGCTCGGCGCCACGGTGGCGCTGGGACTGGTGGCGACGGCGCTGATCGTCGCCCAGGCGACGCTGCTCGCCCACGTCGTCGTCGACGCCTTCCTCGGCGGGGCCTCGCTCGCCGACCTGGTGCCGCAGCTGGCGGCGCTGCTCGGCGTCTCGCTGGTGCGCGGCGCCGTCGACTTCGGCTTCGAGGCCTCGGGGCGCGCGGGCGCGGCGCGGGTGATGGCCGACCTGCGGGCGCGGCTCGTGCGCCACCTGCTGCTGGTGCGGCCGGGAGCGCTGTCGGAGGAGCGCTCGGGGGAGCTGGCGGCGGCCTCGGTGCACGGCGTCGACGCGCTCGAGGCCTACTACGCGCGCTACCTGCCGCAGGCGGTGCTGGCCGCGCTGGCGCCGATCGCGATCCTCGCCTGGACGCTCCCGCGCGACTGGGAGGCGGCGGCGATCCTCGCCGTCACCGCGCCGCTGATCCCGGTCTTCATGGTGCTGATCGGGCGGCTGGCGGAAGCGGCGACGCGGCGGCGCTGGCAGCGGCTGGCGCGCCTCAGCTCCCGCTTCCTCGACCTGGTGGGCGGGCTGGAGACGCTGCGCGCCAACGGCCGGGCGGCGGCGCAGGCGGAGTCGATCGCGGCGGCCGGGGAGAGCTACCGGCGGGAGACGATGGCGACCCTGCGGATCGGCTTCCTCTCGGCGCTGGTGCTGGAGCTGCTGGCGATGATCGGGGTGGCGCTGGTGGCGGCGACGGTGGGGATCCAGCTGGCGGAAGGGAGCCTGGGATTGACCGCGGGCCTGACCGTGCTGATCCTCGCCCCCGAGGTCTACATGCCGCTGCGTCGCCTCGGCAGCGAGTTCCACGCGGCGAGCGACGCGATGGCGGCGGCGGAAGCGATCTTCGCGGTGCTCGACCGCCCGGGGGTCGTCGGGGTGCCGGGCGCGGCGGGCGCGGCGGCGGCGCCCGGGACCGAGCGGCGTCCCGCGGCCGACTCGGTCATGGCGACGGGCTCGCGCCGCGCGCCCGATCCGTCCACCGAGCCGCTGGTCCTGCGCGGCGTCAGCTTCGCCCACCCGGGTCGCGAGCGCGTCCTCGACCACGTCGACCTGGAGCTGGAGCCGGGGGAGACGGTGGCGCTGGTCGGGCCGAGCGGCGGCGGCAAGTCGACGCTCCTCTCGCTGCTCTTGCGGCTGGCCGATCCCGAGGCGGGGACGATCGCCTGCGGCGGCGTCGACCTGCGCGAGGTCGACCCGGCCGCCTGGCGCCGGCGCCTCGCCTGGGTGCCGCAGCGGCCGACGATCTTCGCCGGCACGGTGGCCGAGAACATCGCCCTGGGACGGCCCGACGCGAGCCGCGCCGAGATCGAGCGCGCCGCCCAGGAGGCGATGCTGGCGCCCGTCCTGGAGCTGCTGCCCGACGGCCTCGAGACCAGGGTCGGCGAGGACGCGCGGCGGCTCTCGGCGGGACAGGCCCAGCGGGTCGGGCTCGCCCGCGCTTTCCTCCTCGACGCCCCGCTGGTCCTCCTCGATGAGCCGACCGCCCACCTCGACGCGGCCACCGAGCGCGAGGTCGTCGCCGCGATCGACCGTCTCTGCGCCGGCCGCACCGCCCTGATCGTCGCCCACCGCGAAGCCGCCGTCCGCAGCGCCACCCGCGTCCTCGAGCTCCGCCACGCCCACCTCACCCCCGCCCCGATGTTGACGGGCCGAAAAGCGCTCTATACGAGCGCTTTTCGGCCC
>DATJUK010000155.1:0-6609 GCA_035502495.1 Solirubrobacterales bacterium
TCGAGGTCGTGCCAGATCACGCTGGCGCTCACTGCACGCGCTCCCAGTACTGGGTCACGTGGCCGCGGTTGGCGAGCTCATCGCGCAGCGCCAGCATCGCGGTGTAGGTCGGCAGGGCGAACAGACGCGCGGCCGGGGCCAGTTCGAGCGCCGTGTCAAGCGCTGCCGGGATCTCAGGGATCACCGCCAGCCGCGACTCGTCGACGCCGGCGTACTTGAGCCGCACGGCCAGCTCAGCCGCGCGCGACCCGGCGCAGGTGACGTGCCGCACGCGCGCTGCCAGCAGCTCGAAGTCGGCGTCCCAGACCCAGGAGACGTCACGCCCGTCCGCGATCCGGTCGTTCAACGCGATCCACAGATCGACCCCCTCGCCACCCCCGCGGCGTTCGCACTTCTCCGCGCTATCCGCGGATTTCTGCGAACTCACCGGGGGGGCGGCGGGGTACTCGGCCTCGAGGGCGAGGGTACGGAGGACCTCGTTGGCGCCGGCGGGGTTCTTGATCAGGAGGATCGAGACGCGGGCGTCGCCGATCGGGATCGTCTCCACCCGGCCGAAGGCGGCGCGCATGCCGCGCAGCGCCGCCGCGATCCGCTCCGCCTCGACCCCGAGCCGCAGCCCCGCGGCGATCGCCGCCAGCGCGTTGTAGACGTTGTAGAGGCCGGGGAGGGGGAGCTCGACCTCGATCTCCCCGCCGGGGACGCGCACGGTCGCCGCCGAGCCCTCCATCCCGTGCAGCTCGATCCGCGTCGCCGCCACCTCGGGCCGCGGCCGCTGCGCGCCGCAGTTCGGGCACGAGTAATGGCCGAGGTGGCCGACGAAGGCGACCTCGTAGGCGTACGGGTGCCCGCAGCGACGGCAGTGCTTGGCGTCGAAGGCGTGCTGCAGCTCCGGCAGCGCCTGCGCGTGGTCCTCGATCCCGAAGTACAGGACCCCGTCACGCACCCGCTCGGTGTCGGGATCGCGGCCGAGGTCGGCGATCAGCGGGTCGTCGGCGTTCAGCGCCAGCCCGGTCCCGGCGGGCGCCGCCGCCACCGCCTTCGCCCACTCCTCGGCCAGCGCCTCCATCTCGCCATAGCGGTCGAGCTGATCCCGGAACAGGTTCCCCAGCACGATCAGACGGGGCTCCAGCTGCTGCGCCACCCGCGGCAGCCAGGCCTCGTCGACCTCGAAGAGCCCCTCCGTCCCGCGCTGCTCGAGCAGCGCCGTGGCGACCCCCCAGGTCATGTTCGAACCGGCCCGGTTGTGGACCGGGGGCCGCCCCTCGGCGGCGAGGATCGCGGCGATCATCCCGGCGGTGGTCGTCTTGCCGTTGGTCGCCGAGACGATCGTCGCCCCGCCGCTCAGCCCGGCGCCGAGCCTCGCGATCGCCTCGGGTTCGAGCCGCAGCAGCACCCGTCCCGGCAGCGTCGTGCCGCCGCCGCGCCCGCTGCGCCGGCTCGCCGCGCCGATCGCCCGGGCCAGCGCCCGCTTGGCGCCGAAGGCGGGGCCGCCGCCCCCTCGCCTCGCCACCGCGGAGCTCAAGCGCCGGCGGGCGGGACCAGCACCCGCAGGGCGCTCGGGATCACGCGCAGGTCGGCGGGCAGGTCGGTCAGGTGCTCCCCGTCGGCGTAGACCGCGAACGGGCGGCTGGCGCTGATGCCGAGGCGGGAGGCGCGGATGACCTGCACCTCCTCGCTGTGCACGTGGGTGCCCTTGAACACCTTCGGCAGGTTACCCAGGAACCGCAGCTTGCCCACCCGGGCGATCGTCAGCACGTCGAACTCGCCGTCGTCGAGCCGCGCGTCGGGCGCCACGTACATGCCGCCGCCGTAGGCCTTGTTGTTGGCGACGATCACGGAGAAGCCTTCGACCCGGGTGCGCCGGGCGCCGATCGCGATCGTGAAGCGGGCGGGCTTCCAGCCGACCAGCGCGCGCAGCGCGGCGTAGGCATAGACGAGGTTGCCGCCCAGCCGGCTCTCGTTGGCGATCCGGTTGGCGTCGGAGTCGAAGCCGACGCTGGCGATGCCGAGGAACGGCCTGCCGTTCGCCTCGCCGATGTCGATCGTGCGGCTGTGGCCGGCGAGGACGACGTCGATCGCCTCCTCCGGCCCGGTCGGGATGCCGAGCACCCGGGCGAGGTCGTTGCCACGGCCGACCGGGACGATCCCGAGCGGGGTCTCGCCACCCGCCATCGCCCCGCCGATCGCCCCGACCAGCCCGTCGCCGCTGATCACCACCGGCAGCTCGCCCGCCTCGATCCCCCGCAGGGCCTCGTCGACGCCGTGCTCGAGGCTCTTGGTGCGGACGACGCGGAAGGGGACGCGGCGCGCGTCGAGCGCCGCCTCGACCCGCGGCAGCAGCTTCAGCGCCCGGCCGCCGCCGGAGGTCGGGTTGACGAGGAGGACCAGCGGGGTCGGCTCGGAGCCGCCGAGATCCGGGATCGGGATGTCCTGCGCGGCCTCCATCGATCCACCCTACGCGGCGGCCAGCCGCGCGACGGTGAAGCCGCCGGTGCCGGCGCGCTCGCCGGCGATCGTCTCGAAGCCGCGCGAGCGCAGTCCGCGGCCGAGCCGCCAGGCGGCCAGGCCGCGCCCGAGCGGCTCGCCGTGGGTGGCGGCGAGGATCAGGTGGCCGCCGGGGCGCAGGACGCGGGCGAGCTCCGCCGCCTTCGGGGTGGTGTCGAGCGCCGCGACGAGGTCGAAGTTGTCGTCGGGATAGGGGACCTTGCGCGGGCCGCCGACCTTGAAGGCCACCCGGCCCTCGGGGTCGAGCCCGACCCGTGCCGTCGCCGCGTGGACCAGGTCGGCGTCGGCGTCGATCCCGCGCACCCGCGCGGTAGGGAACTCGCGGGCGAGGAAGAGGGCCCCGTCACCGTCGCCGCAGGCGAGCTGGAGGACCCGCTCGGGGCTGCCGACATGGAGCACCGCGGCGGCCAGCGGCGTCAGCGGCGGTGGGCTCGACATCGGTCCGATCGTAATTGCTCTACGATCCCGGACCGATGCAGGGGGGACAGGACAGGCGCTGGATCATCCTGGCCGGATTCGCGGTCATGGCCGCGGTGATCGTCGGGATCATCCTCATCTCCCGCAGCGGCGGCAGCGACGACAGCTCGTCGAAGACGACCGCGAGCAAGGAAGCCGAAGAAGGCAAGGAAGGGGCGGGCAAGCAGAAGTCCGCCGGCTCCTGCAAGGAAGTCGAACAGCCCGAACCGCGCGAAGAGAGCCTGCCGAAGCCGAAGATGACCACCAAGAAGGGCGAAAAGGTCACCGCGGTAGTCGAGACCAACTGCGGCACCTTCGACATCGCGCTCGCCACCTCCGAAGCGCCGACGATCGCCAACTCCTTCGCCTACCTGGCCGAAGAAGGCTTCTACGACGAACTGACCTTCCACCGGATCGTCCCCGAATTCGTCATCCAGGGCGGCGATCCGACCGGCACCGGCAGCGGCGGCCCGGGCTACGAAGTCGTCGAAGCGCCGCCGAAGAACCTCAAATACACGCTCGGCACGGTGGCGATGGCGAAGAGCAGCGAAGCCCCGGCGGGCGCCTCCGGCAGCCAGTTCTACGTCGTCAGCGGCCCGCAGGGCGAAACGCTGCCGCCGGAATACGCGCTGGTCGGCCACGTCACCAAGGGCCTCAGCGTGGTCAAGGCGATCGGCGAACTGGGCGGGCCGGAAGAAAAACCGACCCAGCCCGTCGTGATCGAAAAGATGTCGGTCGAACGCGGGTAGGGCCCTCTACGTAAGCTCTGGCAGTGGCCAAGGTCGACGTGGGAGACATGGCGCCGGAGTTCGAGCTCCCCGGCACGGGAGGGCGGACCTACCGCCTGGCCGACTACCGCGGCCGCAAGCTGGTGATCGCCTTCTACCCCGGTGACTTCACCGCGGTCTGCACCAGGCAGTTCTGCTCCTACCGCGACGAAGGCGAGCGGCTCGACCAGCTCGGCGCCGAGGTGGTCGGGATCTCACCGCAGTCGGTCGACTCGCACGAGCGCTTCACCGAGGAGAAGCGGCTGAACGTGCCGCTGCTCGCCGACGAGGACAAGGCGGTGGCCAAGGCCTACGGGGTCCTCGCCGGGCCGCTGGTGCGGCGGGCGATCTTCGTCGTCGACGAGGAGGGCCGGGTCGGCTACCGCAAGGTGACCCTGGCGGGGCTCACCTACGAGTCGGTCGCCGACCTCGAGCGCGCGGTCGCGGGGGTCGGCTGATGGCGGCCGCGGCGGGCGCCGAGTTCGCGGTCGGCCCGGCACCGGTGCTGCGCGGGACCGCGGCGGGGGAGGGCTCGCCGATCGTCCTCTGCCACGGCCTGACCGCGAGCCGCCGCTACGTCGTCCACGGCTCGCGGGCGCTGGAGCGGGGCGGGCACCGGGTCATCACCTATGACGCGCGCGGCCACGGCGAGTCCGATCCCGCCCCCGCCGAGCAGAGTTATGGATACCCGGAGCTGATCGGCGACCTCGAGCGGGTGGTCGAGGCGGAGGTCGCGAGCGAGCGCTTCCTGCTCGCCGGCCACTCGATGGGCGCCCACACCGCGGTCGGGTACGCGCTCGCCCATCCGCAGCGCCTGAGCGGCCTGGTGATCATCGGCCCGACCTACACCGGGGAGATATCGGACGTGGCGCTCGCCTATTGGGACGGGCTCGCGGCGGCGCTCGAAGGGGAGGGGATCGAGGGCTTCGTCGAGTTCCTCACCCGGGAAGGGGAGACGGCGGCCGACTGGCGCGAGTCGGTGGCCCGGATCAGCCGCGAACGGATGGAGCTGCACCGGGATCCGCGCGAGCTGGCGCGGGCGCTGCGCGAGACGCCCGCCTCGCGGCCCTTCGGGTCGCTCGAGGACCTCGCCGGGCTCGACGTCCCGGCCCTGGTGGTGGCCTCGCACGACGAGGCCGACCCGGGGCATCCCTACGCGGTCGCCGAGGCCTACGCGGCCGCGTTGCCACGTGCCCGCCTGATCAGCGAGGATGCGGGGCAGTCGCCGCTGGCCTGGCAGGGCGGGCGCCTCTCACGCGAGATCGCCTTATTCGCCCTTGAGCCAGACGTGGCACTATCCCGATGAGGTCATTGGTATGAACTTCCCGAGTGAACGAATCCTGCGCATCGCGATCTGCGTCGTCGCCGCGGTCGGCGTCGGCGTGGCGACCTACATCTTCATCGCCGACTCGACCGCCGGCGCGCCGACCTGCCTGGCGGGCGGCGGCGGCTGCGAGACGGTGGCGAAGAGCTCCTACTCGCACATCGCGGGGATCAACATCGCGATCTTCGGGATCATCGGCTGGATCCTGATCCTCGCCACGGCCTTCTTCGCCAACGACGCGGCGCGCCTCGGCGGCTTCCTGGTGGCGCTCGGCGGCTTCGGCTTCAGCATCTACCTGACCTACCTGGAGATCTGGAAGATCGAAGCGATCTGCCAGTGGTGCGTGGCCAACGCGGTCCTGATGACGATCGCGTTCATCCTCAACACGACGCGCCTGCTGGGCTACGTCGGGACCGACGAAGAGGGCACGCCGGGAGGATCCACCCGGCCGATCGCCGAAGACGGCTAGGCCGTCTGGCATTTACAGTCGCTGTCGCAGGGCAGCTTCGATTTCGCACGTAAACGACACGGAGGACCGATGAGCGGACAGAAGGACAGGGAGAAACGGCGAGAAGAGCGGGAAGCGGCGGAAGCGAAAGCGGCCGGCGCCGACCGCCGCACGCGCCTGCTTCAGCTGTCCGCGGGCGGGGTCTTCCTGGCGATCATCGTCGTCGTCGTGGTGATCATCGTCGCGGGCTCGAGCAGCAGCAGCGGCGGCGACGCGGGCAACGTCACCGAAAAGACCCAGGTCGACAAGTTGCTCGGCGGGATCCCGCAGAACGCGACCGTGCTCGGCAAGGCCGGCGCGCCGGTGACGCTCTACGAGTACGGGGACCTGCAGTGCCCGATCTGCAAAGAGTATTCGGAAGAAATCCTGCCCGCGATCATCGAAAAGCAGGTCAGGAACGGCGAAGTGAAGATCGTCTACCGGGACTTCATCATCATCAGCGAAGAATCGATCCCGGCCGGCGAAGCCGCCCTCGCGGCGGGCGAACAAGGCAAAGGCTGGTCCTTCATCGAGCTCTTCTACCGGAACCAGGGCGAGGAGCGCTCGGGCTACGTGACCGACGAATTCATCGAATCGATCGCCGAAGCCGCGGGCGTCCCGGACATGAAGCGCTTCAACGAAGAACGTAAGTCGGGCAAGTTCAAGAAAAAGGTCGAAGCGACCACCGAACAGGCCGAAAAATTCGGCTTCACCGGCACGCCGTCGTTCGCGGTCCAGGGCCCGCATTCCGACGGCATCGAACTCCTGAACACGCCGGGATCGACCGAAGCGATCGTAGAACGGATCGAAAAGGCCGCCTGAGTCACCTCAGCGCGTCGCGCCGGTCAAGGCGCGACGCGAGGAGGCCCTGGTGGAGAGAGCGGCTGCCCGGGCGGGGCATGGTGCCCAGGCGCCGCTGCCGCCTCTCCCGCACCAAGTTGACATAACCAAGATTATCGTGCGTTGGATCCAGGCGTGAGCATCTCCTCCGAACTTCAACCCGCCTCCACCGCCGGGGACATCACCGGTTGACGGGCCGAAAAGCGCTCTATATTAGCGCTTTTCGGCCC
>DATJUK010000156.1:0-26312 GCA_035502495.1 Solirubrobacterales bacterium
CCGCATAGCGGTGATAAGTGCGAACTCACTGCCCGGGCGGGGGCGCGTCCTTGGTCGGGCCGGCGCTCGGCGGGCGGCCGCGCGGGTCTCGCCGATGCTGCTCAGTTGCTCTCGGGGCGGAGGCGGAGCTGGCGGCGGCGGTGGGCGTAGGTGATGCGGAGGTTCAGCTCGGGGGACTCGGCGGGCCAGGCTTCGTAGATCCCCGGCTGCTGCTCGAGCGGTCGGGAGGAGGCGACGGCGACTATGGCGTGCTCGGCGGTTTCCGCCGTGACCTGGTGCAGCTCGCGTTCCCGGTGTCGACGCCGCTCCCACGCGGCAACGAAATAGCTCCGCATTCGCGCGACTCTACCCGTTGTGGAGGAGTTTTTAACTGACGTTTGGTCGGTAAAAATGCCGATAATCGGTCGCTTATCCCGATGTCTCGGCGCCCTGACGTTCGCTCAGGGCTCGTCTTCTTCGTTCGGCCCGATGCCGAGCATCACCGCCAGCAGCAGGCAGGCGAGCACCAGGACCACCGAGCCGACGGCGACGAAGGCGCCGGTCGCGAAGCCGAGGAGGCCGACGACGATGAGGACGAGCGCGACAGCGATGGCGATGCTGCGACGCATCGGCCGATCCTACGGGTCGGCGCATCCGGGCAGCGCGCCGGCCGGAGCGCAAGATCGACGCCGGAACGCGAGGCCGTCCTACGGCGATGCGATACCTAGGCGATGAAGCGCGGCGCCGCGATCGCTCTGGTGACCGTGCTCGCCGTGGGTGGCATCGCGCTCGCCGCCGGCTCGTTGCTCGGCGGCGGGACGGTCCGCACGCCACGCCGGGCCCCGGCCTCCGCGACCAGCTCGGGCCACGAGGCTGCCGCCGACCTGCGGGCCAAGGCGGGCGGGGACCACGGTTCGAGCACCGACGGAGGGACCGTCGCCGGCGCCACCGGGATCAGCTTCGCCGCGGTCGGCGACACGATGCTCGGCAACACCCCCGAACTCCCTGCCGATCCCGGCTCCTACCTCGATCACGTGAAGGGCCAGCTGACCGGCGACGTCGTCTTCGGCAACCTCGAGGGCACCCTCACCGACGTCTCCGAATCGCCCAAGTGCTCCAACGCGCCCGCCGACTCCTGCTACGCCTTCCGCACGCCGCCGCGCTACGCCCGCCACCTCGCCGCCGCCGGCTTCACCGTGATGAACAACGCCAACAACCACTCCTACGACTTCGGCCAGGCGGGGCTCGAAGAGACGATCGCGGCGCTGCACGAGGCCGGGATCGCGCAGGACGGGCTGCCCGGCGAGGTGACCGTGGTCAAGGCGGGAGGGGAGAGGGTCGCCTTCGTCGGCTTCGCGCCCTACCCGCAGACCGCCTCGCTCCTCGACCTCGGCGCCGCCCGGAAGCTGATCCACCAGGCCGCCCGGCGCTCGCCGATCGTCGTCGTCGCGATCCACGCCGGTGCGGAGGGGGCGGACGCCCAGCACGTCACCGGCAGCGAGGAGCACTACCTCGGCGAGGACCGCGGCGACCCGGAGGCCTTCGCCAAGATGGCGGTCCGCGCGGGCGCCGACCTCGTCCTCGGCTCGGGACCGCACGTGCTGCGCGGGATGGAGATCTACCGCGGTCGGCTGATCGCCTACAGCCTCGGCAACTTCTCGGGTTTCCATAACTTCGAAACCTCGGGGGTCCTGGGCGCCTCGGCCGTGCTGCACGTCACCGTCGGCGAGGACGGCGCGTTCCGCTCCGGCCGGATCGCCTCGGTGCGACTGGTCGAAGCCGGGCAGCCGGTGCTCGACCCGTCCGACGAAGGCGCGCGCCTGATCGCCCGGCTCTCGCGCGAAGACCTCGGCAAGGCCGCCGTCCGGCTCGGTGCCAAGGGTCGCATCCTCGGCACTCTCGCCGGCGATTAGCGTGGGTTCCGTGAGACTTCCACGACGGCCCCACGTCGACGGGTCGAAAATCGGTCAGACGCTCAGGCTTTCCGCCCGTCGACGTGGGTGGGCCCTGGGCGTGGCGGCGGCGCTCGCGGCCCTGCCGGGGGGCGCGGCGGCGGGATCGGTGCCGGCGCGGCCGGAGCTGCATCGGTGCGACCTCGGGATGCCGAGGCCCTTCCGCTGCGGGCACATCATGGTCCCGGCGCTGCGCGGCGATCCGGCGCTCGGCACGACCAAGGTCGCCTTCGCGCTCCGTACCCGGCGCGAGGCCTCGAAGCCGAGCCTCGGCACGATCGTCGCCATGGACGGCGGGCCCGGCTACGCAGCGACCGCCAAGCCCTACGCCGCCTCGCTGATCGCGGCGCTCGGACCGGTGCTGCGCCGGCGCGACCTCGTCCTCTACGACATGCGCGGCACCGGCCTCTCCGACGCGGTCGACTGCCCTGCCCTGCAGGCCGGCCTGATCCAGGAATCGATAGCGATCGGCGAGTGCGCCGACCAGCTCGGCCCGCGCTACGCCGGCTACACCTCCGCCGAAGGCGCCGAAGACCTCGACCAGCTCCGCCGCGCCCTCGGCCTCGGCAAGATCTTCTTCTACGGCGACTCCTACGGGACGTTCTTCGGCCAGGCCTACGCGGTCCGCCACCCGGGCAGCCTGCGCGGCCTGATCCTCGACTCCGCCTACCCCGGCGACGACCCCTACTACCGGACGCTCCTGCCCGCCGGGCTCCACGGCCTGCGGATCGCCTGTCGCGACGCGCCCGCCTGCGCCGGCGACCCGGTCGACCGGCTCACCCGCGTGGTCGACGCCTTCCACCGGCGCCGACGCTCGACCGAGCCGCTGATCGCCTTCCTGCTCGAGGCGGGGACGCTGGCCCCGCGCTCCTACCTCAGCCTCGACGAAGGGAACCGCCGCTTCCTGGCCGGCGAACCGCGGCGGCTCGACCGCCTGCTCGCCCCTGGCCCCGCCGGCGAAAAGCTCTCCGAATACAGCAGCGGCCTGGCGATCGCCGTCGAATGCAACGACTACAGGCTGCTCTGGGACGGCTCCGCGCCTTTTTCGCAACGAGTCGCCGAACTCTCGGCCGCGGTCCGCGGGCTTCCGCGTGACTTCTTCGCGCCTTTCGGGCGCAAGGAGTACCTGCTCTCGAGCGCCGCCCGCCTCACCCCGTGCCTCTACTGGCCCGGACCCCCGGCGGGCGGCTTCCCGGCGCCGATCCCGGGCGACTGGAGCGCCCCGCGCAGCTTCCCGACCCTGATCACCGCGGGCCAGGTCGACGACGTGACCTCGGTCCGCGAGGCGCACGAGGTGCAGGCCCGCTTCCCCCGCTCAAGGCTCTACGTCGTCCCCGACCGCGGCCACGTCTCCAGCCTCTACTTCCCGTTCCGCTCGCCCGCGGTCGGGGTGATCCGCCGCTTCATCACCTCGCACTAAGAGCGCCTCTTGGTCGACGGGCCGAAAGGCGGACCATCTGGCGGCTTTCGGCCAGTCGACGGAGAGGGGTGCTAAGGCAGCAGTTCTTCGGCCTTTTCCTTCGCTTCCTTGACCGCTTCTTCGGCCTTTTCCTTGGCTTCTTCGAGGCTCTTTTTGCTCTTGCCCTTGCTGTTTTCGAGCTTTTCCTTCGCTTCTTCGAGCCCCTGCTTGGCCTTTTCCTTGCCTTCTTCGATCCCGCGTTCGGCCGCTTCGACGCCTTCTTCGGCTTCCTTCTGGGCATTGCTTTCGATGCTGCTCGACCCACCGCCGGTGGTGCTGCCACCGCTGCCGCAACCGGCGAGGAGGGCGCCGCCCCCGATCGCCGCGACGGCCGCGAAGACCGCGCCCATGCGGCGAAGCTTGAGGTCAATCTGGTTCATCTGTTCTCCCCTTCGATTGCGTTGACGGAACCCGCGCGGTCATTCTCCCTGGTTCCGCACCTGACAGCTGCGCGAGAGGAAGGCGTTCATCGTGCGGCCGCCTTCGAAGCCGAAGATGCCACGGGCGAAGGTGAAGGTCGCGCCGGGGAAGCCCTGCGGCGCCGAGCAGGCCGCGCTCAGGTAGCTGCGCGGTCGGCCGCGGTAGCTGTAGCGCCGGCCGATCTTCAGCTGCAGCTCGGTGATCGAGCCGAAGCCTCCCGCCAGCTTCGGCACCTTCGTCGTCAGCACCGTGCCGAACCGCCCCGTGCCCCGGCTGATCTTCAGCGGGATCACCAGCGTCACCTTGACCGGCCGCGAGATGTAGATGTGGATGAACATCCCCGCCCGCCCGGCGACCACGCCGTTGAAGACGAGCGCCCGCCCTTCCACCAGGATCGGCCGGCCGGAGAACTGCAGCTCGGCCTGGAACCGCCCGTGGCCGACCTGGGCCGGCCCGCAGCGCTCGAGCGCCAGTTCGGAGCTGGTCGACTGCAACGTCGACGCGCGGCAGGCGGGGAGCCCGCGCGTTTCGATCTTCCCCGAGCTGCTCAGTTCCACCCGCAGCTGCTGCAACGGGGGCGGCTTGCTGCCGTCGGTGGTCGAGATCTGGCCCTCGACTTCGACCGAGATCGGCGCCGGGCGTTCGCGCGGCAGCGCCTGCGGGGAGAAGGCGGCCTGAAAGGTGACCCGGACGTTGCCGGACTGCACGACCTCGGCCTCGGCCGCTCCGGCGAACGCCGCGATGGCGACCACAAGCAGCGCAACGGTGGCAAGTCGACGACGCATCCCCATCCCTCGGCACGAGTGTAGGTCGGCCGGGGCCGACTACTGTTGAGCGATGATTGAGCAGCAGGGGATCGAGGGACCGCTGACCGCGACGCTGGAGGGCGGGCTGGTGACGCTCGAGCCGCTCGCCGAGGCACACCGCGACGGACTCTGGGAGGCGGCCCAGCCGGACGAGATCTGGGCCTGGCTGACGCACCTGAACAAAAGCCGCGAGCTCTTCGACCATTGGTTCGACGCGACGCTGGCGAGCAACGCGGCGGGGGCGGGGGACCCGGCCGAGACGGGAGCCTTCGCGGTGCGCCGGCGCGCGGACGATCTCCTGGTCGGGTCGAGCCGCTACCTCGGGGTGCGGCGTCTCGACCGGGTGGTCGAGATCGGCTGGACCTGGTTCAACCCTTCCGTGTGGCAGACCGGCGTCAATGTCGAGACGAAACTCCTGATGTTCACGCGCGCCTTCGAGACGCTCGGCTGCGTGCGGGTGGAGCTGAAGACCGACGCCCGCAACGAGCGCTCGCGCGGCGCGATGGCCCGCCTCCCGGCCCGCTTCGAGGGGATCATGCGCAAGCACATGATCGTCCCCGACGTGGGCCGGCGCGACAGCGCCTACTTCAGCGTCGTCGACGACGAGTGGCCCGCCGTCCGCGCCGCCCTCCAAGCCCGCCTCCCCTCCCGTTGATGGGCCGAAAACTCAACCATGAGTTGAGTTTTCGGCCCATCAACATCTAGTTCGGGTCGTCGGGAGGGCGGACGACGCGCTGGGCGGCGGCGCGGACTTCTTCGCCGGCCTGGCGGGTCGCGGCCATCGCCTCTTCGGTCGCGTGGGTGACGCCCTGGCTCGGCTTGCCGCCGACGATGTCGCGGAAGGCTTCCTTGAAGCGGTCGGTGCGCCGGCCGGGATGGAAGCGCCGTTCGGCCTTCGCCTGCTTCTTCGGGTGCTTGGCCCCGTAGCGGCGGTGCGCCCAGGCCGAGTCGGGCTTGCCGATCCGACAGGTCGCGTAGACCGCCAGCGGCGCGAAGACCACGCCGAGGATCCCGTGCATCCGCCGTCCCTTGAGGAAGGCCCCGGCGATGAAGAAGATGATGATCAGCCAGGAGAGGATCGACTCGATCGCGGTGGCTCCTTCGCCGTGCGATTCGAACGGGTTGATCCCGATCACGATCATCCCGATCAGCGCCGCCGCGATCACCGTCGCGTCGATCGAGCTGCGGCCCTGCTCGGCCCAGTAGACGTCTTCGAGGTACACCCAGAGGGCGAACTCGTCGATCGTCAGCCCGGTGCCGACGCCGAAGAAGAAGGCGCAGATCTCGGTCAGCGGGCTGTGGCCGAAGGCGGCGAAGCCGATCGTCCCGGCGACCATCATCGTGATGATCCCGAAGACCAGGTGGTGGACGTGGAGGCCGCCCTCGCTTTCGATGTTGCCCGGCCACCAGCTCACTTCGGCGCGGATCATCCGCGTGCTCATGCGGATGAAGGCGAACGAGCCGAGGAACCCGACGAGGACCAGGAAGACGCCCTGGCGATCGTGGGCGACGAGCTGGTCGTTCCAGAATTCGGTGACGAAGCTGCCGAGCGGAAGCGCCGGGCTCACGAGGCCCCCGCGCCGGCGACCGGCTCCGGCCGCCGGTTGAGGACCGGCGCCTCGCCGTCGTGATGGCGGATCAGCTCCAGCGTCAGCAGCACCACGGCGACCGAGAAGAACGGCGCGGTGACGATGTTGCCCACCGACTCGCCGATCCAGGCGGCGGCGAGGCCGTGGCCGAGGAGCGAGTGGGCGAGGCCGACGATCGCGTCGTTGATCCCGTCGCCGACGGTCTCGATCGGGACGACTACCGCGGCGACCATCCAGAAGTGACCGCGGACCAGCCGCAGGCTGCGCATGAAGCCGCCCCAGACGGTCTGCTTCTCCAGCTCGACCACCGGGCCGGCGAGCGAGAGGTAGACGAAGACGACGAACGCGCCGACGACGAAGACGAAGAGGCCGAGCACGATCAGCACGACGTAGAGCAGGTCGACGACGATCAGTTTGAGGTAGGAGATGTGGCCGGCGATCTGGCGCAGGGTCGGCGGGTGCTCGTGTTCGGGGTGGGTGAGCGAGATCGCGACCGCGCCGCTGAAGAAGACCTCGCCGAAGAGGCTGGAGGCGGTGACGGCGACGAAGGCGCCGAGGAAGGCGGCGAATTTGAAGCCTTCGGTGAGGTTCAGCGATTCCGTGTTGACCTGGTGGAGCAGTGCGTCGGCGAACCCGAGCGGGATGAAGACGATCGCCGCCAGCAGCAGCAGCGAGGGCGCCCAGGCCCAGTAGACGCGACCGATGCGGGCGTAGACCCCGAGCAGCCGCCGCCGTCGACTCATCGCCCGCGCCCGCGCCGTCGCCTGCCCGCCGGGACCCGGCCGCGCCGCTCGAGCTTCGCCTGGCTCGACTCGCCGGCCGGCACCCGTCGCAGATCGCCCAGCTCCGGGATCAGGATCTCTTCGGCGCAGACCCGGTGCCAGTGGTGATGGTCGGTGCCGCCGAGCCGGCGGACGAACTGGACGATCGTGTGCTCGTCGCCGACCTCGATGTCGCCGTGGCAGCCGGGGCAGCGGTAGAGCTTGCGCGCGATCCCGCGGATCAGCCAGGCCTCGTCGCCCTCTTCGGTCACCCCCTGGAGGCTCCACCGCATGCTCGGTTGGCCGTCGAACGAAGCCATCTTCAAATCCAACCAGAAGGGAAAGCGACAGGCTCGGAGAAAAGGGGAGCCGTGACCAAGACCGCGACCAAATCCCCTCAACTTAAAAGCCTCTCCGACTACATCCAGGAGCGTTTCGAAGAGTTTTCCCGCTCCCAGAAAGATGTGGCCCGCTACATCGTCGACCACCTCGACGAGGCGGCCTTCCTCACCGCCGAGGAGCTCGCCCGCCGCGCCAGCACCTCCTCCTCGACCGTGGTCCGCTTCTCGCAGGCGCTCGGCTTCGAGGGTTACCCGGAGCTGCAGCAGGCCGCGATCGAGGAGTACCGGACGACCATCGCCGCGGTCGGCTCCGCCGCCGGTCCCCTCTTCAGCTTCGACCACTCCGAGCTCGAGGGGTCGCTGAGCGCCGACTACGCGAACCTGGAGGAAACGGCGCGCAAGCTGACCACCGAGCAGGTCAACGACTCGGTGGCGGCGCTCGCCACCGCGCAGCGGATCGTGATCGTCGGGGTCGACCAGATGGCGTTCTTCGCCTCCTACCTGCGCCACACGCTCAGCCTGCTGGACATCCGCGCCGAAATCGTCGCCTCGACCGGCGGCGAGAGCCTCCAGCGGCTCGGCCGGATCGACGAGAACACCCTCGTCATCACCCTTTCGGCGGGGCGGGCGCACCCGCTCCTGCTGCGGGCGATGAAGCTCGCCCTGCACCGCGGCGCGCGCACCCTGGCGATCTCCGACGCGACCATGTCGGAGGTCGGCGAGCACGCCGAGATGACGCTCTACTTCTCGTCCAACAGCCCCTCCTTCACCCGCAGCAACACCGCCCTGATGGCCCTCGTCCAGGCCCTCGCGCACGGGTTGTACGCCAGGGATGAAGACCTGCACAGGGACCGCATCAAGGCGTACAAACTGAAGTAGGGCGGGTGCGGTTCGCGGTCACCGCTCCCTAATATGGGAGGCATGCCCGACCGCGCGACGTTTCGACTGAAGACCGGCCTCGCCGAGATGCTCAAAGGCGGCGTGATCATGGACGTGGTCACTCCCGAGGAGGCGAGGATCGCCGAGGAGGCGGGCGCCTGCGCCGTGATGGCCTTGGAGCGCGTCCCCGCCGACATCCGCCGCGACGGCGGCGTCGCCAGGATGTCGGACCCGGCGATGATCAAGGGGATCCAGGAGGCGGTCTCGATCCCGGTGATGGCGAAGGCCCGGATCGGCCATTTCGCCGAGGCCCAGGTCCTGCAGGCCCTGGAGGTCGACTACATCGACGAGTCGGAGGTCCTGACCCCGGCCGACGAGGTCAACCACATCGACAAGTACGCCTTCGAGGTGCCCTTCGTCTGCGGCGCCACCAACCTCGGCGAGGCCCTGCGCCGCCTCGGCGAGGGCGCCGCGATGATCCGCTCCAAGGGCGAGGCCGGGACCGGCAACGTGGTCGAGGCGGTCCGCCACATGCGCGAGATCACCTCCGGGATCAAGCGGCTCTCGCTCCTGCGGCCGGAGGAGCTCGCCGCGGCCGCCAAAGAACTGCCCGCGCCCCTGGAGGTCGTGCGCGAGGTCGCCGCGGCCGGGCGCCTGCCGGTGCCGCTCTTCTGCGCCGGGGGGATCGCGACGCCCGCCGACGCGGCGCTGATGATGCAGCTCGGCGCCGAGGGCAACTTCGTCGGCTCCGGGATCTTCAAATCCGCCGACCCGGCCCGGCGGGCGAAGGCGATCGTCGAGGCGACCACGCACTTCGAGGACCCCGAGCGGGTCGCCGCCGCCTCGATCGGGCTCGGCGAGGCGATGAGCGGCCTCGAGATCGCCCCGCTCGAGGAGCAGGGCGCGCTGCTGCAGCACCGCGGGAGCTGACCTGAAGGTAGGCGTCCTAGCGCTGCAGGGCGACTTCGAGGCGCACTGCGAGACGCTGCGCCGGCTCGGCGCGGAAGCGGTCGAGGTGCGCACGCCCGCGCAGCTCGAGGGGCTCGATGGCCTGGTGATCCCGGGCGGCGAGTCGACGACGATGACCCGGCTGATCGCCTCGGCGGCGCTGGAGCCCGGGCTGCGCGCCCACCACGAGGCGGGCCGGCCGATCCTCGGCACCTGTGCCGGGCTGATCGTCTGCGATGCCGAGCACCTCGGCTTCATCGACGTGACCGCGCGCCGCAACGCCTTCGGCCGGCAGCTGCAGAGCTTCGAGACCGACCTCGCGGTGACCGGGGCGGGGGATGAGCCGTTGCGGGCGGTCTTCATCCGCGCGCCCTGGGTCGAGCGGACCGGGGAGGGGGTCGAGGTGCTCGCCTCCTGGGAGGGGCACCCGGTCGCGGTCCGCGGCGAGGGCGTGCTGGCGTCCTCCTTCCATCCCGAGCTGACCGACGACCCGCGCTTCCACGCGATATTCATGGCGATGGTCACCAAGGCCCTGGACCAAGACGACGAGAGAGAGGCGGCGAGAGGATGAGCGGCGATCCGAGGACGCAGAACCTGGCGAAGATCCTGGTCGGCTACTCGACCAAGGTGAAAGAGGGCGAGGTCGTCTCGATCGACGGCGAGAACGCCGCCGCGCCGCTCCTGCTCGCGGTCTACGAAGAGGTGCTGAAGGCGGGCGGCAACCCGGTCCTGAACGTCGCCCTCGACGGCCAGATCGCGGCCTACTTCAAGCACGCCTCCGACGCCCAGCTGGAATGGATCTCGCCGTTCGCCGAGTGGATGGTCGACAACGCCGACGTGCGGATCGCGATCGGCGCGAGCACCAACACGCGGGAGCTCTCCGGCGTGCCGCCGGAGCGCCAGACCCTGCGCCAGTCGGTCACCGGCGACCTGATGAACCGGGCGATGAAACGGAGCGCCGAAGGGGACTTCCGCTGGGTCTACACGCTCTACCCGACCAGCGCCTACGCCTCCGAGGCGGAGATGAGCCTGGCCGACTACGAAGACTTCTACTACGGCGCCTGCCTCGCCGGCGACGGTGATCCGCTGACCGCCTGGAAGCGCGCCTCGGAAGAGACCAACCGGCTGGCGGAGTGGATCGAGGGCCACGAGGAGGTGCGGATCACCGCCCCCGGCACCGACATCAGGCTCGGCATCGCGGGGCGCAAGTTCATCCCCTGCGACGGCGACCACAACATGCCCGACGGCGAGTTCTTCACCGGGCCGATCGAGGACGCCACCGAGGGCGAGGTCAGCTTCCACCTGCCCGCCGTGATCGGCGGGCGTGAGGTCTCCGGCGTCCACCTCAAGTTCGAGTCGGGCCGGGTGGTCGACGCGAGCGCCGAGCGCGGGGAGGAGTTCCTGATCGCCCTGCTCGACACCGACGAGGGCGCCCGCACCCTGGGCGAGCTCGGCATCGGCACCAACTACGGCATCGATCGCGGCACCCGCGAGGTCCTGCTCGACGAGAAGATCGGCGGCACCATCCACATGGCCGTCGGCCAGGCCTACCCCGAGTCGGGCGGCACCAACGAGTCAGCCGTCCACACCGACCTGGTCTGCGACCTCCGCCTCGGCGGCAAGCTCGAAGTCGACGGCGTGGTGATGCAGGAAGACGGCAAGTTCGTCGTCTGACCCGCCGCCCGCCGCGCGGGGCGCTCGACAGCGGGCGTCAGACGTGGTGGGTGAGCATGGCGACGACGATCCCGGCGAAGCCGAAGATCATCGATACGCATAGGCCGCCGAAGAGCTGGCTCATCAGCCTCTGCGGCGCGCCGATTTCGCTCCCGAGGGCTTCGTCGCCGGATTTGAGCTCGCTGCGGACAGCGCGGAAATCGGTGCGCATCTCGGCGAAGCCGGAGCGGACCTGCCCGGCGAATCAGCGATTGGGAATCGGGCTGCCGGCGAGGAGGAAGAACCAGGTGATGAGGGCGAGGCCGGCGAGGAGGACGGAGGACATCATCACCGCCTCGACCACGGTCACCGAGTTGTGGACCGGGCCCGTGTCGCGCAGGCTCTTCAGCCAGTTCGGCCGCGTCTGGACCAGGCGGTTGGTGCCGGTGACGCGGATGTAGAGGTCGTTGAGGCGGCCGATCAGCCAGGCGTCGACGAGGACCGTGGCGATGATCCCGATGATCACCACCATGTAGGGCCCGATGCTCGGGAACTGGCTGTGGGAGAGCTTCGAGGCGATGTAGACCCAGCCCAGCGGGATCAGGGTCCAAAGCGAGAAGGCGGCCAGGAGCATGGCGAGGAAGACCACCGCCGCGGCCGCGTTGCGCCCCAAGTTCCTCACCGTCATTTCCAAGGCGTTCTCCCTCTCATAGAATGCCATCTGTGTCAGGACATTCGAAGTGGTCATCGATCAAACACAAGAAGGGCGCCGCCGACGCGAAACGCGGCAAGCTCTTCTCCAAGCTCGCCCGCGCGATCACGGTCGCCGCGCGTGACGGCGGCGGCGACACCGACGGCAACCCGGCCCTCGCCACCGCCGTGCAGAAGGCGCGCGAAGCGTCGATGCCCAAAGACAAAATCCAGAAGGCGATCGACACCGGCACCGGGGCCGGCAACGAAGGCGCCAACTACGAACACGTGCTCTACGAGGGCTACGGCCCGGCCGGGGTCGCGGTGCTGGTCGAGGCGCTGACCGACAACCGCAACCGCGCCGGCGCCGAGATCCGCCACGCCTTCTCGACCCACGGCGGTGGCCTGGGGGAGCCCGGCTCGGTCGCCTGGAACTTCGAGAAAAAAGGCGTCGTGGTGCTCGACGGCGACCGCTACTCGGAGGACGACGTGATGCCGGCGATCGACGCCGGCGCCGAAGACGTCCAGGAAGAGGGCGACAAACTGCGCGTCCTCAGCGAGCCGACCGACCTCACCGCGGTGAAGACGGCGCTCGAAGAGGCGGGCGTGGAGATCGAGTCGGCCGCCCTCGCGACCGAACCGAAATCGACGGTCGAGCTGGCCGGCAAGGACGCCGAGCGGATGATCGACCTGCTCGAGGTCCTCGACGACCAGGACGACGTCGACACGGTCTTCGCCAACTTCGACATCCCGGAGTCGGTGCTCGAAGAGCTCGCCGCGGCCTAGACGGGATCGGTTCGCCAATCCTCTGGCGCGGTTAGAAATCCCCCTCAGAGGTGGATAAGTCGCCACGCAAGGGAGGCGTCCGGTCTCCTTCGCAGAATCAGTCCCTTATGCAGGTTGTGATGGGGATCGACCCGGGCGCGGCGAACCTCGGCTTCGGCATCGTCCGAGTCGAGGGCAACCGCATGGTCGCGCTCGACGGCGGCGTCGTCGAGACCGGCCCGGAGGCGCCGATGGAGCGCCGCCTGGAGCGGATCCACGCCGCCCTCGGCGAGCTGATGGCGTGGCACGAGCCGCGCGCCCTGGCGATCGAGCAGGTCTACTTCGGCCGCAACGTCGGCTCGGCGATGGTCGTCGGCCAGGCCAGCGGCGTGGCGATGCTGGCGGCCGCCCAGCGCGGCATCGCCTGCTTCGCCTACACCCCGCAGGCGATCAAGATGGCGGTCTGCGGCTCCGGCGCCGCCGGCAAGGAGCAGGTGCAGCGGATGGTCGGCACCCTGCTCGGCCTGCCCGAGCCGCCGACCCCCGACCACGCCGCCGACGCGCTGGCCGTCGCGATCTGTCATGGCGGGGGAGGAGGTCGCCGCCAGGCCGTCGCCGCGGGCACTGCCGCCGCCCTCCCGGTCACGGCGCCGCCCGGCGGGCTCGACGCGCCGGGCTCCAGGCCACGCTTCGCGCCACCGGTGGCCGGATGATCGCCGCCGTCCGCGGCGAGGTGATGGTCCGCCGCCCCGACCACGTCGTCATCGACGCGAACGGCGTCGGTTACCGCCTCGCGGTCTCCTCGGAGACGCTCAAGTCCGTCCCCGCCGCCGGCTCGGAGACCTTCCTGCACGCCGAGCTGATCGCCCGCGAGGACTCCCTCGCCCTCTACGGCTTCGCCTCCGAAGACGAGCGCGACCTCTTCCGGATGCTGATCTCGGTCAGCGGCGTCGGCCCGAAAGTGGCGATCGCGGCGCTCTCCGGCGGCAGCTCGCGCGAGCTCCTGCGGGCGATCGCGGCGGGCGACGCCAAACGCTTCCAGGCGGTCAACGGGATCGGCAAACGGACGGCCGAGCGGATCATCGTCGAGCTGCGCGAGAAGGTCGCCGGGGCCCTGGAGGTCGAGTCGGCGATCGTCGCCGCCGAGGAAGGCGACGCCCGCTCGCTGGCCCGCGACGGCCTGGTCAACCTCGGCTACCAGCCGCTGGAGGCCGAGCAACTGCTCGACGGCCTCGAGGGCGAAGACGCGGAGGAGCTGCTCGCCGGGGCCCTGCGCAAGGCGGGGGCGAACCGATGAGCTTCGACCCGACCGGCGACGAGGCGATCGGCGCCAACCGCATCCGCACGCCGGGGCTGGACGCCGACCACGTCCCGGTCGACGCCGAGGTGCGCGTCCACGACGCCCGCGCCGACGGCGAGGACCTCGACCGCAGCCTCCGCCCGCCGACCCTCGCCGACTTCGTCAACCAGGTCCAGGTCACCGAGCAGCTGGGGATCTTCATCGAGGCCGCCCGCCGCCGCGGCGAGCCGCTCGACCACGTCCTCCTCGCCGGGCCGCCCGGGCTCGGCAAGACCTCGCTCGCCAATATCGTCGCCGCCGAGCTCGGCGTGCCGCTGGTCCAGACCGCCGGCCCGGCACTCGAGCGCAAGGCCGACGTCGCCTCCTTCCTCACCGCGCTCGAGCCCGGCAGCGTCTTCTTCATCGACGAGATCCACCGCCTCGGCCGCGCCGTCGAGGAGACGCTCTACCCGGCGATGGAGGACGGCGAGCTGCCCGTCGTCCTCGGCCAAGGCGCCGGCGCCCGCACCGTCACCCTGCCGCTGCCGCCCTTCACGCTGATCGGCGCGACCACCCGCGCCGGGCTCCTGACCACGCCGCTGCGCGACCGCTTCGGCGTCAGCCACCGGCTCGAGCACTACAACCCGGAGCACCTCGCCCTGATCGTCGCGCGCTCCGCCGGCATCCTCGAGGTCGAGATCGACGCCGCCGGCGCCCACACGATCGCCTCCCGCTCGCGCGGCACCCCGCGCGTCGCCAACCGGCTGCTGAAGCGGGTCCGCGACTACGCCGAGGTGAAGGGCCAGGGGGCGATCGACGCCGACGTCGCGGCCGGGGCGCTGGCGATGCTGGAGGTCGACGAGGCGGGCCTCGACCGCTCCGACCGGGCCCTGCTCGACACCGTGGCGAGCAAATTCGGCGGCGGCCCGGTCGGCCTCTCCACCCTCGCGATCGCGATCGGCGAGGAGCAGGACACGATCGAGGACGTGCTCGAGCCCTACCTCCTGCAGCAGGGCCTGCTCAAACGGACCCCGCGCGGCCGCGTCCTCACCCAGCGCGCCTACGACCACCTCGGCCTGGCCGCTCCGGAAGGCGCCGCCAGCCTCTTCTAGAGCGCTCGCGAGCGTTAACTCGCCGCATATGACTTTCATCTAGCCTGTCCCGACCATGCCGTTTTTCATCTGCCCCAACTGCGGACATCGCGAGGTCAGCGGCTCCCGGACCGAAGGGTTCAGCCGCCGGCCGAAGGGTTGTTCGAAATGTGGATTCGGGTTCGTATTCGAACTACTCGACGATTATTATCCGGCTCCGAACGCGGCGTTCTTCGTCTGCGATCAGCAGGAACGGGTCATCGATGCGGGCAAGGGGAGCTACGAGTTGACGGGTTTGACCGACGAGGACGTGATCGGGCGTCCGGTGCGCGAGGTGCTGGGGCTCGACTGGATCGATCCCGGCGAAGGCGGCCCCGAGGCCGACACCAACGGCGACGGCAAGACCGACCCGATCGAGACCTCGCTCGAGTGGGGCGTGCGCTCGCTCGGCAAGCGCGTCTCGGTCAACGCCGAGGGTGACCTTCCGGCCAAGGCAGTGGCCGACGTCTTTCCCGCCTATGACGACGACGGCGGGCTTCTGCTTGTCCTGACCCCGGAGGGCTAGGCACTCATGGGTTCCAGGCGGCAGCACGTCTTCGTCCTGCTGTTCGTCGTCGCGCTGGTGATCCTCTCGGGGATCGTCATCGCGAGCAAGGAAACGAAACTCGGCCTCGATCTGCAGGGCGGGCTGCAGCTGGTCTACGAAGGCCAACCGACCGGCACCGCCACCGAAGTCTCCGGTGAAGACATCGAAGACTCGATCAACATCATCGAAAAGCGGATCAACAACCTCGGCGTGTCGGAGTCCGAAGTCGCCCGGCTCGGCAACAACGAGATCACGATCGGCCTGCCCGGCGTCACCGACGCCAACCGGGCCGCCGAACAGGTCGGATCGACCGCCCAGCTCTACTTCTACGACTGGGAGCCGAACCTGCTCGGCATCCAGCGGGTGATCGGCGGCCACCCGGGCCAGACCCCGCCCAGCGGCGCGGTGAAAAAGCTGGAAGCGGAATGGAAAGCGGCGGGCCGCAACCCGAAGAGCACCGAGAACCAGGGTCTGATCCACGCCGGCGCCTTCCCGAACGCCTACCAGGCGGCCCTGCTGGCGGAAAAACAGGAACCGGAACCGGAATGCACCAAATGCTCGGTCGCGAAGACCCGCTACTACCTGTTCGACAAGCAGGAGCCGCACAAGCTGCTGGCGGGACCGGAGACGGCGAAGAAAGACCTCTACGAAAGCCCGACCGGGGAACAGCTGCCCAAAGACGGGATCGTGCTCGAAGTCCCGGCCGGGACCGTCCTCGTCTCCGAACTGCCGATCGACTCGACCGGTCGGGTCGACGAAACCGCCCAGCCCGGCTGGTTCACGCTGCACGACGAATACGCCCTCTCGGGCAGCGAAATCACCGAACCGAAGCAGGACTACCAGCCCGGCTCGGGTGAACCGAACGTCGCCTTCCAGTTCACCGACAAGGGGCGCGAAAACTTCCAGAACGTGACCCGGAGGATCGCCCAGCGCGGCCAGGCGCAGGCGATCGGCCCGGCGGGCTCGAACGAAGAAGCGGGGGCGCTCTCCGGCCACTTCGCGGTCATCCTCGACAACGAAGTCCAGAGCCGGCCGATCATCAACTTCCGCGAAAACCCGGACGGGATCGACGGCCGCCAGGGCGCCCAGATCTCCGGCGGCTTCTCCGGCGAACACGGGCTCGAACAGGCGCAGGAACTGGCGACCACGCTGCAGATCGGCGCGCTGCCGATCGACCTCCACCTGATCTCGGAGACGCAGGTCTCGGCGACGCTGGGCTCGCAGGCCCTCCACGACGGGATCAAGGCGGGGATCATCGGCCTCGCCCTCGTCATCATCTTCCTGCTCTTCTACTACCGCTTCCTCGGGCTGGTCGCGACGATCGCGCTGGGCGCCTACGGGGTGATCTTCTTCGCCCTGATCAAACTGATCCCGATCACGCTGACCCTGCCGGGGATCGCCGGGCTGGTGCTCACGATCGGCGTCGCCGCCGACTCGAACATCGTCATCTTCGAGCGAATAAAGGAGGAGGTGCGCGCGGGGAGATCGATGAAGAGCGCGATCCCCGCCGGCTACAAACGCGGGATCTCGACGATCGTCGACGCGAACGTCGTCACCCTCCTGACCGCCTTCATCCTCTTCGTCCTGGCGACCGCCGGGGTGAAGGGCTTCGCCTTCACGCTCGGCGTCGGCACGATCACCTCGCTGCTGACCGCGGTCGTCTTCACCCAGGCGCTGCTCGGCACGATGAGCAACTCGAAACTGCTGCGCTCGCCGAACGCGCTGGGAGCGGGCGGCGAGGGGCGGCGCTGGCACTTCGACTTCATGGGCGCCAGCCGCTGGTTCTTCACCTTCTCGGGGATCATCCTGATCATCGGCGCCGTCGCGCTCTCGACCAAGGAGCTGAACTTCGGCATCGACTTCGAGTCGGGCACGCGGATCACCGCGGCGCTGGAAAAGCCGACCGACGAGGAAGGCGTCCAGGAAGCGCTCGAAGAAGCCGGCGTCAACAACGCCGAGGTCCAGCAGGTCACGGTGCCGCATTTCGGCTCGAACGTCTTCCAGATCGAGTCGGCGCAGCTGCAGCCGGGCGAAGTCCACGAGACCGAAAAAGTGCTGGCGCAGACCTACGGGATCGAAAAGAGCGGCTTCGAAAGCACCAGCGTCGGCCCGACCTTCGGCAACCAGGTGGCCGAATCGGCGATCAAGGCGCTGATCTTCTCGATGCTGGTGATCCTCGTCTACGTGGCGCTGCGGTTCGAGCCGAAATTCGCGGTGCCGGTGCTGATCTCGCTGTTCCACGACATCCTGATCACCGGCGGCGTCTACGCGTTGACCGGCAAAGAAGTGTCGAGCGGGACCGTGGCCGCCTTCCTGACCATCTTGGGCTACTCGTTATACGACACGATCATCGTCTTCGACCGAATACGAGAGAACATGCCGCGCATGCCGCGCGCGGCGTTCTCGCAGATCGTCAACCGCTCGATGAGCGAGGTCCTCACCCGCTCGCTGGCGACCAGCTTCACGACCCTGCTGGCGGTGCTCTCGCTGCTGATCTTCGGCTCGGCGACGCTGCAGGACTTCGCCTTCGCGATGCTGATCGGGATCGCCTCCGGTACCTACTCGTCGATCTTCATCGCCTCGCCGGTGCTGACCGCCTGGAAGGAACGCGAGCCCCAGTACGTCCGCCGACGCCAGCGCATCGCCGAGGTCGAGGGCGGGCTGGTCCCGGCCTTCGCCGACGACGTCCAGGTGGCGATGCTGGCCAAGGACGACGCGGCCGAAGAAGAAGTCGCGCCGGAGGAGGCGGAGCGGGCCGCGGCGAAGCGCAGACGCCGGGGCGGGGCGGTGGCCACGGTCGAGCCGGCCGCGGAGGACGGCGCGCCGGAGGGCGTGGTCGCCCCCGAGCCGTCGGTTGCTCCCGAGGCGCCGAGCGCTCCCCAGGCCGAGGACGAGGAGCCGGCTCCGCGCAGCGAGGCCAACCCGGAGTCGGCGGAGCGGCGCAAGCGCAACGAGGAACGGCGCGCCAAACGGGCCCAACGGCGCAAAGGCGGTCGCCGGCGATGAGCGAGGGGTGTGACTGATGGCGTTCCTGGTCTTCATCACCATGGGCATCGCCCTCTGGCACTTCACCGTCTTCCTGCCGGATCGCTTCTGGCAGGGGATCGTCGGCGCCTTCCTCGGCTCGGTGATCGGCGCGGTGGTCGTGGGCACGATCGTGATGCTGGTCGACGGCCAGAGCGTCGGCAACACGACGATCGGCACCGCGCTCTCGGCGATCCCCGGCGTCGCGATCGGCCTCGGCGTCGTCTGGCTGATCGGCACGCGCGAACCGCACTACGACTAGCTCGTCGTTTACAGGCATTTTGCGGGCGGAAGGCCGGCGATTTCCCGCCGGACGCCTACCTAGCCTGGAAGCGTGCCGGAATCCGCCAAGGCCTTCGCCGCCGATCCATATGACTACGCCGAGGCTCGCGCCGTCGCCGAGGCGCTCGGGCTGAGCCAGCCCGTCGCCGTCACCCTGGTCCGGCGGGGGTACCGGACGCCGGAGGAGGCCCGGGCCTTCCTGGCGGCCGACGAGGCGCATCCGCCGGAGGCGTTCCGGGGCATGGACGAGGTGGTGGCGACCGTCCTCGCCGCGGTCGAAGCCGAGGAGCGGATCACCGTGCACGGGGACTTCGACGTCGACGGGGTCAGCGCGACGGCGCTCCTGATCGGCGCGCTGCGGGAACTCGGCGCGGACTGCGACTGGTTGATCCCGGACCGGATCGCCGACGGGTACGGGCTGAGCGCCGAGAACGTGGAGAAGCTCGCCGGACGGGGGACGGCGCTGCTGATCACGGTGGACTGCGGGATCACCGCGGTCGAGCAGGTGGCGCTGGCGGGGGAGCTGGGGATGGAGGTGATCGTCACCGACCACCATCAGCGCGACGAGGAGCTGCCGGGGTGCCTGGTCCTGCATCCGGAGGTCAGCGGGTATCCGTTCGAGTCGCTGTGCGGGACGGCGGTGGCCTGGAAGTTGGCGTGCGCCCTGCGCGAGGCGGTTGCCCCCGACGCCGGCGCGTCGGCGGCGGACCTCGACCTGGTGGCGTTGGCGACGGTGGCCGACGTGGTGCCGTTGGTGGGGGAGAACCGAAGCCTCGTGAAGCGAGGCCTGGCCGAGATGCGGCGCACGAAGAGGGTGGGGCTGAGGGCGCTGATGGAGGCGTCGAGATGTGAGCCGAGTCGGCTCGACGAGGGGGACCTGGCGTTCCGGCTGGCGCCGCGGATCAACGCCGCGGGGCGGCTGTATCGGGCCGACGCAGGGGTCGAGCTGCTCCTCACCGAGGACGAGGATCGGGCGAAGCAGATCGCGGCGGAGCTGGGGCGGGCGAACTCCGAGCGCCGCGCCACCGAGCGCGAGGTCGACGCGGCCGCGGAGGCGGCGCGCCGCGAGCTGCCGGAGGAGCTGAAGGAAGCGAACGGCCTCGTGCTGGCGGGGGAGGGGTGGCACCCGGGCGTGGTCGGGATCGTCGCCTCGCGCCTGGTGGAGCGCCATCACCGGCCGGTCGTCGTCATCTCCCTCGACGAGGAGGGAGGAGGGCGCGGCTCGGGTCGCAGCATCCCCGGCTTCGACCTGCACGCGGCGCTCGACGCCTGTTCCGCGCACCTCGAGAGCTTCGGCGGCCACAAGGCGGCGGCGGGGCTGTCGCTGAGGGCGGAGAACCTGGAGGCGTTCCGCGCCGCGTTCGCCAGGCACGCCGACGAGGCGCTCTCGGCCGAGGACCTGCGCCGGACGGAGCGGATCGACGCGATGGTAGGGGGGGTCGGGCTGGGCCTCGACCTCGCCGAAGAGCTCGGGCAGCTGGCGCCCTTCGGCATGGGCAACCCGGGCGTGCGGCTGATGGTCCCCTCGGCGCGCGTCACCGACGTGCGCACGATGGGCGAAGAGGGCAAGCACTCGCGCTTCAGCCTCCACAGCGGCAGCCATCGCGCCTTGGGCGTCGCCTTCGGCCGCTCCTCGCTCGGCGTCGACGACGACGACATGCTGGACGCCGCCGTGCGCCTCGAGGTCAACCACTGGAACGGCGCGGTCGAGCCGCGCGTCGTCCTCCGCGAGGTCTATCCCCTCGACGCGGAGGCCAACGCGCTGTCCCCGCACCCATGCGAGTGCGACGAAACCGAGTGGTGGCAGCGCTTCGAGACCGAGCTGGCCCGCGATCTGACCGCGCCGGCCCCTGCGGCCGAGCGGGGTGTGGAGCGAAACGGTTCCGTCGAGGCGGAAAGGCTCCACGGCAGCGCCGGAGGATCGCGCCGCGCGGTCCAGGGGGTCGGGTCGTCTCCCACCGCGACGATCGCCGAGCTCGTGTCGAGCGGCGCCGGCGTCCTCGCCGTCGCCGCCGATGCCTCGCGCCGCGCCGCGCTCGCCAACGGCGCCACGGGCCTCGCGCGCTTCAACGGCGGCGCCGCGCTGATCGCCTGTCACCGCTGCGGCGCCGCGACCGTCGCCAACCTCGCCGCCCGCGCCGACAGCGGCCTCGCCCTCGTCGATTACTCGGCCCTCGCCATATCCCCCGACCTCGCCTCCCGCTTCGAGCACGTCGTCCTCGTCGACGCCCCCCGCACCCCCGCCGACGTGGAACGCGTCACCGCCACCTTCGTCGCGCACCCGAACCGTTCGGCCCCGCCGCCGCTCGGCGCCGCGGCGCCGGCCTCCCCCGGCTTCGTCCACCCGCTCTTCTCCGAGGCCGAGCGCGACTTCTCGCTCGGCGTCCTCGCCCGCCAGGCGCCGTCGCGCGCGACCGTCGCCGGCGTCTTCAAGGCCCTCCGCGCGGGCGGTCGACTGACCGGCCCGGACCTCCGCGCCGCTCTCGCCGGGCCCGGCCCGCACCCGCTCGATCCGGAGACCGCGGCGCGCGCCTTCCGCGTCCTGGGCGAGCTCGGCCTCGTTGCGGGCAGCACGAATGCAGGTGGCGGCTTGGTCGGCGTCGTATCCTCTGAAGGGACCGATCTGGAGCGCTCGGCCGCGTTCCGGGTCTACTGCGAAGAGCATTCGGAGGCACAGAAATTTCTCCAAAGCCCCAAATTTCCGTAGAGCACAGCGAGTTGCTCGGCGACCTGTTCGCGGTCGTCGAGGAGTTCGACTCTGCCCCGGACGAGCAGGTTCCGGCCTTCGGCGGCACCGCGGTGGCGGTGGCGACGATCGACCGGGCCAAGGTGGAGCGCGCCTTCGACTTCGCCTGCGAGCGCCACGCCGACCAGCGGCGGTACTCGGGCGACGAGTTCATCACCCACCCGGTGGGGGTCGCGCAGATCTGCGCCGGGATGCGGCTCGACACCGAGACGCTGTGCGCGGCGCTGCTCCACGACACGGTCGAGGACACCAGCGCGACGCTGGAGGAAGTGGAGGCCGAATTCGGCGAGGAGATCGCCCAGCTGGTCGACGGCGTGACCAAGTTGACCGGGATGAACTTCGAGAGCCGCGACGAGCGGCAGGCCGAGAACTACCGCAAGATGATGGTGGCGATGGCCACCGACGTCAGGGTGATCCTGATCAAGCTGGCCGACCGTCTCCACAACATGCGCACGCTGGGCGCGCTGCCGAAGCAGAAACAGACGCTGAAGTCGCACGAGACGCTGGAGATCTACGCGCCGCTGGCCCACCGTCTGGGGATCCACGCGATCAAGTGGGAGCTCGAGGACCTGGCCTTCGCCACGCTCCACCCGCGCAAGTACGCGGAAATCAAACAGCTGGTCGCCCAGCAGCGCGACGAGCGCGAGACCTACGTCGCCGAGGCGGGCGAATTCCTCTCCGAAGAGCTGGAAGAGGTAGGCATCGAGGCCGAGATCTCCGGCCGCGCCAAGCACTTCTACTCGATCTACACGAAGATGGCGAAGAAGGGCCGCGAGTTCAACGAGATCTTCGACCTCACCGCGATGCGCGTGATCGTCGGCTCGGTGAAGGACTGCTACGGGGCGATCGGGGTCATCCACTCGCTCTGGAAGCCGCTGCCCGGTCGCTTCAAGGACTTCGTCGCGATGCCGAAGGCCAACATGTACCAGGCGCTCCACACGACCGTGATCGGGCCCGAGGGCAAGCCGCTCGAGATCCAGATCCGCACCGAGGAGATGCACAAACTCGCCGAGTACGGGATCGCCGCCCACGTCGCCTATAAAGAGGGCGGCCGCGGCGATCCGCAGCGGGAAAAAATGACCTGGCTGCGCCAGCTGGTCGAGGCCGAGGGCGAACAGGACCCGACCGAGTTCCTCGAATCGCTGAAGGTCGACCTGTTCGAGGACGAGGTCTTCGTCTTCACCCCGAAGGGCGAAGTGAAGAACCTCTCGGCCGGCTCGACCCCGCTCGACTTCGCCTACGCCGTCCACACCGACGTCGGCCACAGCTGCGTCGGCGCCAAGGTGAACGGGGCGATCGTGCCGCTCCACTATCAGTTGCGCTCCGGCGACATCGTCGAGGTGCTGACCGCGAAGCAGAAACGGGCCCCGTCGCTCGACTGGCTGAAACTGGTCCGCACCAGCCGCGCGCGGAACAAGATCCGCGCCTGGTTCAAAGAGGAGCGCCGCGAGGACGCCGAGCGCGACGGCCGCGAGGGCCTCGAGGAGGCGCTGCGCAGGCGCGGCGTGCCGATGCAGAAGATCTCCGGCTCGTCGCTGCTCGCCGACGTGATCCGGGAGATGGGCTTCCGCAAAGCCACCGAGTTCTACATCGCGCTCGGCCAGGGCAAAATCTCGACCAAGACCGTCGTCAACAAAGTCCTGCAGCGGCTGAAATCGGGCGAGTCGGTAGACGCCGAGGACCTGCGGCCGGCGACCGAGCACTCCGACCGCGCCCGCCGCACCAAGGACGCCTCCAACTACGGGATCGTGGTGAAGGGGGTCGAGGACGTCGCCGTGCGGCTGGCCAAGTGCTGCCGCCCGGTCCCCGGCGACGAGATCGCCGGCTACGTCAGCCTCGGCCGCGGGATCACCATCCACCGCACCGACTGCAAGAACGTGAAGGCGCTGAAACGGGCGCCGGAGCGCTTCGTCGACGTCGGCTGGGAGGGCGAAAACGAAGCCTCCTACCGGGTCGAGGTGCAGATCGACGCCTACGATCGGACCCGCCTTCTCGAGGACCTCTCGCGGACGTTCTCGGAGGCCGGGATCAACATCATCGGGGCCGCCTGCACCACCAACCACCCGATGGTGAAGAACAAGTTCGTGATCGAGGTCGGCGACACCGAGCAGCTCAAACACTGCATCACCAGGCTCCGCAACGTGGAGTCGGTCTTCGACGCCTACAGGATCACCCCCACCGCCTGAGCCGATGGCAGGACTTACCGTCGCCGTCACCGGGCCGACCGGGGAGATCGGCGGTTCGCTGATCGACGCGCTCGAGGCCTCGGCGCCGGTCGCGGCGGTGCGGGGGATGGCGCGGAGCGCCTTCGACCCGGGCGCGGCGGGCTGGACCAAGGCCGGCTACCAGCGCGGTGACATCCTCGACCGCGGCCATCTCGCCGAGCTCTTCGACGGCGCCGACGTCGCCGTGCACCTCGCCTTCGCGATCTTCGGCGACCGCGAGGAGACGCGGCGGATCAACCTCGAGGGCAGCCGCAACGTCTTCGAAGCGGCGGTCGAGGCCGGGGTGCGGCGGCTCGTCTACGCCTCCTCGGTGGCCGCCTACGGCTTCCACCCTGACAATCCCCAGCCGCTGACCGAGGAGACCCCGGCGCTCGGCTCGCCAGGCTTCTACTACTCGGCCCAGAAGGCGGAGCTGGAGGAGGCGCTGGCCGAGATCCTCGCCGGCTCCGAGCTCGACGCCTACGTCTTCCGTCCCTGCATCGTCGCCGGGCCGCGGGCGACGATGCTGATCGAGCAGACCGTCGGCGCCGCCCGTCTCGGCGACCCGGCCCCGCGCCTGCGCCGTCACCTGATCGAGCGGATCCCGCTGCTGCATCCGATCCTCCCCGACGCCGGCGTGCCGCTGCAGCTCGTCCACCACGACGACGTCGCCGCCGCCCTCGCCGCCGCGGTCGAGGGGAAGGGCGAGCCGGGCGCCTACAACCTGGCCGGCGCCGGGGAGATCCAGATCGCCGACATCGCCCGGGCACTCGGCTGGCGCTCGGTGCGGGTGCCGCGGCCCGCGCTCGGCGCCGGCACCGCGGTGGCCGGCCGCCTCTCCTTCCTCAACCCCCAGCTCGAGTGGGCGACGGCCCTGACCACGCCGGTGATCATGGACACCGCCAAGGCCCGCGCCCAGCTCGGCTGGCGCCCCCGCTTCGACGCCGCCGAGACCCTGCTCCAGACCGCCGTCTCCGCCCGCGAAACCGGCCTCCTCGACTAGCCCCCCGGTGCGTTCGCACTAATCCCCGGTATCCGGCGAGAACTGCGAACGCAGGGGTGGCTGACGTTCTGGGGTCAGGCGACGATGGTCAGGGCGCCGGGGTCGATGCCGAGCTCGACCCGGGTGCGCTCGCCGATGTAGTCGCCGTCGACCTGCAGCTGGAAGGTGCGGGGGGCGCCGGAGCGGTCCTCGGAGATCGACTCGACCACGGCGCCGGTCAGGTCGGTGAAGCCCTCGATCTGGCGATGGCGGACGGCCGGGCGCTTCTGCGAGAACAGACGCGGCAGCAGGGTGGGCATGTCGCGCATCGCCGCCCGTTTCAGCACCGCCATCGAGAGCGTCCCGTCGTCGATCGCGACCCCCTCGTTGACGTAGACCGGTTTGCTGGAGAAGTAGGTGAAGGGATCGGAGTTCTGCGCGATCGCGGTGACGCCCTCGACCGGCGCGCGACCCTCGACGGTCACCCGCAGGCGCACCGCGTTGACCAGGTAGCGCCGCGTGAACGCCGAGACGCCGGCCCAGCTGTAGTACCAGGGGCCCGCCTTGGCCTTCAGCTTCGGATGGGCATCGACCCGCTTGACCACGGTCGCGTCGATCCCGGCCCCGCAGGCGAAGACGAAGCGCCGCTCGTCGGCCCGGCCGAGGTCGATCTTGCGCGGCTCCCACTCGTCGGCGAGCGAGAGCAGGTGCTCGGTCGCGTCGACCACGTCGTTGGGGATCCCGAGGCTGCGCGCCACCACGTTCGCCGACCCGCCCGGCAGGATCCCCATCGGCATGTCGGTCCCGGCCAGCCCGTTGGCGACCTCGTTGAGCGTCCCGTCGCCGCCGAAGGAGACGACCACGTCGTAGCCGCCCTCCTGGGCCTCGCGGCCGATCTCGGTGGCGTGGTTCTGCGCCTGCGTCTGCACCGCCTCGACCTCGTAGCGTCCCTGCAGCGCGTAGACGACGAGGTTCCGCAGCCGGTCGCTGACCGTCGTCGCGTAGGGGTTGACGATGATCAACATCCGTTTCTTCGCCGGTTTTCCCGACCTGCGCGCGCCGAACGAGACCATCTGCCCGGCAGCCTACGCGACCGCGCGAGGGCGACGCGCCGTCGCGGCGGCGGTTCCTGCGACGCTCTACGCCTCGTCCAGCACCGAAAGGAATCGCAATGAAGCTCATCTGGGAGAGGCTCACCTACGCCAACGTCGTCGCGACGTTGGCGCTGTTCATCGCCCTCGCCGGCGGCACCGCCTTCGCCGCGACGACGATGCTGCCGAAGAACTCGGTCGGCGCCAAGCAGCTGAAGGCGGGCGCCGTGACGCCGACCAAACTGAGCGACGCGACGAAGAAGTCGCTCGCCGGGCCGGCCGGGCCGCAGGGCAAGGAGGGCCCCCAAGGCAAGGAGGGGCCGCAGGGGAAGGAAGGCCCGCGCGGCGAACGGGGTGAGCCGGGGCCGGCGGTGCAGATCCTGCCGTCGGGCCAGACCGAGACCGGGGTCTGGGCGGGCTCGGGCCCCAGCGGGGTGCAGTTCTACCTGTCGATCAACTTCGTGCCGCGACTGCAGCAGCCGGTTCCCGTCGCCAACGAGATCTACCTGAAGGTCGGGGAAACGAAGCCGCAGTGCCCCGGCTCCGGCGCGGCCGAACCGGGCTTCCTCTGCGTGTACACCATCTGGGAACACGAAGTCTCATTCGGTTCCTGGCTGAGCGGCTTCAGCGGCTTGGCCGACGTGCCCTCGGGTGAGGCCGGGACGATCTTCAGCCTCAAATCGCAGTCGGTGCTCGCGAACGCCCGCGGCAACTGGGCCTACACGGCTCCGTGAGCGGGTGGCGGCGCGGCGGCCATCGGTCGTCGCGCCGCCACCGCGGCCGCG
>DATJUK010000157.1:0-8002 GCA_035502495.1 Solirubrobacterales bacterium
GCAGCTGGCGGTGGACGGCACCACGCACCGCCTCTACGTGGTGACCAACGACAACGGCGGCGCCGGGTCGTTGAAGGCCTACGACGCGGCGGGTGAACCGGCCGAGTTCGCGGCGCTCGGAGCGCCCGAAATCCTCGCCCCGTCCGGGGGCGAATTCTGCGGCGTCGCGGTCGACTCGCAGGGCGACATCTACGTCGGCGACTACGGCAACGGCGTGTCGATCTTCTCACCGACCGGCGAGGCGATCACGACGGTTCCGGTCCCAGGGGCGTGCAACGTGGCAGTCGACGAATCCGGTGACCTCTACGTGAATCACTGGAGCCAGGAAGTCGAGCGTTTCGTTCCCTCCGAATTCCCGCCGACGGCGGCGGTCGCCTACTCGTCCTCGGGCACGGTCGGTGGCCCGCGCGCGTCTTCGGTCTACGCGAGCCCGGACGGCGGCCCGGTGCTCGTCGACGAAGGCGAAAGGATCACCGAATTTGCACCGGACGGGCAGCTCCTGGGTCGCTTCGCCAATTCGGGCGCGGGCGCGATCGGGGCGTCGGAAGGCGTCGCCTACGGCGCGGGCGGCGAGGTCGCCTACGCCGCCGATTCGACCTCGGGTCGGGTCAAGATCTTCGGCCCGTCGGAAGCCGCGAAGCCGCGCATCGAATCCGAGTCGGTGCGCGCCGTGAACACGACGGAAGCGACGCTCGAAGCGGTGGTCGATCCGGAAGGCGACGCCACCGAAGTCAGCTTCGAATACGGGCCGGGCCCTTGCTCCAGCGCTTCCTGCGCGGCGACCGCCCCGATCGCGATCGGGGCGGGAGAAGCGTCGGTCGGCACGACCCGGATCCTGCGAGGCTTGAGTCCGGGCAAGTCGTACTTCTACCGCGCTGTAGCCCGCAGCTCGGCGGGCACCACCGTCGGCGCCGATCGGCAGTTCGGGACCGAGTCCGAGCCGGCATCGTCCGCGGGCGGGTGCGCCAACGAAGCGACCCGCAACGAGCTCGACCGCCGTCTGCCCGACTGCCGGGCGTTCGAGCTCGTCAGCCCGCTGGACAAAGAAGGCAACGACATCCGGTCGATTCCGGACGTCCAGGGACTGCCGAGCGCGATCGACCAGTACTCGAGCGCCGGCGACCGGTTCACCTTCTCGACCTACGGTGCTTTCGCGGGCGCCTCCTCGAATCCCTGGATCTCGCAATATCTCGCGACGCGTGGCACCCAGGGTTGGACGACGCGGAACCTCACCCCGCCGCGCGACGGCCCTGACGAAGAACTCGCAAACGAGTTCAAGCTGTTCAGCCCGGATCTGGCCCGTTCCTGGATCGTCCACACGGAAGGTCCGTCGCTTGGACCCGGCGGGCTCGCGACCGATCCCACCCTGTACGAACGCCAGACCGACTCGGGCTCGTATACGGCGGTCAACACCACTGCCGACGTCGACTTTCTCCCCGGCCGTGGAGATCCGATCGAAATCCAGGGAGTCGGAGGAGGTCACACGGTGTTCCGCGTCCCGGTCGGGGCGGAAGACCAGTATCAGGTGTTCGACCGGTTCGACGGCGCGCTTCGGGAGGTCAGCGTGCTGCCGGGAGGCGCTCCCTATCCGGGCCGGGCGACCGCGGGCGCCTTCGGCACCTCGGGTCAAGGTGGTCGGGGCGCCGTTCTCGACCACGCGGTCTCGGCCGATGGATCGCGCATCTACTGGACCGGCATGCAAGGCTCGGCGAGCCCGTCGAGTCCGATCTACCTGCGCGTCGAAGGCCGCGAAACGCTTCCCGTCTCCGAAACCGTGGATCCGGGCAGCGCGCGCTTCTGGACCGCGAGCACGGACGGATCGCGCGCGCTCTTCTCGTTTGCCTCCGGAGCGCGGGCGGGCGGCCTCTACGAGTACTCGGAGGCGTCTGGGACGTCGCAGCGGATCGCCGGCGAACTCGTCGGCGTGGTCGGCGCCGCCGCAGACCTCTCGCGGTTCTACTTCGTCTCGCTGGAATCGCTCGGCGGCGAAGGGACCGCCGGCACCCCCAACCTCTACACCTACGGCGGGGGATCGGTGGAGCTCGTCGCCACCCTGTCACCGCGGGACGTCTCGATCGCGCCACGGATCCCGTCCCTGTCCAATCCCTATCCGACCTCTCATTCGGCCGCCGTCTCGCCCGATGGCGACGTCGTCGTCTTCAACTCGCTCGGCCGGCCGACCGGCTACGACAACCGCGACGTCGAGAGCGGTGAAGCGGACAACGAGGTGTACCGGTTCGACGCCGCCACCTCGCAGCTGACCTGCATCTCCTGCCAGCCGACCGATGCCCGTCCGGAAGGCAGGGAAATCGTCCCCGCCGGCACGATCGCGTCAGGGCTCTGGTCGGCGGCCCAGGTGCCGACCTGGCAGACGCCGCTGAGGGAGCCTCGGGTCATCGCCGACGGCGGCGATCGCGTCTTCTTCGACGCCTACTCGCCGCTTCTCGCCCGCGACGGCAACGGCCAGGAGGACGTGTACGAGTGGGAGGCGGCGGGCACCGGCAGCTGCTCGGGCGGGTCCGCCGACTACTCCGCCCGCAACGGCGGCTGTCTAGCCCTGATCTCGACCGGAGCCGACCCGCTTCCGTCGGAATTCCTCGATGCGGGCGCCGATGGGCACGACGTCTTCTTCGCGACCGCCCAGTCCCTGGTCGGGGCGGACCCCGGTTTCTTCGACGTCTACGACGCCCGTGAACTGGGCGGCTTCGCCGAACCCCCGGCGGCGCCAGCTGCCTGCGAAGGCGACGCCTGCCAGGGCGCCGCGGCGGCGGGCGCGACGGCCAGAGCCGGATCGTCCAGCTTCGTCGGCCGGGGGAATCCGGTCCGCCACAAGCACCGGCGACACGGCAAGAGGAAGCGCAAGCACGGCCACAGGTCAAAGCACCACGGACACGGTCATCGCCACGGGAAGGACGCGAAATGAAGAAGCTGATCCCCTTGCTGAGCGTTCTCGCTCTCGTCGCGGCCTTCTGCGGCACGGCGCGGGCGGACTTCGGCCTGAGCCAATTCGAAGTCTCGCTGCGCAACCGGGACGGCAGTCCCGCCACGCAGGCCGGTTCGCATCCCTACGCGATGGACACGCTGTTCCGGCTCAACGCCCACGCGGAAGGGCACGTCGCCGACCAGGAACTCCGCACGCTGACGATGCGCCTCCCGGTGGGAGTCGTCGGCAACGTGACCTCGCAGCCGACCTGCTCGGCGGTCGCCTTCCGGACCAAACAGGTGGTGCCGGGACACGAAGCCCCGACCAGTTGCCCTGACTCGGCCGCGGTCGGCGCGGCGAGCGCGTACCTCTTCGGCAGCACCGAAAGCGCTGCGGTCGGTGCCGTCTACAACCTGGACCCGCCGCCCGGCAAGGTCGCGGCGCTCGGGTTCCAGATCGCCGCCGTCCCGGTCGTCATCGACCTCGGGATCGATCCGGTCCGACCGAACGAGGTGGTCGCGACGGTTTCGAACGTCGCCCAATCGGCCCTGCTCGCCTCCTTCGTCGAAATCTGGGGCGAACCAGGCGACCCGTCCCACGACCCGTACCGGGGTCGCTGCATCGACCTCAACAGCTCCGTCACGCTGGGTGACTTCCGCTCGCTCGGCAGCTGTCCGACCTCGGCCACGGCGCCGTTCCTGACCATGCCCCGCTCCTGCGGCCCGGGGGTCGCCACCTACTCGGCGCTCTCCTGGCCGGGCGAACTGGCGAGTGGATCGGCGGAGCTCGCGGCGACGACCGGCTGCAACCGGCTCGGCTTCGCCCCGTCGATCACCGCCGCGCCCACCATCCGCGCGGCCGGCTCCTCCTCGGGGCTCGACTTCGGCCTCGGCGCGGAAACGCAAGGCCTGACCTCCACCGGCGCGCTGGCGCCGACGGACATCAAGGACGTCGCGGTCACGCTGCCCGAAGGATTCGTCGCCAACCCGTCGCTGGCCGAAGGCCTCGCCGCCTGCGGCGAGGACCAGCTGGCCCGGGAGACGGCTGCCGGGGCGCCGGGGTCCGGTTGTCCCGAAGCGGCGAAGATCGGCACCGTCGAAGTCGAGACCCCGCTGCTCGGCGAGACCCTGCAAGGGGAGATCTATACGGCGACGCCGTACCGGAACCTGGCGGGCGACTCGCTGCTCGCCGCCTACGTGGTGATCAAGGACCCGGAACTGGGCCTCCTGGTCACGCAGGCGGTGAAGATCAGTCCCGACCCGGCGACGGGAAGGATCGTCGCCACCGCCGAAGCCCTGCCGCAACTGCCCTTCTCACGCTTCCGCCTGCACTTTCGCGGCGGCGAACGCGGGCCGCTGACGACGCCGCCGAGCTGCGGCGCCTACCGGACCGAAGCGGTGCTGACGCCGTGGTCCGGGGGACCGTCGGTGACCAGCGACTCGAGCTTCGAAGTGACGACCGGCCCGGCCGGCGGATCCTGTCCGAGCGCGCCGGCCGCGCTCGCGCCGACCTTCGAAGCCGGGACCGTCAGCCCGCTCGCGGGCACCTTCTCGCCGTTCGTGCTGCGGCTCGAACGCAGCGCCGGCTCGGCACGGCTGAGCTCGCTGGAGACAACGCTTCCCGAGGGGGTCCTGGCCAAGCTCAGGGGCGCGACGGAATGCCCGGAGGCGCAGATCGCCGCCGCGCGGGCCCGCGAACTGCCGCAGGCCGGACAGGCGGAGCTCGCCGCGCCGAGCTGTCCGTCCTCGTCGGAGGTCGGCTCGGTGACCGTCGGCGCCGGCTCCGGCGCCCAGACCAGGGTGAGCGGGCGGGCCTATCTCGCCGGTCCCTACAAAGGCGCGCCGCTCTCGCTCGTGGTGGTGACACCGGCCGTCACCGGCCCCTTCGATCTCGGCACCGTGGTCGTCCGCAACGCGCTCTACGTCGACCCGTTCAGCGCCCGCGTCAGGGCGGTCTCCGACCCCCTGCCCTCGATCCTGCAGGGCATCCCGCTCGACCTGCGCAGCATCTCGATCGATCTCACCCGGCCCCAGTTCACGCTGAACCCGACCTCCTGCGAGCCGAGCTCCGTGAGCGGCAGCGTGGGCTCGCCCTTCGGCCAGGTCGTGGCGCTCGGCGACCGCTTCCAGGTCGGTGGCTGCGGCGGCCTCGGCTTCACGCCCAAGCTCGCGCTGTCGCTGACCGGGGCCACGAAGCGAACCGGGCACCCGGCGCTGAAGGCCGTCGTCACCTTCCCCGATGCCGGCAGTTCCGCCAACGTCAGCCGCGCCCAGGTTTCGCTGCCGCACTCGGAGTTCCTCGACCAGAGGAACCTGGACAAGGTCTGCGGCCAGGCCGATCTGTACGCGGGAACCTGTCCCAAGCGCTCGATCTACGGTCAGGCCACGGCCTGGTCTCCGCTTCTGGACAAGCCGCTGCGCGGGCCCGTCTACCTTGGGGTCGGCTTCGGCTACAAGCTGCCCGCCCTGGTCGCCGAACTGGACGGCCAGATCCGCGTGCTGCTGAAGGGGAGGATCGACACCGATCGCGCCGGCGGGATCCGCACCACCTTCGCCTCGGTCCCCGATGCGCCGATCTCCCGCTTCGTCCTCCAGATGCGGGGTGGCCGCAAGTACGGCCTGCTCGAAAACTCGACCGACATCTGCGCCGCCGCGCAGCGACCGACGGCGCGATTCGAAGGGCACAACGGCAAGGGGGAGACCCTGCGCCCGCGGATCTCGAAGAAGTGCGGCGCCGCGAAGGGCAGGGGCGCCGCGAGACGGTGAGCGGCGCTCAGTCCTCGCGGCCGGGGTCCTGGCCGTCCTCGTCTTCGTCGAGCTCGTCGTCGCCCTGTTCGAGCGCGGTCTCGGAGACGGAGCCGGTGGAGCCGGGGTGGTAGTGGGTCTGGAAGGTCTCGAGGACGCGGTCGCGGCCATCTTCGTCGACCGGGACCTCGTCGGAGAGGCGGACCCACTCGGCGCCCTCGTAGGCCTCCATGTTGAAGACCTCCTGGTCGATCGAGGCGGAGTCGTCGACGATCACGACGACCTCGGTCTGCGGGTTGAAGTAGGTGCCGGGCTGGACCAGCAGCTCCTCGACCTCGTAGAGGTTCTCGTCAGGATCAAGCGCCATCGGCGCGATCTTAGAACGTTCGGGCGCGCCAGGCGCGCGGGCGCTTCAGCCGCTCAGGTCGGCGAGCTGGCGCTCGGTCTCCGTCTCGACGTCGAGCGGTTCCAATCCCGCCCGCCGCCGACGTTCGTTGCGGGCGACCACGAGCTGGCGCACCTCGGTCCGTAGCTCCTCGTCGCGGGCCGCCGGGGGGCTCTCGTCGGCCGCCGCCAGGAGGCGCGCCGACTCGGCCTCGACGTCCAGCACCGGCTCGCCGCGCACCTTCTGGCGTTCCGCCTTGGCGGCCAGCATCTGGCGCACCTCGGCCGCCTGGATCGCCGGGTCGACCTCCCCGTGCGGGTCCCGCCTGCGCCGCGGCGTATCGCGCAGGATCGCGAAGGCCCCGCCGCCGTAGGCGTCCCGGCCGCCGGTCAGTTTCCACAGCCCCAGGCCGATCAGCGGGGCGACCACGCCGGTGAAGATCAGCACGGCGGTGGCTTTGGTGCTCACCGCGATCGCCAGTACCGCCCCCATACCGAAAACCCTATCCGGCCGAGGACGGGCTCCCTTTAAGGCTGTCTTTTCTCGCTCCGGGGTCGCATCAGGTACTCTTCCCCTGGTTGACTGACCAGTCAATCGGGGGCGCCGAGCGGCACTCCTGCACAGCCTTGGAAGCGACGAACAAAAGGAGTGTCACGCGGTGGTCGACTTCACCCTGACCGACGAACAGAAAGACCTGAAAGAGCTCGCGCACTCGTTCGCCGAGAAAGAGATGCGCCCGGTCGCCTGGGAGTACGACAAGGACGGCACCTGGCCCGACGAGGTGCTGCGCAAGGCCTGGGACGTCGGCCTGATGAACACGCACGTCCCCGAGGCCTACGGCGGCCCCGGGCTCGACTACCTCTCCGGTTGCGTGATCGAGGAGGAGATCGGCTGGGGCTGCTCCGGCATCGGCACCTCGCTGATGGCGAACGGCCTGGCCTCGGCGCCGGTCGGTCTCGGCGGCTCCGAGGAGACGAAAAAGAAGTACCTCGGGATGCTCACCGAAGACTTCAAGCTCGCCTCGTTCTGCCTCACCGAGCCGGACGCCGGCTCCGACGTCGCCGGGATGAAGACCCGCGCCGTCAAGCAGGGTGACAAGTACATCCTCAACGGCTCCAAGTGCTTCATCACCAACGGCACCTACGCCGACTGGTTCACGGTCTACGCCAAGACCGATCCGGACGCCGGTCATCGCGGCATGTCCGCCTTCGTCGTCGACGCGAACTCCCCCGGGGTCACCGTCGACAAGAAGGAGGACAAGATGGGTCAGCGGGCCTCGAACACCGCGACGATCTCCTTCAACGACGTCGAGGTGCCCGTCGAGAACCTGCTGGGCGAAGAAAACAAGGGCTTCAAACTGGCGATGATGACCCTCGACCGCACCCGTCCGGGCGTCGCGGCGATGGCCACCGGGATCGCCCGCGCGGCGTTCGAGTTCGCCTGCGAGTACTCGAAGGAACGGGTCCAGTTCGGCGTGCCGATCGCGATGCACCAGGCGATCCAGTTCATGATCGCCGACATGGCGACCAAGGTCGACGCGGCCCGTCTCCTGACCTGGAACTCGGCCGTCCAGCTCGACCAGGGCCAGCGCAACACGCTGCGCTCCTCGGAGGCCAAGCGGTTCGCCTCCGACTCGGCGATGGAGGTCACCACCGACGCCGTCCAGGTCTACGGCGGCTACGGCTTCATCAAGGAGTACCCGGTCGAGAAATTGATGCGCGACGCGAAGATCATGCAGCTCTACGAGGGCACCAGCCAGATCCAGCGCCTGGTGATCGCCAAAGAGGTGCTGCTGCCGCGCAACATCGACGAGCGCACCCCCGAGGCGCAGGCGCAGGAAGCCGACGCCGCCCGGGACTCGCAGAGCGAGCAGGCCGCCGCCACCGTCTAACGCCACACACCCCGGGCCCCCGCGGGGGCCCGGGGTCGACGGGCCGAAAAGCGCTCATA
>DATJUK010000158.1:0-4608 GCA_035502495.1 Solirubrobacterales bacterium
CGGGGCCACGGAGCACGCCGCGCCGCCGCCAGGGCCACGGGTCGCGCCGTCCCGCCGTCCCGCCCGCGGATCGAGCCGTTCCATCGCGACGGCCACGGACCGCGCGTCCCCACCCACCCGGGCCACGGACCCGGTCCACACCCCGTGAGTTCGCACTTGTCACCGCATAGCGGTGACAAGTGCGAACTCACCCGCGGCGGCGGGGCGAGGGGGATCAGGTGATGAGGGCGGTGACCAGGTCGGGGAGTTCGCGGGACATCCGCGAGCGGGGGACCACTTTGGCCAGGCCTGCCGCTTCGGCGCGCGCCTTGGTCTCGGCGTCGAGGTGGGAGTAGTAGCCGAGCACCGGGACGCCGGTCGCGGCGAGCTCTTGGGGGTCGGCGACTTCGAGGTCGGCGACGATCAGCTCGGCCTCGTCGAGCGGGGCGCTCTCGACCGACCGGGCCAGAACTACGTGGTGGCCCGCGGCGGTCAGGCCGGCGTCCACGCGGCTGGCGAGCATCAGGTCGGTGGCGATGCTGAGGACGCGGGCCATCGGTGCTCCCGAGCGGCGCCTAGATGCTGCGGCGCTCGCGGAACTCCTCGCGGACGCTTTCCGGGCGTCCCCACATCTGCACGACCTCGGAGCGGCCCTCGCGCACCTCGGCGACGCGGAGCTCGCCCGCGATGCCCTCGGCGTCGAGCTTCGCCAGCACGCCCTTCACCGTCTCCGCCGCGGCCGCGTGGCCGAAGCTGTGGGCGACGATCAGCCGCCAGTGCCACTCGCGCCGGTCGTAGACCTGGGCGTTGACCTGGCTGACGAAGACCGCGGTGTCGATGTAGCGGCTCTCGTCCTCGATCCGCAGATCGACCTCGAGGTCGGTCCAGTCGGGCGGCAGCGCGTCGACGATGCGCTGGAAGTCCTCGGCGAGTGCCATCGCCGCCAAGGCTACCGGGCGCGCCCGCGCGCTGCGCCCGCCCGCCGAGCGCTCCTTTCGGTACTCCCAGGACCGCAAGGAGCAGGCCCCGGGTCAGCCGACCGCGAACTCGTAGAGCAGGAAGACGTTCAGGGCGATGATCAGCCCGGCGAGCACCCCGGCGACCGCGCTCAGCCAGCGCGGGTTGACCAGCTCCCCCATCACCTCGCGCCGCGCCGCGATCACCAGCAGCGGCACCAGCGCGAAGGGGATGCCGAAGGAGAGGACGACCTGGGAGCCGACCAGCGCGTCGGTCGGGTTGACCCCGATCGCCAGCACCAGCAGCGCCGGGGCGAGGGTGATCGAGCGCCGCAGGAAGAGCGGGATCTGGCGGTGGATGAAGCCCTGCATCACCACCTGCCCGGCCATCGTGCCGACCGAGGAGGAGGCGAAGCCGGAGGCCAGCAGGGCGATGCCGAAGATCGTCGCCGCCCCCGCCTTGTCGAGGTGCTGCAGCCCGTGATAGGCGCCTTCGATCGTCTCCACCCCGGCGAGCCCGCCGCCGTGGAAGAGCGCCGCGGCGACGATCATCATCGCCAGGTTGACCAGCCCGGCCAGCGCCAGGGCGATCACCACGTCGATTTTCTCGAAGCGCAGGACGCGCCGCTTTTCCCATTCCGATTTGCCGACCACCCGGTGCTGGGTCAGCGCCGAGTGCAGGTAGACGACGTGCGGCATCACCGTCGCGCCGACGATGCCGGTCGCCAGCAGGATGCTTTCGGTGCCGTCGAAGGCGGGGACGAAGAGGTGGCGGGCGACTTCGCCGCCGTCCGGGGAGGCGGCGAAGACCTCGTAGGCGAAGGAGACGACGACGACGCCGACCAGCGCGGTGATCGCCGCCTCCAGTTTGCGGAAGCCGCGCCGCTGCAGGATCAGCAGGGTGAAGGTGCCGGCGCCGGCGATCAGCCCGGCCGGGAACAGCGGGATGCCGAAGAGCAGGTTGAGCCCGAGGGCGGCGCCGACGATCTCGGCCAGGTCGCAGGCCATCGCCACCACCTCGGCCTGCAGCCAGAGGCCGATCGCGACGCGGCGCGGGAAGCGTTCGCGGCAGAGCTCGGCGAGGTTCTTGCCGGTCGCGATGCCGAGCTTCGCCGACTGCGCCTGGACCAGCATCGCGACGAGGTTCGCGGCCAGCACCACCCACAGCAGCAGGTAGCCGAACTTGGCCCCGCCGCTGACGTTGGTGGCGAAGTTGCCGGGGTCGACGTAGGCGACGGCGGCGATGAAGGCGGGGCCGAGGAAGGGCCAGAGGCGGACGATGCCGCCGCGGCCTTCGCCGTGGATCGCGCGGTGGGCGGCGGCGGCGACCGCGGCCTCGCCGGGGAGCGCCTGCTCGGCTTCCGAGCGCGCCGGGGGCGGCGGGGCGCTCACGCGCTCACCTGCGACGTCGGCAGGCCCGGCAGCGAGGTCACGGCGTCGCCCCCGGCGAGTCGGACGGCGTCGAGGGCGCGGGCGGCAGCAGGTCGGGGCCGGGGATCGGGTTGCCGTGCGGGTCGTGGCTCGGTTCGCCGAGCTTCGCCGCGATCAGCGCCTCGAGGTCCTCGGAGATGTAGTGCTCGAGCACCTCGGCCTCGGCGTGCACCCGATCGTGAGGCATCCCCAGCGCCTCGGCGAGGAAGGCCTCGATCAAGCGGTGGTGGCGGATCACCTCCAGGGCTACCCGTTCGCCGGCGTCGGTAAGGGCGACGCCCTTGTACGGGGTGCACTCGGCGAGGCCGAGCTCGGCGAGCTTCTGCAGCATCGCGGTGGCGGTCGCCGGGGTGACCTCGAGGCGGGCGGCGACCTCGCCGGACGGGACGAGGCCGTCGCGGTCGACGGACAGGACGTAGACCGCCTTGGCGTAGTCCTCTATGGCTTGGGATGATTTAGGCACGTCTAAAACACAGTTTAGACATATCTAAATGTGAGGAGGCCGAAGGGGAAGACCCTTCACTCACGAACTGCTGGGAGGTTCGTTCTGGGTCTTCCCCTTCGGCCCGGCGGTCGCGGGTTTCTAGACTGCGGGGATGAGCGTGGTCGTGGAGCTGGATGCGCAGTACCGGCAGCTGCGGGAGGAGTGCGGGGTGCTGGTGCGGGAGCGCGGGTTCGTCGACGTGCTCGGGGCGGACGCGGCCGAGTACCTGCAGGGGCAGGTGACCAACGACGTCGAGGCGCTCGCGGTCGGCGAGGGGCAGTACGCGGCGCTGCTCGATCGCAAGGGGCACATGCAGACGGACCTGCGGATCTTGCGGGTGGGCGAGGAGGCGATCCTCGTCGACATGGAGCCGGGACCGAAGGACCAGGCGCTGCGACACCTGACGATGTACTCGATCGGGCGCGACGTGCGGGTGCTCGACGCGACCGAGGAGCGCGGGCTCGTCTCGCTGATCGGCCCGCGGGCGGCGGAGATCGCGGCGACGCCGCCGCTGCCGGAGTACGCCAACGAGCCGACCACGATCGCGGGCGTCGACGTGGTCGCGGTAGGCACGCGCGACGGGATCGACCTGCTGACCCCGCTCGCGGAGCGCGAGCGGGTGATGGCCGCGGTGGTCGAGGCCGGGGCGGTCGAGGTCACCCCCGAGGCGGCCGAGATCGTCCGCGTCGAGGCCGGGGTCCCCCGCTTCGGCGCCGAGATGGACGCGGGCACGATGCCCGCCGAGGCGGCGATCGTCGAGGACGCCGTCTCCTTCACCAAGGGCTGCTACATCGGCCAGGAGACCGTCGCCCGCCTCCACTACAAGGGCAAGCCGAACAAGCACCTGCGCGGCCTCCGGCTCAGCGGCGCGGCGGCGCCCGGCGCGACCCTGCGGCTCGGCGAGAAGGAGGTCGGGACGCTCGGCTCGGCCGTCGTCTCCCCCGCCCTCGGGCCGATCGGGCTGGCGATCGTCCGCCGCGAGGCGGAGCCGGGCGCGCGGCTCCTCGTAGGTGAAGATGGCGTTACGGCTGAAGTTGTCGCCCTCCCCTTCCACTAGATTCACGCCGAGATGGTTCTCGGGAGAGCCAAAGTCGCGGGGGGCGGCGCGCTCGCGGCGCTGATCCTGGCCTTGGGCGGCGCCGGTTGCGGCGCCGAGAGCCACCCCAACGAACCGCGCCCCGCCGTCCCCACCCGGGTCAGCGTGACGATCGGCGAAAACGGCATCGTGGTGAAGCCGTCGACGATCGGGATGGGCCCGGAAAAGCACCAGCAGCTGCCCCAGAACCAGAATCACCCGCAACCGCGGATCAAGACCCAGGCACCGCTCGCGATCGTCTTCGTCACCGCCAACCAGACCGGCAAGGACGAGAAGGTGACGATCAAGGGACCGAAGTCGGCGAGCTCGAAGAACATCGCCCCGCGCAGCCCCGGCAGCTTCTCGGCCGCGCTGCCGACCGGCAGCTACACGGTCTCGGCGGGCCCCCACGGCGCGCCGGCGACGCTCAAGGTCGGCCCCTACCGGGCCTCCTCGCAGAACAACCTGCTGCTGCCTTAGGGCGGGCCGGTCGAGAGCCGGATACGGGACGAGGAAAGGCACCCGGCCCTCCCGCCGGCGGTCCAGGCAGGCTGCGGCCGCCGCCGGGAGGGCCGGGTGTCGGGGAGACGGCAAAGGACGGGCGAGGGTCCCGGGAGACGGCGTGGGACGGGCGAGGGTCCCGAGGCCCGCCACCCCCCGTGAGTTAGCACATATAACCGCTA
>DATJUK010000159.1:0-3056 GCA_035502495.1 Solirubrobacterales bacterium
CGAGACTCAGGTCGACCGCGATCCAGGGAACGAGACTCAGGTCGACCGCGGGGCCGGGGGCCGTGCCTAGGTAGACCGCCGCCGGGGGAGCGGGGGGTTTGGTCGACCGTGGGCGGGCGCTACTCGGGGCGGTGGATGACCAGGACGTTGCTGTCGAAGTGGGCCACGGTGGCGGCGGCGACGGAGCCGGCGAGGTGGCCGAGGAGGCCGTGGCGTTGATGAGAGCCGATCACGATCAGGCCGCAGCGGTGGTCTTCGGCGACCTTGACCAGGCCCTTCCAGGTCGGGGCCGCCTCGACCGTCAAGGCCTTGGCGTCGAAGCCCGCCTCGCGGGCCAGGGCGGCGCCGTCCTCGGCAGTTTCCTGGGCCGCCGCCTCGACCTCGTTGGCCGCCGCCGCCTGCAGTTGGCGGCCTTTGGTCGGGATGAAGCCGACGTCGGCGGGCTGCCAGACGCAGACGACCAGGGCTTCGCGGCCGGGGGCCAACTGGCGACCCGCCTGCTGGATCGCGTAGGCGGCGAGGTCGGAGCCGTCGTAGGCGAAGATCGCCGGGCCGACCTCCGGACAGGGGGTGCCGTCGGTGCTCACCGCGGTCGCGGTCACCCGGGTGGTGTTCTGCTCGTCGGCCATCAGCGCGCTCCCTGGGTCAGGGTACCCGTGCCCTCACGCCGCGACCCGCGCAGGCGGGCCAGGAGCGGCGGCGAGACGTAGGCGGGGCCCTCGCCGGCGAGGAAACCCTCGATGTCCGGCTTTTCGGGACGGGCGCCGCCGAGCCAGTAGAGCAGCACCGGGACCACCCCGCCGAGGACCGCCAGGGCGAAGCCGATCCAGAGCGCGATGCCGACGCCTTCGTTCAGCCCGCCGCTGACGTTCAGCGCGAAGTGGGCGAAGATCGGCGCGATCATGAAGGCGGCGACGGCGCGCAGGAGCTCGACGATCGCGAACACCCGCTGCAGGTTCGTGGCCCGCAGGGCGAAGCCGGCGACGAAGAGCGCCGGGGCGACGGTCGCCCCGAGCCCGATGCCGGTGAGCAGCGAGGCGAGCAGGGTGAGGCCTTCGTTGGAGGGCACCTGGATCCGGAAGACGAGGATCCCGGCCGCCAGGAAGACCATGCCGGTGAGCGGCAGGAAGTGGATCGACTTCTTCGTGATCACGTTGCCGAGGATCACGGCGGTGATGATCGCCCCGGCGAGCTCCGGCAGATAGAGCGCGCCGAGGTGCAGCGGGCTGTACTTGTCGGTCATCGCGGCGGCGGTCAGCGCGGTCGCCGAGACCGAGGCCGCGGCGGCCAGCAGCGCCAGCACGATGCCCGCCACCGGGATCGTCGAGGTGAGCATCTCGCGGATCGTCAGCAGCGGGTTGCGGGAGGTCGCCTGGTAGACGACGAGGATCACGATCACGGCGAGGCCGCCGATCAGCGGGATGATCGCGATCGGGTCGAGGAAGGCGTGGCTGGTCAGCTGCGAGGCGCCGAAGAAGGCGGCGACGCAGCCGACCGCGGCCAGGGTCAGGGCGAGCGGGTCGCGCGGCGAGGTCGGGTCGGCGGGCGGGGCGTCCTCGAAGGTGAGGACGGCGAGCACCAGGGCGCCGACGGCGACCCCGGCGGTGATCCAGAAGAGCGGCCGCCAGGCGTCGGCCTGGGCCTGCAGGCCACCGATCGCCGGGCCGAGGGCGACGGCGCCGAAGATGCACATGTTCATGATCATCGCCGTCGTCTTCAGTTTGCTGGTCGGGTAGCCGAGGGCCAGCGGCGGCACCGCGGCGATCAGCAGCAGGCTGGTGCAGAGGCCCTGGATGATGCGCCCGGCGATGAACATCTCGGCGCTCTGGGCGGCGGCGGCGAGGATCACGCCGATCAGCAGGAACACCGCATATATGAGGAGCATGCGGCGCTGCGGGTAGTGCTGGGCGAGCATCACGGCGAGCACGGTGCCGAATGCGTAGGCGGCGTTGGAGAGGCCGCCGCCGAGGCTCATCGTCTGGGCGCTGGCGTGGAGCTGTTCGCCGATGATCGGCGTGATCGGCTCGAGCGCGGCCGATAGCGCCAGGTAGGGGATCAGCGCCAGCAGCACCATGCCGGCGACGGCGTAGTAGCGGCCTGCGAGCGGGCCCTGGCGCATCAGTTGCCTCCGCCCGCGAGGGCGAGGTCGGGACCGCACGCGGAGGCGCGGCCGAGGGAAGGATTTCTGGTCATCTGGCTGGGTTCCGAGGGGAAGAGAGGGTGTCCGGGATCTAAACGGACAAGGTTGTCCGCTGAGTTGGAAGATTGATATCAAAAAGCGGAGCCCATCTCCGCTTGCTGCTCACACAACCCCCCGAATCGTCCGGACAGGGCTGTCCGGTTGCTACCCTCGCGCGATGCCGCTCGCGGCTCCGCCCGACCAGCTGCGCCGCGACGCGCGCGACAACCGCGCCGCCATCCTCGACGCCGCGCGCGAGCTCTTCGCCGACTCCGCCGACGTCGCGATGTGCCAGGTGGCGCGCCGCGCCGGCGTCGGCCAGGGCACCATCTACCGCCACTTCCCCAGCCGCGGCGCCCTCGCCGCCGAGATCCTCGACTCCTACATCGTCCGCTTCGAGCAGCTCGCCGCGGGCGAGGCCGGCGACCCCGACGCCTTCTTCGTCCTCCTGCGCAGCGTCTTCGACGGCATGGTCGACCTCTACGGCCTCACCGCCCTCGCCCGCAACGACGCCGAGACGGACTCGCACCTGAAGCGCAACCGCGAGCGGATCGGCGAGCTGCTCGAGCTCCCCCTGCGCGACGCCCAGGCGGCCGGCACCGTGCGCCCCGACCTCGCCGTCGCCGACGTCTTCCTGGTCTTCGCGATGGCCCGCGGGGCGATGGAGGGCCTGCCCGATCGCGCCGCCCGCTCCGCGATCGCCCACCGGGTGCAGGCGCTGATCCTGAGCGGCGTGCGGGCCTAGAAGCCTCGGCGGGACTCGCGGCCGGCGGCCACCAGGCCACGGCGCCCCCGCCAGGCCCCCGTGCGCGCCTCCGCCACCCCCCCTCGATGCGTTCGCACTTCTCACCGCTATGCGGTGAGAAGTGCGAACGCA
>DATJUK010000160.1:0-2222 GCA_035502495.1 Solirubrobacterales bacterium
TGCGTTCGCACTAATGGCCGCATAGCGGCCATTAGTGCGAACGCACGGGGGGTGGGGGAGTGGCGTCGATGAAGACCTCGGTGACGTCGGGGACCACCTCGCGCAGGCGGGCGTCGATCTCGTCGGAGACGCGCTCGACCCGGTCGGCGTCGAGGCCGTCGGCGAGGTCGATGCGGGCGCCGACGAGGAGGGCGTTGGGGCCGAGGGTGAGGGTGAGGAGCTCGCGCACCTCCTGCACCTCGGGGAAGTCCGCCAGCGCCTCTTCGAGGGCGTGGCGCTCGTCGGGGCGGGCGGCGGCGCCGACCAGCATGTAGCGGGCGTCGCGGGCCATCCAGAAGGCGACGACGATCAGCAGGGCGCCGATCGCGATCGAGGCGGCGGGGTCCCAGAACTCGGTCCCGGTGATCGCCTGCAGGCCGATGCCGAGCGCCGCCAGGGCGATGCCGATCAGCGCCGCCGAGTCCTCGAAGAGGACCATCTTCACGTTCGGATCGCGGCTCAGGCGCACGTAGCCGAGGTAGCCGAGCCGCTCGCGCCGCGCCTCGGTGCGGGTCTGGCGCAAGGCCCGCAGCCAGGAGAAGCCCTCGGTCAGGAGGGAGAGGCCGAGGACGGCGAAGGGGACGAGGAACTCGGTCTCGGCCCGCGGCGGCCTGAGCAGCTCGTAGACGCCCCAGCCGATCGCGAAGACCGCGCCGGCGAGGAAGGTGCCGACCGCGGCGACGAAGGTCCAGAGGAAGCGCTCGCGGCCGGAGCCGAAGGGGTGGCCCTCGTCGGGCGGCCGCTCGCTGAGGCCGATCGAGTAGAGGAGGAAGCTCTGGTTGGTGGTGTCGGCGAGCGAGTGGGCCGCCTCCGCGTACATCGCCGCCGAGCCGCTGAGGACGCCGGCGACGATCTTCGCCACTGCGATCGTCACGTTGGAGGCGAGGGCGATCGCCGCCGTGCGGCGGCTGGCGGCGCTGCGGTCGGGGCGCAGGCTGCGCCCGCTGACCTGGGCGGCGGGGCGGCGGCTGGGCTGGTGTCGGGCGGCCGACTCGATGGTTCGCCTCTACCCGGGTACTCACGGGTGTGATCGACGCCGTCACCGCCCGCGCCTACACCGTGCCGACCGACCGCCCCGAGTCCGACGGCACGTTCGCCTGGGACGCGACCACGATCGTCGTCGTCGAGGTCGCCGCCGCGGGCGGGCGCGGCCTCGGCTACACCTACTGCGACGCGCTCGCCGCGGGCCTGGTCGAGTCGGTCCTCGCGCCGCTGGTCGCGGGCGCCGATCCGCTCGCCCCGCCCGCCGCCTGGGAGGCGATGCGCCGCGGGGTGCGCAACCTCGGCGGCCAGGGGATCGCGGCGATGGCGATCGCCGCCGTCGACATCGCCCTCTGGGACCTGCGGGCGAAGCTGCTCGGCCTCTCCCTCGCCGACTCGCTCGGCCGCCGGCGCGACTCGATCCCCGCCTACGGCAGCGGCGGCTTCACCTCGCTCGCGGGCGAGGACCTTGCCGCCCAGCTCGGCGGTTGGGCCGCCGCGGGCTTCGCCGCGGTGAAGATGAAGGTCGGTCGCGATCCCGACCGCGACCGCGATCGCCTCGCCACCGCCCGCGAGGCGATCGGCCCGGCCGTCACCCTGATGGTCGACGCCAACGGCGCCTTCGACCCCCGCGAGGCCGCCCGGCAGGCGGAGGTCTATGACACCTTCGACGTCGCCTGGCTGGAGGAGCCGGTCTCCTCCGAGGACCTCGACGGGCTCGCCTGGCTGCGCCACCGCGTCCCGGCCGGGATCGAGCTCGCCGCCGGCGAGTACCTCTGGGACGCCGCCGAAGCCGCGCGCCTGGCGCCCTCCGTCGACACCCTCCAGCTCGACGTGACCCGCTGCCTCGGCATCACCGGCGCACTCCAGATCGGCGACCTCTGCGCCGCCCGCGGCCAGCCCCTCTCCGCCCACGGCGCCCCTCAGATATCGGCCCACTTCTGCTGCGCCACCGAACGCGCCTTCGACCTCGAGTTCTTCCACGACCACGCCCGCATCGAGCCGCTCCTCTTCGACGGCGCGATCGAGCCCGAGGCCGGCCGGCTGCGTCCCGACCCCCACCGCCCCGGCCTCGGCCTCACCCTGCGCGAGGAGGCCGAGCGCTTCCGCGCCTAGCGATTCGGGGGCTCGGTGACGAGTCCCCGACGCCCGCGGCCAACCCCCCGGCCTTGCGTTCGCACTTTTCACCGCTATGCGGTGAA
>DATJUK010000161.1:0-20779 GCA_035502495.1 Solirubrobacterales bacterium
AGTTCGCACTTGTCACCGCATAGCGGTGACAAGTGCGAACTCACCGCGCGGACGGGGCGGGGCGGGGCACGCAGGGGCCCGCTGGGTGCGTCAGCGCAGCAGTGCGCGGACCAGGCGCCAGTAGGTGCGGAGGGCGAGGCGGGCGGGGGTGGAGCGGGCGAGCGCGGGGATGAAGGGGGAGTCGAGGTCGGGGGTCAGGGCGGCGGCGAAGGCGCCGGCGGTGATGGTGCGGGAGCGTTGGATCGTGCGCCGCTCGCGCAGGAGGCGGGGCAGCCAGGCAAGCAGTTCGGCGTCGGCGCGCAGCTTCTGGGCGCCCCAGCCGCCCGCCGCGGAGGCGAGGAGGAGGACGGCCTCGGTCGCCAGGAGCGCGGGGGCCAGCAGCGCCAGGAGGGCGGCGGGGTAGATCCGGACCAGCGTCGCCAGGCGGTTGCGCTCCAGCCAGCGCCACTTGTCGCCGGCCGAGGCGGTGAACTCGTAGTCGTGGGCGACGACGGCCCGGGGCTCGATCCCTACCGTCTCCCCCGCCAGCCGCAGGCGCAGCGAGAGGTCGACGTCCTCGTGGTACATGAAGAAGCGCTCGGCGAAGCCGCCCAGGCGTCGCCAGACCTCCAGCGGCACCGCCAGGCAGGCCCCGGAGGCCGCCGTCACGGGCCCCGGCCCGGGCGCCGCGGCGAGCGGCTCGTCGTGCATCCCCGCCCAGACGATGCCGGTGAAGTGGACCGGGTTGCCGGCCGAGTTGATCGTCGTCGCGTCGGCGCCCGCCACGAGGCCCTGCCAGGCCGACCAGCCACGGCCCTCGAGCCAGGGTCGACGAATCGCCTCCCCCCACCCCGGCAACGGCATCGCGTCGGGGTTCAGGATCACCAGCAGGTCTCCGGTCGCGGCGCCGGCGCCGACGTCGGCGCCCCCGGCGAACCCCCGGTTGCGCCCCATCGTCACGATCTTCACCGCCGGCGCCAGCTCGCGCGCCACCGCCGCCGAGTCGTCGGGGGAGTCGTTGTCGACGACGATCAGCTCGTCGCCCTCGCGCAGCTCCGCCAGCAGCGGCGGCAGCGTCCGGCGCAGCTCGGCGCCCGAGTTCCAGGCGACGATCAGGACTGAGACGGAAGGACGCACCGGCGCGGAGGCTAGTCAGCCCGCCGCGCCGGCGCCCGTCCGTGCCCTCCCCAGGGCTACTTCTTGGACTTCTTGCTGCTCCCGCACGAGGCGATGTTCAGGCGAAGCTTGTTCGTCTTCACCGTCTTGCCGTTCTGGCCCTTCATGTTGAGGATCGCCAGCTGCTGGCTCTTGCAGAGATTCGTCGAGTTCTGCAGGAGGCTCTTCTTGCCGCCCTTCATTTCCAGGATGAAGGTCTTCAGCGGCACGTCAGGCGTGTTGTTGAACACCGTCTTCAGCCCCCCGTGCTTGGAGCTGATGACGCCGTCCAACTGGATGTTGATCTGCCCGTTCAGGTCCGCCAGGAGGTCCGGAAGCTTGTGCTGCGAGGACACCAGGTAGACCGGGCCCTTCAGCTTCTGCTTGAGCAGCGGGCTGCTCGCTTCGGCATGGCCGTAGATCGATTCCTTCGGGCATTCCTTCGCCGCCAGCTGGACCCTCGTGCAGATGGTCTTGATGTGACCCTGGTCGAGGAACAGCGAGTGCGGCAGGTTCAGCGCCGTGCGGGCGATGTTGGCGTTGCCCTTGGGCGACTTCACCACCACCCGGATCTTCGGGTTCTTGGCCCGCGTCGTGCCGCCCGAGATGCGGGCGTTGAGCGAGGGCTTGAACGACAGCTTGTCGCAGCCGGTCGCCTGCCACGGCGCGCTGACCGCGTAGCTGCTCCAGGCCGACGCGTCGGCCGGGTTGGCGCCACCGCCGCCGATCGTCCCGGCCACGGCGCCGGCGGCGCAGTTGGTCGGATTGATCATGAAGTCGTGGCGGTTGACGTCCACGGCAATCGAGCGGATGTCGAGCTTGACGCCGCCGAACACGTTCGGGATCGGGTCGGAGACCGCGTTGATCTGGGCGGTCATCGGGTCGACGTTGAGCGCCACGCGGACGACCACGGTGCCGAGGTCGAACGGCCCCGACACCGCCGGGGTGACGATCGCCATCGACAGCGGCGCCCCCTTATACGGACCGGCGAGGTACGCCGTGCCCGGCAGGCTGAGCGGCGCGTTGCCGCTGCCCGAGAGGGTGGTCACCTGGCCGATCGCGCTTTCGCCGGGGCAGCTGGGCTGCGCCAGTTGCGTCCGGCCCGCGCTCGCCGCCGCGGCGGCGAGTTCGGCTTCCCCGCAGTAGGGGATCCCGGCCAGTCGCCCGACCAGGCCCTTCGGCAGGGTCACGTTGACGACTTTCAGCTCCTGCTGGCCGTCGGCGCGCGCGATCGTGACGTGGAACGGCGAGTACGCCGCCGCCGCGGTCGAGTCCGAGCCGGCGGTGTAGCTCGGCGTGAACGTGCGGGCGCCGAGGCTGTCCGGGCAGGTACCGCCGCCGGGGACGCGGGTGAGCGCCGTGTCGGTGGTCGGCTTGTTGTGGTCCGGGTTTTCCGACCACGGGGTGAATTCGGTGGTCGTCGTGTTCGTCCCACAGGTCGGGGGCGAGGTCAGGATCCCCTTGTCGCCGCCGAAGAAGTGGAGGCGGAAGTTGCGGAACGTGGCCTGCGGGTTTTCCGCCACCACGGCGGTCAGCTGACCGGTCGCCGCGTTCGGGTAGACCTTCCCCTCCAGCCGCACGTTGACCCCGTAGCGGGTCGAGAAAGCGTGGATGAAGATCCGGAACTGTTCCCCGGATTCGAACGCCCCCGGCCCGTTCTTCAGCGGCGCGCCGACGTACACGTCACCGCCCAGAGAGTTGGCCGGCAGCGAGGGCGTCTGCACCTCCACGGTGCCGATCTTCGACGCCGCCGGGCATTCGACCGGCAGGTTCGTGTGGTAGTGGAACTGGGCGTCGGTGCACGACTCGAGCCCGTTGCTCGCCGACGGGTTGATCCCCATGCCTTCCGGCAGGGTCACCTTGGCGACCTTCAGGTAGGAGTTGGCGATCGGCGCCGTGGGGTCCCAGGGGATCCCCACGTCGACCGTCGTCGGTTCCGGGCTGTCGACGAACTTGCCGCCGTCGGCGGTGACCGTGATTTCCGGGTCGAACGGGACTTTGTCGCAGCCGGTGGCACCGGTCGGCGTGGTGTAGCTGGCTTCGGTGCTGCTCACTTCGGTTTCGTAGGGCGGACCCTGCGTGTCGAGGTTCAGCTTCGAGACCTGGCCGCCGGCGCAGTTGCTCGGCATCGTCAGGTAGGTCCCGTTTGCCGCCGGGTTGAACACGTTCGTTTCCTTGGCGCTGAAGAACACCAGGCGCGACTCGATGATCGGCGGGCTGGATTCCGATGGCGCGTGGATTTCGCTGATCGTGAAGGTGACGTGCTGGTCGACCGGGCTCAGCGAGCCGACGACGAACGTCGGTCCGCCTTCGGTCATGAAGCCGACCATCGACGGCACTTCGTTGAACGGTTCCAGGTTGTAGACAGGCAGCGCGACCCGTGCCTGTCCGCATTCGCCGGCGGGAGGACATTTGTTTTCGCCGTTCGGCGACTGGCCGGCGACCGTGAGGTAGTTGATCCCGACCAGGGAGGCGGTCGGGCAGCTCAGCGTCTCCAGCTGGGCGACCTGACACTTCGGCAGCGCTTCCGGGTTCACGCTCAGGCCTTCGGGCGTGTTGACGACGATGTCTTTCAGGAACGCCGTCGGGAAACCGCCGACGCCGAACAGGGACGGGTAGGTGTCGATCCGGAAATCGGTGATCCCGTAGTTCGGGTGGCCGGCGGCCTGGGTGAAGAGCTTTTCCGGGGTCGAGCCTTTGCACTGACCGGTCGGGGTCGGCAGGGCCGGAGAGGCATTTTCATACCCTTTTTCCGGCACGCCGAAGTCCGACGGTTGCGTGATCAGCGGCAGGTCCGAGTTTTCTTTGCAGGTCAGCGATTCCCACTTCTGGACCCCGACCGCGGCGTTGGCGGTCGGCGCCACGAAGAGGGCACCGAGAGCCCCGACCGCGATGACAAGCAGTAGACGTCTCACAATCAATCCTCCTCCGGTCGATGCGGTCGGTGTCCGGTCCATGTCACTTACCGCGCGGCAGTTGCACCGCGCGCTGCGAGGTTTGGCTCGTCGGCCGCCCGGAGTCGTTCAACACGAACTGTCCGTAGAGCCACTTCGCCGGCTTGGGACCCGCGAGCAGGTTCCCGACGAGCTTCTTGCCGGCCTTGGTGAGCGGCACGCGCACCGTCATGCTCTTCCCCGCCGCGATCGAGTAGGAGCCGGTGGCGACCGTCGTGCGCTTCTTCGCGCCCTTCCGCTTCACCGAGAGCGAGACCTTGCCCGAGCAGGCGCCCTCGCCACCGCATTGCATCGGCACGACCAGCTTGCCGCGGGTGGCGCTGAGCCTGCCGGCCAGGCTGCCGGTACCGATCTTGACCACCGGCGCCGGCGGCGTCGGTGGCGGCGGCGTGGTGCCGCCACCCCCGCCAGATCCGCCACCGTTCGATTTGGTTTCGAATTCGGCCGCGAGCTGATAGCCGGCGGGGACCACCTTCGCCTGCGGCGTCTGCACCAGGCCGCCGAGCGAGCCGGGCTGATTCATCACCGGCAGGCGCAGTTCCAGGCTGTCGACGGTGACGTTCGTCTGCAGGTTGGAGAAGCGCCCGTAGGGGAAGTCCGACGGGAGCAGTTCCAGCTTCGCCACGTGTCCGGCGGCGAAGCGATAGCCCTGCGGATGCAGCTGGAAGACGATTTCCTGGCTGCCGCCGACCGGCCGGTAGAGGCCGCGGGCGATCAGGGTCTCGGTCCCTTCCGGCGATTCGTCGACGAGCCGCGCGGCGATCTCCGAGTTCGGGCTCGGCGATTCGATCTGGGCGACGATCGTCGGCGACCCCATCAGGGTGTAGCCGCCCGCCGGGGCCGGTGCGAGCCGGTAGTTGGCGGCACGCGGGTTGTCGGCGGCGGAGACCGCGGAGCAGACGGTTTTCCCGGCTTCCGGCCCGACTATCGGATCGAAGACCGCGCTTGATTCGGTCGGGACTTTTTCTTCGGCGACGGTGCCGTGCTGGATCGTCTGCGCAGCCGACGAATGGAGGCGGATTTCCCCCGGGGAGAGTCCGGCCCAGTCGGCCGCCTTGAACGGGCCTTCGGAGGGCTGCGATGCCGGGCAGGTGGTCGTCAGCGCTTCGACGCTCGAGCTCGGCGCGGCCCCTTCACCCTTCAGGTAGTGGGCGAACCAGGCTTCCAGCCGTTCGTTGAAGAGAGCGACGTCGGCTTCCTTGTTCTGGCTGCGCGCGTGGCCGTAGTCGGCGAGGAACAATGAGATCGGATCGCCCGGGTACTGGGCCCGGGTCCGCTGGTAGAGGCGCAGTGCTTCGTCGACCGGGAAGAGATCGTCGTTCCAGCCGCTCTGCAGAAGCAGCGGCGCGGGCGCCTCGGAATGGTTGATGTAGAAGGCCGAGTGGTAGGTCGTGAGCTGTTCGATCATCGCGTTGACCCCCGCATCCGTGTACGGCTCACCGCCGAGGAGTCGTTCGCGCCAGCCGGGGATGTTCGCTTCCGGGTTGCTGGTCGAGTAGGTGCTGAGGCCCAGTCCGCTCTGGTAGAGGGCTTCGGTGTAGCTGTATTTCATGACCCCGATCGGGGCTTTGCCAGAGGGACCGCGGTAGGTGGATTCGGTCACGTAGTCGAGGTTGCGTCCGTTGGGGGCGAGCGCGTAGGCGATGTCGGTCCACGCCCACTGCGGTACCGCCGCGGCGATTTCCATCGCTTCGCCTGCCGGGCTTTCCCAGGGAACCAGCGTGCCGTCGGGTTCCATTTCACGGTTGCGGAGCGCCGCCAACGCCACCGAGATGCCGCCGCCGTAGGAGGCGCCGGTCACCCCGATCCTGTTCGGTACGGCGAGGCCTTCGGCGGCCAACACCGACATCAGGTACTGGGCGTCGCGAACTTCGTAGCGATCGTCCATCAGGTGGTTGTAACCGTTGGCGCAGACCGCTTCGGACACTTCCGGGATGTCGTATTTGCCACACGATTTGCCCCAGCCGCGGTCGCTCATGCTGAAGACGGCGTAGCCGCTTTCGGCCCAGTGCTGGATGCGTGGGTCTTTCTGTTGGAAGGTCAGTTTCGGGGAAGGTTCGATCGTGGTCAGCCCCTGCTTGGAGCCACCCCACCCGTGGAAGTCGCCGATCATCGGGAAGGGGCCTTCGCCGACCGATTCCGGCGGCAGGAACACGTTGACGTCGATCTTCGTCGTCCCGTCCCAGGTCAGCGCTTTGCCGCTGCAGGCGGTGATGTCCCCGTTCAGGGGCATCACGTTGCATTCGACTTCGCCGCCGAAGACTTCCGTGGGAGGCGCCGCCTGCGCCACCGGTGCGATCACCAGTGCCGCGACTGCCACAAGTGCGGCGAACAACCCTCGATAGACCTTCATCCGATCCTCCTCTGCGGCATCCCTGCCACGGTGAAAAGCGTTGGTGAAAACAAAAGCTCGGTGAAACGGCAGGCGCACCGGGGCGAGCCGGTCAGCCCACCTCGCCAGTTCTCGTCCGCGTGCCGCTCCGGGCAACTTCCGAACGCCTGACCATCAAGTTCCCTCCTCCGTTAACGCAATTCCCCAATAGCGATAACGCCGCCCCTGCGTGGCGGTACTGCTCTCCCTGGCACTGCTCCCACTGCTCACCCTAGCGGCCCAAGCGGGCGAATCAAGCCCAGCGGAAAGAAAGGTTGGATCGGAATGCCAATCCGGAAAGCCCGGCGACAAGCGAAATCGGCGCCCCAGGCCGGCTGGACAGCTAATCCCGCTTGCCCTTCTGCTTCTTGCCGCCGTGCCTCTTCTTGCCGCCCGATCCCTTGTGCTTCTTCGACTTCTTGCCCTTCTTCGACTTCTTGCAGGGCGTCTGGATGCGGACGTGGCGATTCGCCTTCTTGCCGTTCTGGCCGGTCAGCCGGATGATCCCCTTCACCGGCTTGGCGCAGAGGTTGGTCGAGGCCTGCAGCAGGCCGTGCTTGCCGCCGGGCAGGACGATCACGAATTTGCTGACCGGCAGGTCCGGGATCTTCGCGAAGGTGGTGCGGATGCCGCCCTTGAAGCTGTCGATCCTGCCGTCGAGGTCGATGTTCACCTGGCCCTTCAGGGCGGCGACCATGTCCGGCAGCGTGTTGTTCGAGGAGCGCAGGACCACCTTGCCTTCGAGCGGGTTCGAGAGCAGCGGCGACCAGGCGCGGGCGTGTCCGTAGACCGACTTCTTCGGGCACTGCTCGGCGGCGAACTGGGGACGCGTGCAGACGGTGCCGAGGCTCGACTGGTCGAGGAAGATGGCGTGCGGCAGCGCCACCGAGGCGAGCGCCGTGTTGGCCTGGCCCGCCTTCGTGGTCAGGGTCGCCTTCAGTTTCGGATGCTGGGCCCGGTGGGTCTGGCCGAAGAGGCGCAGCTTCAGCTTCGGCTTGAAGCCGAGCCCCTTGCAGCCTTCGCTCTGGAACGGGAAGGAGACGTTCACGGCGGACCAGGCGGCCGGGTTGGTCGGGTCGCCTCCCCCGCCCCGCACGGCCCCGGTGACCGCCGCGGCGGCGCAGTTGGTCCCGTTGAGGGTGAATTCCTTGCGGTTCAGGTTCACCACGATCGAGCGGATGTCGAGCTTCACCCCGCCGAAGACATCGGGGATTTCGGCGCTGGTCGAGGCCTGGCCGGTTTCCGGGTCGAGCCCCAGCGGCGCGCGGACGACGACGTTGCCGAGGTCGAACGGCCCGGCCACCGCCGGGGTGATCACGACCACCGAAAGCGGCGCCCCCTTATATGGGCCGGCGAGGTAGACCTTGCCGTCGATCGAGAGCGGGCTCGCCCCGGTCCCGGCCTGGATCGTCGCCACCCCGATCTCGCTCTTCGCGCCGCAGGCCGAATTCTTCTGCTGTTCGGCGCCCGACCTGCCGAGCGCCGCTTCGTATTCCTTCGGCTGGCAGTAGGGGATGCCGGCGAGCTTCGCCGTCGCCCCCGGCGGCAGGGTGACGTCGAAGCCTTTGACCTCCTGCTGGCCTTCGTCGCGGGTGATGTTCAGCGTGTAAGGGGTGTAGGTGGCGACCTTGCTCGTCCCCGGCTTCGCCGTGAAGCCGGGCTTGAACGGCCGTTCGGCCATCGTCTTCGCGCACGGCGCGCCGCCCGGCGCCTGGGTCAGCTTCAGTTCGGTGGGAGCGGTGGCTGTCGCCACCTCGGTCGAGTACGGGACGGCGCTCGAGGTCGAGGTGTTGGTGCAGAGCGGCGGGCTCGACAGCACCGGGATCGCGTGTTTCGCCTGCGGGCCGAAGGTCAGCGTCGCCGAGCTGAAGGCCACCTGCGGCAGTTCGGCGAATTCGCCGGTGATCTGGCCGGTGGTCGGGTTCGCCCTGATCTGCCCTTCCTCGCGGACCTGGACCCCGTAGCGGGCCGATTCGGCGTTGAAGAAGACCCGGTACTCCTGGCCCGAGAGCGGTTCGCGGCTCTTCTGCGTGGCCAGGTAGACGGGGCCGCTCAGCGAGCCCGGCGGGAGCTCCGGCGCTTCGATCGCGATGGTCCCGATCTGCGATTCCGCCGGGCAGCTCGTCGGCGCCCGCGAGTGCAGCGGGAAGGAGCTGTCGGGACAGAACTTGAGCCCGGGCGCGGTCGCCGGGTTCAGCCCGGTGTAGGCGGGCAGGGTCACGTTCGCCGTCCTCACGGTGGAGGAGTTGAGTTCGGCGCCGCCCGCGTGCTGCGGGATGTCGAGCGTCACCGCGACCGGCACCGAGGAGTCGGTGGGCCCGTCGGCGACCGCACCGACCGCGGGCTTGAAGGGCACCGAGGCGCAGCCGGAGATCGGCACCGGCGGCGTCGTCGGCGTGTTCGGGGTGACTTCGCCGTTGCCGCTTTCGAGCGTGAGGAAGGAGGTCGAGTCGCCGTTGCAGGGGCTCGGGAGGGTGAGGAACGAGCCGTTCCCGGCCCGGCCGTCGAAGACGAGCCGGTTGCGACCGAGCGGCGGGAAGGCGGCGATGTTGTTGATCGAGAACGACTCGTGGTAATCGCCCGCCCATTCGATCTGGGTTTCGAGGTAGACGAACTCGCTGATGACGCCGCCCAGCAGTGAGACGTGGAACGCGAAGAGCCCCGGTTCGCCCTCGTTCGGGACCAGGTCGTAGACCGGGAAGGGCGTCTGCACGCCGGGCAGCACGCTCGAGGTGACGAAGCTGGTGCCGACTTCGCTGGACGCGCCGCAACCGTCCGCCTGGAAGGTCGCGACCGGGCACTGCGCGGCGGCCTGAGGGTTGACGTTCAGCCCCTTCGGCAGTTCGACGTGCACCCGTTTCACCTGGTTGCCGCCGGAGACGCCGGCCGAGAAGTCGGTGATGCCGAAGTTCGGGTGGCCGGCGGCCTGCGTGTACATGCTCGAAGAGGGGCTGCTGTAGTTGCATTCCGTCGCCGGGTTCGGCACCAGGGTGGTGCCGTCGGTGGTGCAGGTCCCCGCTTCGAAGTTGGTGATTTCGATCGCCGACGCCGGGCTCGCCCCGAAGGCGCCTACCAGCAGCGCGGCCAGCGCCGTCGCCACGGCCACGCCGACAGAGTTCCGTGCACTCCTCCTCATCGTGGCGAGCCCTTACCCCGCTATCTCGGATCGAAAAACAACCACGTGTTTATTTGTGGTTGTGCTTCGCCTTGGCGTGCTTGCCGTGCTTGTGCTTGACGTGTCCGCAGGCGGCGACGCGGAGCGGCAGCCGCTTCGTCTTGAAGGTCTTGCCGTTCTGGGCGAGGAAGTTGAGCTTGGAGAAGTACTTGCGTTCGCAGAGGTTGTGCGAGTTGACCAGGAGGCCCTTCTTGCGGCCCTGCATGGTCAGGGTGAAGGTGCTGACCGGGACGTCGGGGATCGGCGAGAAGGTGGTGCGGATGCGGTGGCCCTTCACCGACTTGATCACGCCGTGCAGGCGGATCTCCACCTGGCCTTTGAGGTCGGCGAGCAGGTCGGGCAGGGTGTGGTTCGAGGAGACGAGGTAGACCGGGCCGGCGAGCGGGTCTTCGAGCAGCGGCGAGGTCGCCTTCGCGTAGCCGTAGACCGAGCCCGGCGGGCAGGCTTCGGCGGCGAGCTGGACCCGGGTGCAGATGGTCTTGATGTGGCCCTGGTCGATCATCTCCGAGGGCGGCAGGGTCACCGTCGCGCGGGCGAGGTTGGCGTCGCCCGGGCGGGCGGTCAGCGTCGCCTGCAGCTTCGGGTGACCGGCCCGGCGGGTCTGCTTCTTGCCGCCGAGGAAGCGGGTCACCAGCTTCGGGTGGAAGTCGAGCGCTTCGCAGTCGGAGGTCTGGAACGGCGCCGAGGCGGCGAAGCTCGACCAGTCTGCCTGGACCGCCGGGTTCGCCCCTCCCCCCGCCAGCGCCGCGGTCGTGGCCAGCTTGCCGCAGCTGGTCGGGTTGAGGGTGAATTCCTTCCTCGAGAGGTCGATCGCGATCGACCTGATGCTCAGCTGGCTGCCGCCGAAGACGTCGGGGATCGGATCGGAGACCGCGGTCACCTGGGCCGATTCCGGGTCGACGAACAGGGCCACCCGCACCACGACCGTGCCGAGGTCGAACGGCCCGGCCGTGGCGGGGGTGATCACTGCCAGGGAGAGAGGAGCCCCGTGGTAGGGGCCTGAGAGGAAGACCTTGCCGGTGATCGAGAGCGGCGTCGGCGCGGTGCCCGCCTGCACGGTCGCGGTGCCGACTTCGCTCTTGCCCGGGCAGCTCGAGTTGGCCGCCTGCGCGGCGCCGCTGGTGCCCGCGGCGGCGGCGATCTGGCTCGCCGGGCAGTACGGGATGCCGGCGAGCTTGCCGATCATCCCCGGCGCCAAGGAGACGCTCGCGCCCTTCAGCTCCTGTTGGCCGTTGGTGCGACCGATCGCGAGGTGGAGCGGGCTGTAGGCGCCGGCCTTGCTGCTCTTCGGCGCGGCGGCGAAGGAGGGGGCGAAGGGCCGCGCGGCGAGCGTCGCGGCGCAGGCACCTCCGCCCGGGGTGGCCTGGAGGGAGAAGGCCTGGGTCGGCCCGGCCGGGGCGGTCCCCGAGTACGGGGTCATGCGGGCGGCGCTGGTGTTGGGACCGCAGGTCGGCGGGCTGCTCAGCACCGCCTTCTGGCCGCCGACGAAGTCGAGCTTGAAGCTGGTGAACGGGACCTGCGGGATTTCGGCGATCGTCGTCGTCAGCTGCCCGGTGCTCGGGTCGGCGGCGACGTGGCCGACCAGCCGCACGTCGATCCCGTAGCGGGCCGAGGCGGCGTCGATGAAGATCCGGTACTCGTTGCCGGAGGCGGGGTCGGTGCTTTCCTGCCTGCCGATGAAGACCGGCCCTTCGAGGTTCCCTTCCGGCAGCGCCGCCGAGGCGATCGTCGCGGTGCCGATCCGCGAGGTGGCGGGGCAGCTGATCGCCTGGGTCGAGTGGAGGACGAACTGGCTGTTGTCGCAGGTCTTCAGGTCGTTGACCGCGGCGGCGGCCGAGGGGTTGATCCCCATCCCCGCCGGCAGGGTCAGCGAGGCTTCCTTGGTGGTCGAGTCGTCCTGGCCGGTCGCTTTCTGGATGTGGGGGACCGAGACCGTCACCGTGGCGGGCGCGGGCGAGTTGGTTTCCGCGGTGCCCGGGGCCACGCCGATGCTCGGCGCGTAGGGGATCGTGTTGCAGCTTTTCGGCGAGGTGCCGGGCGGGATCGGCGATTCGAGGTAGGCGCCGGCGCCGCTCGGGAACTGCTCGCCGGCTTCGATCTCGGCGTAGGAGGCGGCGCGCAGCAGGGTCGAGTATTCGCTGCCGGATTCGGTGAAGGCCTGGCCGTGGCAGGTGCTCGGCGTGGTGAGGAAGGTGCCGTCGCCGGCGCGGCCGGAGAAGACGAGCCGGTTCTTCAGGATCAGCCCGGGGAGGATTTCCCCCAGCAGGCCGCCGAGCACGGGGATCTTCGAGGCTTCCAGCGGCAGCGCGTGCGGCACCTGGATCGTGAACCCCTCGTGGTAGTCGCTGCTCGAGGCGATGTCGCCTTCGAGGAAGACTTCGTTGCCGAGCAGTTCGAGGCCGAAGCGCGCCGCCTGCCCCTGCTTCGGCACCAGGTTGAAGACCGGCACGGCGGTGATCCCTTTGAAGGGCGGGATCGGGAGTTTGGCCGAGACCGCCGTGGTCACCCCGCTTTCGCCGACCTGGGAGTCGTAGCTCTGGCAGCCTTCGGCGCTCGCTTCGAAGACTTCGATCGGGCAGCGCCCGGTGGCTCCCGGGTTGACCGCGAGGCCGACCGGCAGCTCGACCCGGACGAAGGCGAGTTCGTTGCTCGGCTGTTCGAACGGGCCGCCGTGGGCGACGATGAACTGGGTGAAACCGTAGTTCGGGTGGGCCGAGGCTTCTTCGAAGAAGTATTCGGCCGGATCGCTTTCGACGTTGCAGAAGTCGGACGCGTCGGCGTCGGTGATTTCCGGTTCCCGCTTGCAGGTCCCGGCCTGCCAGCCGGAGTCGAGCTTCGGTTCGTGCGGGTTGCTGGGAGCGATCACCGAGGCGGTGTCGGCGACCGCGGGGGCGGGTAGCGCAGCCGCGAAGGCGAGTGCGATCCCCGCGCAGATCAGCGGAAAAGCCAGACAGGTGATCCAGGCGTCGGCGAACGCCGCATCTCTCCTCCAGAAGAGCATTTCAAAGCAACTGTACCCGATAATAGGTCCATGAGTCAATATTTTTTGGTAATCTCGAATGCATGGCCGCACAAAACGGGGTACTTGAGCAACACGCAAATGGCAACGGAAACGGAGTCGCGGAGCTGATGGCCAAGGGCAAGAACGGCGGGCGCCCTCAGGGAAAGTCGATCCCGGTCGCCTGGGAGCGGCTCGCGCGGGCCACCGCACACCCGCTGCGGATCTCGATCCTGGAAATCCTCGGCATCGACGGCGGCCGCGTCCTCTCCCCCAGCGACCTCAGCCACGAGCTGCAGATCCCGCTCAGCAACACGAACTACCACGTGACCGAGCTGGCCAAAGCGGGGTTGATCGTGCTGGTGCGCCAGCGCGCCGTGCGCGGCGCCACCGAGCACTTCTACACCTTGCCTGAGGCTCTACCCAAGGTCGAGGCCGAGGGCTCGACCGCGGCCGAGCCCGCCCAGGTCTGAGCCGTCCGCCGGCCCGTCGGGGTCGGAGTCGTCGCCGCGGACGTCCATCTTGGTCGTCGCCAGGCGGCGGACCGCGAGGTACACGGAGGCGGCCAGGATCAGGCTGACGCCGCCCGCGCCGAGGCCCACGCCGCCGCGGCTCGGGGACACCGCGAGCCAGTCCGCCACCGAGGCCCCGAGCGGCCGGGTGAGGACGTAGGCCATCCAGAAGGCGAGCACCTCGTTCATCCCGAACCTCAGGTAGCCGATCGCCGGGATCGCGATCAGCGCCGCGAACAGGCAGATCGAGCCGAAGAAGCCGACGTGGAGACTGGTCGCGGTCATGTCGCCGGCGGCGGTGCCGAGGGCGAAGGTGGCGAGCACGGTCGCCCAGTAGAAGGCCTCGCGCCGGCGGGTGTAGATGGAGTGGATCGAGAGCGTGCCCTCGACCCGGTACCAGGCCAGGAAGATCGCCGCGAGCGTGACCGCGTAGAAGGCGGTCGAGGCGACGTAGGGGATGCCTGCACCGACGTGGAGGGCGTCGGCGGCCGAGGTGCCGAAGACCGCGACCATGACGACCACCGACCAGTAGGTCCAGGCCTCGTAGCGATCGGCGCGGAACTGCCGGCGCAGGGTCCAGATCAGCAGCGCCAGCATCAGCGGCACCGCGATCGCGGGCCCGAGAAAGCCGTTCATCCAGTCGGAGGTCGACTCCCCCATCGCCGTCGTCGCCACCTTCGTGAGCCAGAAGAAGGCGATGATCTCGGGGACCTTGGCGACAAGCGCGCGGGACTTCGGCGAGGAGAGCGAGATGGTCATGGCGGGCCAAGCTAGGGCGCCGCGCTAAACCGTCGATGAGAGCAAGCCAAGCAGGTGCGTTCGCAGTTGTCCCCGGTATGCGGTGATAAGTGCGAACGCACCGGGGGGCGGGCGTACGGGGGGGCGACTAGGGCAGGGGGGCGCCGGTGAGGGCGACGGTGGCGCCGATCGCGCCGGCGGCGAGGAGGACGGAGACGACGCCGCGGCGGGCGAGCAGCAGGGCGATGGCGGCGAGGCCGAGGACGACGAACTGCCAGGCCTCCGAGAGGGCCCCGGCGAGCGGGACGGCGGAGCCGAGGATCGCGCCGATCGCCGCCGGGCCGGCGCCGGCGAGGAAGGCGCGGGCGAGCCGGTTGGCGCGCAGGCGCTCGAAGCGGCCGCCGCCGAGCAGGATGAAGGAGAACGAGGGCAGGAAGGCGACCAGCGCGGCGAGCAGGCCGCCGGCGATCCCGTAGGCCCCGTAGCCGACCGCGGCGACCGTCGCCACCACCGGGCCCGGGGTCACCTGTCCCAGCGCCACCGCGTTGAGGAATTCGGCGTTGCTCATCCAGTGGTAGGCGTGGACGGCGTCGCCCTGCATCAGCGGCACGATCACGAAGCCGCCGCCGAAGGAGAGGGCGCCCACCTTGAGCGCGGTCCAGACCAGGTCGCCGACGGTGCCGGTCGAGGTGAGCGCGGCGAGGGGCAGGCCGGCGGCGAGGGCGGTGTCCCGGAGGCGGGCGGCGGGCGCGAAGGTGCCGGCGAGCGCCGCCTTCGGCGCGACGAGCGGCACCGCCGACAGCGCCGAGCCGCCGCCCCCGCGGACGTGGCGGATCGCCAGCTCGAGCAGCCCGCAGCCGACCAGGACGAGGACCAGCCAAGGACCGATCGTCGCCGCGGCGAGCCCGCCCGCCAGCCCGTAGGCGGCCCAGCGCGCGAGGGCGCCGCCTTCGCGGCGGGCGCGCTCGTGGCTCGGCCGCAGCAGGTCCCCGCCGGCGCGCACCGCGACCGCCGCGACCGCCGCCCCGGCCCCCGCCCCGGCGCCCCTGATCCAGTCGGGCGGCGAGCCGGAGAGGAAGACCAGCGAGAGGGCGAGGATCATGACGACAGCGGGGACGACGAAGCCGAGGCCGCCGACGATCGCCCCCGGCCAGCCCGCCACCCGGTAGGCACAGAAGATCGCCAGCTGGGTCGAGGAGGGACCGGGCAGAAGCGAGCAGGCGGCGTTCGCGTCCTCGAAGGCGTGATGGTCCATCCACCCCTCGCGGTCGACCACCAGCTTGCGCAGCAGGGCGATGTGGGCGGGCGGGCCGCCGAAGCCGGTGACCCCGATCCGGGTCCACTCGCGGGCGACGGTCTCCAGCGAGGCCGAGCCCTCCCGCCCGGGGATGGCTGCGCCGGGCCCCCCGTCAGTCATCGAGGACCTCGTCGGCAAGCTCCCGCAGCGCCGCGCGCGTCCGCCGCAGGGCCTCGCGTCCCTCCGCGGTGATCTCGTAGGCGCGCAGGGAGTGGCCGTCCTCGACCCTGGCACGGGAGCTCAGCAGCCCTTCGGACTCGAGCCGGTGCAGGGTCGGATAGAGCGTCCCCGGGCTGATCTCGTAGCCGTGCTCGGCGAGCTCGCGCGACATCCAGGCGCCGTGGATCTCGCCCGCGGCGGCGTGGTGGAGGATGTGGAGCTGGACGGCCCCGCGGAGGAACTCGCGCATCGGCCGGTATCGAATCCCGATATCGGCCGCCGATTGTTACGCGGCTGTGATCGGGCCCGATCGGGTAAGCCGCGAGGCCCGACCTGAGAGGCGGCTGAGGGTGACATCTCGGCTACATCCGGGAGGCGAGAATCGGCGTACCATTTTTGCCGTGAACCACCTCAAGCCGTTCGAGTGGAAGTGGGCGTGGGCTCTGCTCGCCGCACTCCTCTGCCTCTGCGGCCTGGCGACGATCGAACCGGAGACCGCCGAAGCGGTCAACACCACGATCGGGATCGGCGCGCTGGGCTGTGTGCTGTGGGGGATCTGGCAGCTGATGCAGATGGACCGCTAGCGCCCCGGACCGGCCGGACGCGCGCGCGACTCTCGGTGGGTTTTTAGGGAGCGCAAAGGCGCGCTGAAGAAAGCGGGCCTACGGTCGGCTCATGTGCCGCACCGATCATTACGAGCTCGTCCTCGAGGCCTTGGTCGCCGAGGGACGGGCACCGCGCAGGGACCAGCGCAAGGAAGCCAGCGCCACCGCCGGGGCAGTCCACCAGGCGGGGAGGCCGAGGGCGCAGACGACGGCGGTCAGGCCGATCGCGGCGAGGGCCGCCAGGGCCGACCGCGGGTCGTCGCCGACGACGAAGTCCCAGATCGCGGTGAGGATGCGGCGCGGGCTCACGCGCCTGGCCGGTCGGGTCATGGCGCGGCGCCCCGTGATCCCGTCACCGTTGCGGTAGCCGCGCGGCCGCGGACCTCGGCGACCATCGCCAGGCTCGCCGCGAGGACGACGGCGACGAGCGGCGCGAGCGAGGCCTCTCCCCCGGGCCAGCTCGCGCCCGCGCCCTCGGCGCCCCAGAAGATCCCGAAGCTGGTCAGCAGCACGCCGACGGTGAACTTCATCCCGTTCTCCGGCACCCGCGCCAGCGGCGCCCGCAGCGCCAGCCCGGCGCCGACCACGGCGAGGACCGCCGCCGCCGCGGCCGCCGCGGCGAGCCCGACGTCGTGCTGGTTGGCGCCGAAGGTGAGGACGATGAAGGCGACCTCGAGCCCCTCCAGCAGCACCGCTTTGCAGGAGATCGCGAAGGCGTAGCCGTCGAAGCCGCCGGCGGCGGGGGCTGCCGCGGCGGCGGCGCGCTCGGTGGCGAAGATCGCCTCCTCGTCGTGCTTGTCCTTCGCCCCGGCGGCGCGCAGGATCGCCTTGCGCAGCCACTGCAGGCCGAAGGTGAGGAGCAGCCCGCCGACCACCACCCGCAGGACGCCGAGCGGCAGCACGGTGAGCGCCGGGCCGAGCGCCGCGACCAGCGCCGCCAGCGCCAGCGCCGCCACCCCGGTCCCGGCCAGGGCCGCGGGCCAGTGCCGGGTGGTCCCCACCGCGAGGACGATCGTGAAGGCCTCGACCGCCTCCACCGCGCAGGCGAGGAACACCGAGAGCGCGAGGCTTGCCTCGGCTCCGCTCATCTCATCTCGACGCCTGTTCCCCGGCGGGCGACAAGCGTCAGAGGGCGAAGATCAGGCTGCAGACGATTCCGGCCACCAGACAGTAGATACCGAACGGGGTGAGACGATTGCTCTGGAAGTAGCGGAGCAGGAAGCGGACGGCGAGGAAGGTGGTGAAGGCGGCGGCGAGCGCGCCGACCAGCGCCGGGCCGCGCACCCCGTCCCCGGCCGAGCCGAAGAGTTCCGGCAGCTTCAGGACCCCGGCGGCGGCGATCACCGGGGTGGCGAGGAGGAAGCCGAACTTGGCCGCGTCCTCGTTCGAGAGGCCGACCAGGAGGCCGCCGCCCATCGTCACCCCGGAGCGCGAGATGCCGGGGATCAGCGCCGCCGCCTGGGCGGTGCCGATCGCGGCAGCCTGCCTGAGGCTGACCCGGCGGGCGATCCTGGGGTCGGGATCGCCCTCGCCGTCGCCGCGTTCGGGCTGCCGCCGGCGCAGCCGCTCGAAGGCGAGCAGGAGGATGCCGTTGAGGGTGAGGAAGAGCGCCGCGGTCTCGGGCGAGGCGAAGAGGGTGCGCAGCGGATGCTGGAGCGCCAGGCCGAGGATCCCGGCCGGGATCGTCCCCACCACCAGCAGCCAACCGAGCCGCGCGTCGTCGTCGCCGGGGCCGATGCCGCGATCGCGGACCGAGCGGCCGAGGCCCTTGAAGATCCGCACCCAGTCGCCGAGGAAGTAGAAGAAGAGGACCAGCGCGGTGGCGCAGTGGGTGGCGACCAGGAAGGCGAGAAAGTAGTCGTCGTTCTGGTGGATGTCCCAGCCGAAGAGGCTGGGGATGATCACCCCGTGGCCGAGGCTGGAGACCGGGAACGGCTCGGCGACGCCCTGGGTGAGGCCGAGGATCAGCGCCTGCAGGTATGAGATCGGGTCGTGCATCGCGCGGCGATCATGCGGGCTCGCGATTAAGGCGAGATGAGAGCGGGATGACGAGCCAGACGTCGGCCCCGCCCGCGGGCCGGTTGGCGGCGTGCGCGGAGCCCCCGTGCGCCGCGGCGACGGTGGCGACGATCGCCAGGCCGAGGCCGGAGCCCTCGTCGCGGACGCCGGGGGCGCGGCTGAAGCGCTCGAAGGCGCGGTCGAGGAAGGCGGGCGGGAAGCCCTCGCCCTCGTCGGTGACGTGGATCTCGACCGCGGGCGCGGAGCCGGGGCGGGCCGACAGGGTGATCGTCCCCGCCCCGTAGCGGAGCGCGTTGTCGACGATCGTGCCGATCGCCTGGTCGAGCCGCAGCCAGTCGGCGACCAGCTCCAGCTCGCCGCCCTCCCCCACCTCGATCCGCCGGCCCGCCTCGTCGGCGCGCCGGGCGAAGCGGCGCTCGACCGCCGCGAAGGTGTCGGCGAGGCGCAGCGGCTCCAGCCGCAGCGGCAGCTCGCCGCGCTCGGTCTGGGCGATCGTCAGCAGGTCCTCGGAGAGCTGGGTGAGGCGGTCGGTCTCCTCGGCGGCGGAGGAGAGCGCGGCCCGCAGCTCCTCCGGCGAGCGGCCCTGGGCGAGGGCGAGCTCGAGCTCGGTGCGGAGGATCGCCAGCGGCGTGCGCAGCTCGTGGCTGGCGTCGGCGACGAAGGCGCGCTCGCGCTCCAGCGCGTCGCCGAGCCGGGCGAGCATCTCGTTCAGCGTCTCCCCCAGGCGCGCCACCTCGTCGCGGGTGTCGGGGACCGGCAGGCGCTCGTCGGGGGCGGCGGTGGAGATCTCCTCCGCCCGCGCCCGCATCGCCTCGACCGGGCGGAGCGCCGCGGCGGCGACGCCGTAGCCGGCGATCGAGGCGAGGATCAGCGCCGCCGGGAGGCCGATCAGCAGCAGCTGGAGGAGGTCGGTGAAGGACTCTTCGCGGGCCGTGGTCGAGGTGCCGACGACGACGATCTCGGTGCCGGCGGGCGCGTCGACCGGGGTCGCCAGCAGGCGGACGCCGCCGTCGGTGCCGGGCAGCGGGCCGCGGTCGACGAAGACGGCTTCCCGGGCGGCCCGCTGCAGCTGCGCCGGGTCGAGCAGGTCGGTGTCGCCGATCGTCAGCGAGGAGTCGAGCACCTTGCCATCGGGATCGAGCACCTCGGCGAAGCTGTCGGTCTTGCCGACCAGGTGGCGGTCGTGGACCGAGCGCGAGCCGGACTGGCGGACCGCTGCGGAGAGTTCGTCGGCACGGGTGCGCAGCCCCGCGTCGAGGGAGGTGTTCGCCTCGTGCTCGAACTGCAGGTAGACGAAGACCCCGGTGGCCGCCAGCACCAGGGCGATCACCGCGGCGAAGACGAGGGTGAGGCGAAGGCGGATCGAGAGCCGGCTCAGCGGCCTCCGTCCTTCCGCAGTCTGTAGCCGGCGCCGCGCACCGTCTCGATCGACTTGCGCCCGAAGGGGACGTCGACCTTGCGGCGCAGGTAGCGGACGTAGACCTCGACCACGTTCGAGCGGTGCTCGAAGTCGTACTCCCAGGCCTGCTCGAGCAGCTGGGTGCGGGAGAGGACGTAGCCGGCGTGGCGCATGAAGGTCTCCAGCAGGGTGAACTCCTTCGAGGACAGATCGATCTCGACGTCGCCGCGCCAGACCTGGCGGGTGCCGGGGTCGAGCCTCAGGTCGCCGACCTCCATCACCGGCGGGCGCTCGACCGTGCCGCGGCGGACGAGGGCGCGCAGGCGCGCGAGCAGCTCGGCGAAGGCGAAGGGCTTGACCAGGTAGTCGTCGGCGCCGCCGTCGAGCCCGGCGACGCGGTCGTCGAGGGCGCCGCGCGCGGTCAGCATCAGGACCGGGGCCCAGACCCCTTCGCGGCGCAGGCGACGGCAGGTCTCGAAGCCGTCGATCCCGGGCAGCATCACGTCGAGCACGACGGCGTCGTAGTCGGCGGAGGCCGCCATCAGGAGGGCGCGCTCGCCCTCGTCGGCGACGTCGACGTTGAGCCCTTCCTCGCTCAGGCCGCGCCGCAGCAGCGCCGCCATCTTCACCTCGTCCTCGACCACCAAGACCCTCATCGTCCTCCAAGATCCTCTCCGGACATGAAGGGGAGATGAGAGAGCTTCTCATCTCGGCTTAAGCAGGGCCCGCGACGGTGGGGGCATGCCCTACGCCTCCGTGACGGACTTCGTCCTCAACCCGATAGTCAACGCCGCCACCGAATTCATCAGCTCGGCGGGGCTGCCCGCCGTCTTCGTGCTGATGACGCTGGAGTCGGCCTGCATCCCGGTGCCGAGCGAGGCGATCATGCTGTTCGCCGGCTTCGCCGTCTCGAAAGGCGAACTGACCCTGGCCGGGATCGTCACCGCAGGGGTGCTGGGCAACCTGGTCGGCTCGCTGATCGGCTACGCGATCGGCTACCTCGGCCGGGTCGACCTGCTCGAACGCAACCGGCTCTTCCACGTCAGCCCGGCACGGCTGAAGCAGACCGAGGGCTGGTTCGAGCGCTGGGGCGACGCCACCGTCTTCTTCTCGCGGATGCTGCCGCTGGTGCGCACCTTCGTCTCGGTCCCGGCCGGGGTGGCGCGGATGCCGCTCGCCCGCTTCTCGCTGCTGACCACGCTCGGCTCGATCCCCTGGGTCCTGGCCCTCGCCCTGCTCGGCCAGAGCGTCGGCGACAACTGGGAGAGCTGGCGCCACAACCTCGGCTACCTCGACTACGTGGTCGCCGCCGCGATCGTCCTCGGCCTCGCCTGGTGGCTCCTGAAGCGCCGCGGCGACAACGACGCCGCCCCGGCCTGAGCGTTGATGGGCCGAAAAGCGCTCTATACGAGCGCTTT